>JAVVGN010000037.1:0-18595 GCA_032249095.1 Candidatus Caldarchaeales archaeon | reverse complement strand
CTCGCAGCACCCTCTATAACGCTTCTCCTCGGTGCGCCGGCCATCGCGCTCTTCACTACCGCTTGTGTGGTGAGTCCTAACTAGGGCAACTTTGCCATATTTAGAACTCGTCTCAAAACTATTTAGCTCTCTCTTAACGCAATCTGTATTGAGTTAAAGGGGTTTAACGCTGGCAAGTGGGGGTGGTTACGCCATTACTTCATCATATGTCCTGGACTGAACACCAAAAGAAAGACATAGCAACAATACAACCGCGATCGAGATAAGTAATTTTGAGACGGGTTCTTAGAATGCTAACGGGGAAAAGAGGGGGAGGGGTCGAGCTTTCCCCAGCCCGACATTAGAGAAACCCAGAAGACCGGAAGGAAAGATTCTATGGCCTCGCCGCCCCATAAAGATCTCCATGGAGGGCAGGATTCTTCACGAGACCGCTCCAGCCCTCTGGGTCTTTTCTCCGTCAGGCTGGAGCCTGTCCGGCCTCCTGGGCCTCCATCGCTAGTCTCCTGACGTCTCTGAGGATTCTTTCCGCCACGCGTAGGATTGCCCGCCAATGCTTCTTACCACTCCGACGATAGCTCTCATATACTGCTAGATACCTCTGATTTCTATGTGTGACTGTTGCGTATGCCAATCGTATCAGTAGTTGGCTCCGTAATCCTCTACCTCTCCAAGGATGTCGGAACAGCTCATAGCGCCTCTCCAACCCAGTCCTAGACAGTGTTTTGAAGACGATGGTGTCGCGGGAGATGATGTATGCTAGTGCAGGTCCCTTAAGACCGAGCCTCTCGAAAGCCATCCTATAGAGCGGTAGCTCCATAGCCCTCTCATGAATCCTAGTCGCCAGCCTATTGACGTAGCGCCGAAGCACCCTATGAGTCTCGACAGCTAACGGATCATCTGTTGTGGTCCGCGCATATTTCGCCCCCCTCTTTATCCCAGCCAGCTCCACCCAAAGCTCCGCCAGAGCCCTAACCTCAAGCTCCAACGGAGAAGCATAGAGTGGCTGGAACAGATCTGGATCTTCATAGAATATCTGCCTTAGAGCCTTCACATCATTCTCATCCGTCTTCCTAAGACCATTGTTCCTTCGCTCCTCGGAGAGCTTTTTAAGATCCCTAAGCCTCAGAAACGTCGCCCCGCCAAGCCTCCTATGGGATGGGTACAGTCAGCGTGACTCTCTATCCCGCGCCGCGCAGGCCTCCCCAGCCCCGCTCCGGAGCCGGCTCCACCCAAAGGATGTGGCTGGGGCACCAGGGGCACACCAAGCCCCGGAGCCTTCGCGCCCCGGCCCAGAGGCCTCTAGCCCCGTCGCCGCTCCCGGAAGCGCGACGCGAGCACCAAGCACCAACAAGAAACATAAATGAATTCTCCTACACTCCCGCGGCCATCTAGGCCTGGGGGTCCCCTGCACGCCGCGCCATAGTCCCGGGTATGCCTATCCCCCACTTGGACCCGGAGGCCAGCCCTGCCCAGGGAAAAAGACCTAGACTCTAACCGCGGGAGCCGTCAGGGAGTCGTCTAGTGTCCTCGCCCCACCGCTCCCCCCGGTCGAGGAGAGCCTGTGGGGGATGGACCCTTTAGGCGGCTGGACCACGGCCCGGCGCTGTCCGCGGACCCCCGACCGAGGATCCGCGCCAGTCAAACGGCATAGCCGCATAGCCGTCGCGGGAGAGCAGCCACACCCCCGACCGAGGATGGGCCGATCCCGCCGCCAGACCCATAGAACCACCCCCAATAGCTGGGATAGGGGGCCTTCGGCGCGCCGCGGCACAGCACCCCTCATCCCCCCCGACCGAGGAGGTCGGGAGCGACTCCCCCGACCGAGGAAGCCGCCACCTGGCCTCCAGCCGCCCACAAGCATTGGGCGGCCCGGAGTCTTTCTCCGGGATAGAGACAGCCCACCTGGGGTCTGGTCACAGTCGTCAGTATTCTGGCGCTTCTAGGGCAGGAATGGCCTTAGCCCATTCGGCCACCCCTCCTCCCCCACCCACCCCCAAATCTCCTAGCCCCGACCCGGGAGCAATTCTTCAGGGGGATACAGGCGGGATGGACACTCCTCGGGGGCGCCAAACCGGCGCAGGGAGCATCCCTGCTCCCCTCGGGGACCATCCCACATCAGACGGGACACACACCCGGACACGGCCCCTTGTGCCCAGGCGTTTCGGTCCCGCCCTCACCCAACCACTATACAGAACCGATGCTAGAGACGTTACATAAACATTTAGAGACCAGGCTGAAAATAATGGCCCACCATCCAAAAGATATAAAGAATACAAGACCTCAAACGGACTAATACTCCCAAAAGAGAAATACGCTATACAACATCAAAAGAGATAGGAGTTGTAGAGAAAAAGAGGCCCAAACTAAAGCACCCACTTAGGACTAGAACACCGCAACATACCAATACAGCTAGACCTATGGGGCAACGAAGCAATATTCAGGAGAAAAGGACAAACAACACAATACGGATACCCAAGATACGAGACATGAGCTAAGGTAGTCTTAGGTTAGGTTAATATCTTCTTCACGACGCCAGCTGCCACTGTAATCCCCATATCACGTATCGCGAATCGTCCCATCTGCGGGAAATCACTGTATTCTTCGACGCAGACGGGTCTCAAGGGCTGCAAAACAACGATCGCCGCGTCTCCAGTCTTTAGGAACTGCGGGTTCTGCTCTACAACCTGCCCCGTCCTTGGGTCGATCTTAGCCTTAAGTTCCTTAAACTTAACCGCAACTTGGGCAGTGTGCACGTGCATGACTGGAGTGTAGCCTACCGCAATTGCGGTCGGGTGGTTAATCACTATGATCTGTGCCTCAAACTCTTCCGCGACCCTTGGGGGATGGTCAACAGGACCCACCACCATCCCCCTCGATAGTTGGCTCTTATCCACGCCCTTCAGGTTGAAGCCGATGTTGTCACCAGGTACCGCCTGTTGCAGGGGCGCGTGGTGCATCTCAATGCTTTTGACCTCTGCCCGTATATTGCCAGGCATTATTACAACGGTGTCGCCTTGCTTCAGCACGCCTGTCTCGACCCTACCCACAGGCACGGTTCCGACACCCTTGATCGAGTAGACAGCCTGTATAGGGAGTCTTAGCGGCTTGTCAACCGGCTTCGGCGGTTCTTGGAACATGTCTAACGCTTCGAGCAGAGTTGGACCGGTATACCAAGGCATCTTCTCACTCTTAGAAACAAGGTTGTCACCTGTCCAGCCCGACACAGGTATCACGGGCGTCTTGGACGGGTCGATTCCTATCTGCCTCATAAGAGACGTGACTCCTTGCTTCACCTCATCGAACCTCTCTTTCGACCAGTTAACCGTCGGGTCATCCATCTTGTTTACTAGGACTATGAACTGCCGGATGCCGAGCATAAAGGCCAGGAACAGGTGCTCCCTCGTTTGGCCACCGGGGGCTATGCCGACCTCGTACTCTCCCTTCTTGGCCGAAACGACGAGGATGGCGGCGTCAGCCTGAGAGGCACCTGTAATCATGTTTTTTACGAAGTCTCTGTGCCCTGGGGCGTCGATAATGGTGAAGTAATATTTCTTGGTCTCGAACTTCTGGAAGCTTAGCTGTATCGTTAAGCCCCTCTCCCTCTCCTCCTTAATCGTGTCCATGATGAAGGCATACATGAATGTGTCCTTCCCCAGCCTCTTCGCCTCCTCCTCCAGCTGTTTCAGCTGCCTCTCGTCAACTGAACCGTTCAACACCAAGAAGTGTCCCATCGTCGTAGACTTTCCATGGTCGACGTGCCCGATCACAATCAAGTTAAGGTGCGGTTTCTGGGACAAGTCGTTCTCGAATAGAGTCTCAAACACTCCTATTTAAGCCCACTCATATTCCGTGGACATAAAACCCTAGCGGGAGGCTAGCGCTATCCTCTCCTGCTCATTCTTCTTCTTCACGGCGTAGCTCCTCACATCTCCCGAGGCGGCAAGTATTATCTCATTTGCGAGAGCCTCCTCGGGTGTCAATATCGTTCTAAAGGACGAGGTTCTTGCAGCCTCGGCGAGCCACCTGAGAGCAAGGTCGACACGCCTCTGGGGGGCTATGTCGACTGCCTTGAAGTATGTAATACCGCCGTATGTTACACGTGTAACGTCCTCTCTTGGGGCGGCGTTCTCGATAGCCCTTACGAGGACTTGGAGGGGGTTCTCGCCAGTCCTGAGGTGCACTATGTGGAGGGCGTTTATGACTATCTGTATGGCGCGGTATTTGTGGCCCCCGCTCCTACCGGGGCGCATGAACATATTTGCGAGCCTCTCAACGATGTGCAGTCTCGACTTCCCAAACCTCTGATGCTCGTGACGCCCACCAGAATGCGGGACAGGTACAGGCCTTATAGTTATGTAGTCGCGTAGCCCCGGGTCGTTGATCGCGATCTCTCCGCTGTACCATTCCTCCGGTATCTTCATGCACCTAACGCCTCAAGCGTGGCGCCGGCTATATAACTATGAGTCCTGACCGGCAAACTCACCTACTGAGAGCCCGCACGGCGTAAATGGTCCTCCTTATACCGGTCGCCGCTGATAAGGCAGCACCCACATAGAGACCCATAACGAGAGCATCTCGGTGGAGCAGCATCAACAGGGAGGCCGCTGTAATTATTAGAACCCTCTCACCCCTCTCGGCCGGACCGATACCCGAGAGGTCCACACCAACCCCCTCGCCCCTAGCCCTGGTATAGCTGACATAGAGGGAGGAGGCGCAGAAAAGAAGGGGGGACAAGTGGTCCGTTAGGCCCGACAGCGCTATACCCACGCAGACAAGAATCTCGGCAGCCTTATCAAGGGCCGAGTCGAGGAAGCCGCCCAGCTTAGTCACCCTCCCTGAAAGCCGGGCGAGTTGGCCGTCTAGCACATCTAGGAGCGCCGAGAGGAGGTAAACAGCCCCAGCCAGCGCCGCGAGGGTGGCGCTGTATCGTGAGAGGCCATATAATATTGAGGCGGCGGCCGCGACTATGAAGGCGGCATAGGTTAAGCTGTTAGGCGTTATGCCGCTCTGAGCGAGCCTCAAGATCAACTGCCTGGTCGCCATGGAGAGTATTCTGCTCTCTAGCTCTCTCCTCCTCTTCCCCGACCGACTCATCCAACTGCTCCATGGGCTGAAGATATTTTAAGCCCGCTCATGAAGGCTTAAAAGCGCTCCCTATAGAGGGGCTTTTAAGGGCAGAATAGTGGCAGGCCATGCTTCCTATCAAGGTCAAAGTCCTCAGGCCCGTGGCCCGGCGCCATGTGGACTATACCCGTGCCCTCGGTCATCGAGACAAATTCTGCGGTGAGAACGGCGCCGCCCGTACATTACGCGACGCCAAAAAGTCGTGAAAGCCTCTATAATTTATAGATGGGGGGTTATTTAGCCTAATGGATGCTAACGCCTTGAATATACTATCCCATATACTCATCTCCTGCCACTTCTTAAGCCTCTTCCAAGCAGTCTTGTATGAACCATACTCTAGGGGCATATCCATCCACCTACAGCCAGTGGTGAGGACGTACAGTATACCGTTCAAGACCACCCTATCATCAGCCCTAGGCCAACCAACCCTAGACCTAGGAGGAAGAAAAGGCCTAACGACACCCCACTCAAAATCACTAAGCCCACGAAACTCCACAATACACCATGCTCAGAAGAAGCTTAAATAGTTTGGAGACGAGCTCAAACATTAAAGGAATAAGAGAAGGAGATAGGAGTCGTAAAGAAGGAGAAATCTAAACTAAAACACATATTGGGACTAGAACACGTAAACCTCCCCATACAGCTAGACTTGTGGGGAAACGAGGTAATATTCAGGGGAAAAGGACAAACAACACCATACGGATACCCAAGACCAGACTAACAGACGACCAGGATCCCTCTTTATAATAATCGTTAATTATTGGGTTATTGACAATAGAAACTGCGGCTATGAAGACGTTGCAGATACACGCCGACTACATGATGTATGAGCCTCTACGAAGGGAGGGCTCTGTCTATGAGGAGGTGGACCCGTCCGTCCGCGAGTTCCGAGATATTGTGGTGCTATTTACATGCGTGGAGGAGGACGATGACGAGGACATCGTCTCTTCGTTGGCTAGGCAGGTCGCCGCCTCGCTAGAGAGGCTGGGCGTGGAAAATCTCTTAATCTATCCTTACGCGCACCTGAGCAATCGTTTGGCTCCCCCACAGAGGGCACTGCATCTCCTAAAACTGTTAGAGGACGAGAGTCTAAAGCTCGGGCTCAAAGTGCATCGGGCGCCCTTCGGGTGGAACAAGAAGTTTACGCTCTCTATAAAAGGACACCCATTGGCAGAGCAGTTCCGCTCTGTGACGAGAGAATCCCTCCAAGTTACGGCCGCTAAGGCTCCGACGGAGGCAACCTTGCATCAGGTGGAGGCTGAGGGGCGCGAAACCCTGCATGTGCAGCTAGGGAGAGAGCTGGATCTATTTTCAATCAACCCGGCCCTCGGCTCGGGGTTCCCCCTATTCCACGACAAGGGCTGGATCATCAGGGAGGAGCTTATCACGCTCGTGAGGGAGTCCAACAAGGCTATGGGCTTCAAGGAAGTCTGGACACCACACGTATTCAAGTCAGATATATGGTACAAGACAGGACACTACGAACACTACCGCGACAGAATGTTCACGCTAGTAGCTAAGGGAGAAGAATATGTCGTCAAGCCCATGAACTGCCCCGCGCACGCGATGATCTTTGCAAGCAGGCCTAGGAGCTATAGAGATTTACCAATAATGCTCTCGGAGTTCGGCACTGTTTATCGAAACGAGCAGCCGGGAGAACTTACAGGCCTGCTCCGTGTCCGCAGCATTACGCAGGACGACGGCCACGTCTTCGCTAGGCCAGACCAAGTCGAGGGCATAATAATCATGATACTCCGCGAGTCCCTAAAGATACTCAACACGACAATAAGAGGCAACATCTATGCGACCCTCTCAACGAGGCCCGAGAAGTTCATCGGGGACCCACAGGTCTGGGAGAAGGCCACTGAAGCTCTAAGGGGCGCGCTGGAAAGGGCCGGTCTATCATATGAGATCAAAGCCGGTGAGGGGGCCTTCTATGGCCCCAAGATCGATATAGACGTTGAGGACTCTCTGGGCCGAAGGTGGCAGTGCACGACCGTCCAGCTCGACTTCTTCCTACCCGAACGGCTAGGACTAGAGTACGTCGATAGCGATGGGTCGAAGAAGAGGCCGATAATGATTCACAGGGCCATCTTAGGCTCGATCGAGAGGTTTATCGGCATACTGCTTGAGCATTATAACTGGCGCCTCCCCTTCTGGCTATCTCCCGTACAGGTTGCGGTTCTGCCCGTAAGTACGAGGAACCTGAAATACGCGGAGCAGGCCAAGAACAGGCTTGAGGCCGAGGGAATCAGGACCGAGCTTATGGCGGAAGGAACACTCGAGAAGCGTGTCCGGTCTGCTCACCAGTCGAGAGCCTCCTTCATGATGATAGTCGGCGACGAGGAGGAGAGATCTGGTACATGCTCTCTGAGAGATTATAGGGGACACACCGCTAGGGGGTTAAGTCTGGAAAAGGTGGTTGTGTGGCTGAAGAATCTCTACAAAGAAAGAGTGAAGAACGTCGGCGAGATAGATGAGAGTCTGTCCAGGCTCACGCAGTAGCTCCCCTAATGGTTAGAGCTCCTGACGAGTCCCGCTGCTTAACTTGTATCAAATACCCCACCCTAATGATAAGCCCCAACTCTATCAGTAAATCAAGAATGATAAGACCTCGAGGTCTAGCGACTCATTATGCCACTTGTTATGACATCGCGACTCGCCGATAAACCTTCTCAAACAAATCGGGCTTAAGCCTTAAGCTATTAAGACGCCAACGAAGAAGACATTCCATGCGACTAACACTTATCAATTCATCCCTCACAAATCTATTTGTGGTCAGGGGAGCGTCAGTCGAGATAGTTGTGATAGGTAACGAGATCTTGAACGGCTCAGTCCAGGACACCAACAGCCGCTGGCTGGCGCAACAGCTTTACGAGCTGGGCTTTAACCTCAGGAGGATAACTGCTGTAAGAGATGATCCACGAGAGATAGTGGCAGCGATCAGGCAGGCGGCTAAGCGAGGTGCGAGATGGATATTCACGAGCGGTGGGCTCGGTCCGACATACGACGACATCACACTCGACGCCGTAGCAAAGGCCATAAATAAGAAGCTGGTAGTGAACGAGGAGGCCCTCGCGATGTTGAAAGAGAGGTACGAGAAGCTCGCTGCGGCAGGTATAATAAGCTCGGCCGAACTCACACCAGCGCGTATCAAGATGGCTATTATGCCTAAGGGTGCGAGACCCCTCCGCAATAATGCAGGCTCTGCCCCCGGCTGCCTAGTCAAGTATCGGAGATCCCTAATAGTGTCGCTTCCGGGAGTCCCGGCGGAGCTTATAGACATATTTCAGAGAGAGGTGCGGCCACTCCTTGAGATGGAGAAGGATAGGGTGCAGAGGATTCGCAGGTGGATCGATGTTAAGGGTGTTCCAGAGTCGCTTTTCGCGCCGCAGCTCGAAGCCATCTATAGGTCCCTGAGGGGGAGAGTTTACATAAAGTCTCATCCGAGGGGCTTCGAGGACGGCCTCTCGGTGATAACGCTGGAAATTATTGCCGAGCACTCGGATCGTGAGAAGGCTGAAGAGTGGTTGGGAAGAGCCGAGGAACTGCTCGCTAAGGCGCTTGAGAAGGCGGGTGCAAGAGAGGTGATTAGACACGAGTAGTAACCCGGTCGCCGAAACTCTCTCAGAAAAAGTTCTGCGATCGATGGGGAACGTCGATCTGATGCTTCAACAAACTATGGATCAAGAAAGTCTCTACCTCGACGGTATCAGGAAAGGTAAGAGCATCGAGCCTCGGGTCCGGGGCGCGTTAAAAGTGGTGTTCTATGGGCTTGGGGGCTCAGGGATAGTGGGGCTGCTCGCGGAATATATGTTCAGCGACTTCGCGGAGATCCCGCTGCTCTCTTACAGAGGCGCGAGCCTACCCAAGTGGGTCTGGAGAGATAGCTTTCTCGTACTCGTGAGCTATTCCGGAAACACTCTCGAAGTAATAGAGTGCGCCAAAAAGTCCGTGGAGCGGGGGGTCGCCACGTGTGTCGTGTGCTCCGGAGGCCGCCTTGAGCGGCTGGCGATCGAAAAGAATCTGCCTATGGTAAAGGTGAGGGGTGGGCTGACGCCGAGAATGGCTGTCCCAGAGATGCTAGGCGCCGTATGCTCGTTATTAGAGGCATCTAACGCTGTCAGGAATGCGACGAAACTCCTAGAGAACGCCCTCCCAGCGCTTCGAGAAACAAATGCCTACTACTCGCCGCGAAGCGATCCACCCACCAATACTGCGAAAATAGCGGCCATACATCTTCATAGCCACCTTCCGGTAGTAGTATGCTCCAGCCCTCTTTATCCCGTCGCATTAAGGCTGAAAAACCAGCTAAACGAGAACGCCAAGACACCATGCATCGTCGTAGAGGCGCCCGAGGCTATGCACAACACGTTAGAAGCACTTCCCTTCACCTCCCAGGATAGGTATCTCTCTCTCAGATGGGCCGGCGAAGACTTGGGCTTAGCGTTCCAGATGGATTACCTCAAGAATCTCCTAAGTGATATAATGCTCGAACAACGCTTCGGCGGCTCCATTATAGAGGCGTCGCTCTCGGCCCTCGCGTGGAGTGACTACACAAGCATATACCTTGCCGCCCTCAGAAAGGTCGACCCAGTTCCCGTCCAGAATATTTCAAGATTTCGCGGTGAGTTGGATAAGTTAATGAAATAGTCGTCCATAAAACAGCTAGATGCAGCCAGATATTAGGAAGAGGCTGATATTGAGCGTGGCCGTCGCGACCCTGCTTTACGCCGTTTTTGGGGCTGGGGCTCATACGAGTCTCAGCAGGAGCGAGGCAGAGGCGCTCTCAAAACAACTAGAAAGTCTCACCTCCCAGCTTGACTCGCCGCTCGATATATTCCTAAACAACTTTGGGATCTCTCTAATAATGGCCATTCCCTTCGCAGGGCCCCTGTTCGCTGGGTGGGTTGCGTATGAGACAGGCAGATATGTGGCAGCCCTAGCCACGTTGCAGAGCATTAGCGTGCTTTTCCTGCTCGCAATACCCATAATTCTAGTGTACGGATTGTTAGAATTTATAGGATACGGAGGTATGGTGATGGGCGGCTCAATATTTGCCTACAAAATACTAAAGCGTAGAGCGAGGGAGGAGGTCAAATGGTACCTTCTAACAATATTGACCAGCGCCCTAGTCATTCTAGTTGCAGCACTCATTGAATACGCTATTATCACAGCTTTTAAAGATCTTTTACAAGAAGTCGGACAGTATATTTGATTACTCCGGAGCTGAATAATTTTATATACTCCTCCCGCACTCTATATCACCGAGTTGAAGAGACTACCTAAGGGCTCGTCAGAGCCCCTAATACTCAAGGCGCTGTTGACTGGCGGTAAATCAGTCACAGATATCGAGAGGAAGACGAGGTTGAAGAAGCCGACCCTATACCTTTCCCTGAATCGTTTGAAGAGAAAAGGGCTAGTTAAGCCGTTAGGCACGAGGAGGAAGAGATTGTGGGCGCTCACAGGCAAGGGCCGCCGCACGATCAGTAACAGGATTAAGGCTGAAAAGATTGTTCAGAAGATTATTGGTCCCTTAAAGCGTGCGATACGGCTGGGGCTGACTTATAGGCAGATACAGTCCATGCTCTCTAAGTAGATAGGGCTCTGAGGATAAGTGCCGATAGGTCTCCGACGGCATAGTCTACTATGGCCCCTACAGTTATGAAGACGAGTAAGGGTATTGAGGGCGTTGCCCACCCCTCAGCCCGCAGCGGTTTCCAGAAATCCTCTATATCCGGAGAGAACCTGAAGGTCCAACCGTCCCTATACTCCTCCATGGGGGCCCAAAACCTATGCTTCCTAGGACTCTTTATCACCGTGCCTAAAAAGACGGCGGCGATCTTCCTATACGTCTTCTCGGCCCTGAAGTCGGAGAAAAGATCTTCCCTCCTCACTACTATGCGATAGAAGTTGATGACCGACATGGCTAAGGGGACGGCTAGCGAGAGTATTAGAGCGTTGAGCAGGATTGAGATCGGTGCGAACGGATGATATCTCAAGCCAGTGTAGGCTATCGGGAGTGTTAGTGCGACCACTATCACCCCCTTGGCGTCAGCACCACCATACAGCCCTGCTCTGTAGAAAATGTATGATAGAATGCTGGTTATGATGATTGAGAGTGCTGTCAGCAGGGGGTCGAGTTTACCAACTAGTAACTGGTAGACGGTTACAGGCGTGGTTACAGAGGCGCAGGTCAGCCACACCCAGTCATCCACAAGCCTATCCATTAGGTCCCTGTATGAGGCGTAGGCAAGGGTGACAAAAATGGCCGCGGTGTTAAATAGTGGAAGGAGCTCTCCGGCGTTTAAGGCCATATCCCCATGGTCTGGAGAGCTAGCGAGACCCTCGTTGAGGCTACGGCCAGGGCTGCGGTTCTGGTACTAACTTCAAGTCTCTTACTCGTTGCTGCTACTTCTTGGAACGCCTTCACCATCTTTGCGTCAAGTTTTGCCAAGACCTCCTGCCTCTCCCAGTGCTCTCTTTTAAGGTTCTGGACCCACTCGAAGTAGCTGGCGGTGACACCGCCGGCGTTCGCTAGGATGTCTGGAACCACGAAGACTCCCTTCTCGTCAAGCACCTTGGCTCCTTCCCTCGTGGTCGGCCCGTTCGCCGCCTCGCCGACTATCTTTGCCCTTACCGTCTCAGCCACCTTCTCGTTGATGACGTTTTCTAGTGAGGCTGGTATGAGGACTTCTACGTCTAGTGCGAGCAACTCCTCCGGCGTTATACGTTTCGCGTCGGGGAATGTGATGACTGTTCCATGGGATTTCTTGTGTGCCACTAGCTTCTCCACGTTAAAGCCTGTGGGGTTGTACACCGCGCCCTTTGAATCGCAGACGGCGACGATCTTTGCGCCGAGGCTACTCAGATGTAGCGCCGCGTAAGTGCCCGCATTTCCGAACCCATGTATCGCGACCCTCGCATCCTTAAGCGGTAATCCGAGGTATTTGCAGGCTTCCCTAACTGTTACGCAGACGCCGAAACCTGTGGCCTCCTCCCTACCCTCGCAGCCTCCTAGGTAGACTGGTTTTCCTGTAACGATTTCGGGCACCTGGTAGCCTTTCAGCTGGCTGTAGGTGTCCATTATCCAAGCCATAACCTGCGCGTCTGTGTAGACGTCGGGTGCGGGTATGTCGACGTAGGGCCCGATGATGTCGCTGATCATGTATGTGTATCTTCTCGTAATCTTTTCGAGCGCGTCCCTAGAGAGATTTTTTGGATCGCATGCAACGCCCCCCTTCGCTCCTCCGAAGGGGAGAGACATGAGGGCGCACTTGTAGGTCATTAGCATGGCTAGAGCGGTGACCTCGTCTAGATCAACAGTGGGGTAATACCTGATACCACCTTTATATGGGCCCAGTACGTTAGAGTGCTGGACTCGATATCCCGTGAAGACCTTTATTTCTCCACCGTTCATAACGACGGGTATAGCGACGGTAATGACGCGTTTCGGGACCTTCAGCACCTCGTAAATACCCATCGGTAGATTCGCCGCCTCAAAAGCTTCTCTCACACTATTCAGTACGTCCTCCAGAAACTTTTCCCCGACCGACATAAGTGACAATTCAAATCCTCACATCTAGATTACGCTCCTCGCCCTCTCATATATTTTGTTATGTCCGCGAACCTCTCGCAAGAGAATCGAAGCAGCTCTTCACCAGTCTTACCAAGTAGTAGCAGTTCAGCAGCTCTCGCCCCCATCGCCGGCCCCCTCATGAGGCCGTAGCCTCCTAGGCCGTCCACGATAACCAAGTTGCTGTGAGGTGGTAAGAGACCGAAGACAGGTAGGCCGTCGGGATAGAAGCTGCAAGGCCCCCTCAGATGTTCAACAAGGATGGGCTCCGTTTCTATGGACAGCGTGTGTTTAATCATCCTGTACGCTCCTCTCACGGAGCTCGATGGCGGCAGTGCGTTAGAGAGATCTGGCTCCTTGGAAAATGTTCCATCGTATCTTCCTCCAACAAGGTAACGACCCCAGGGTCTCCAATAGGTGTGGAGAGCCTCGTTCGAGAAGCTGGGGATCTGAAGCTCTGCACCCACATCGAACTTGTATGCGTAGCACGTAATTAGGAATTGCTCGATCCGTAGACCAAGTCTTTCGAGAAGTCTTCCAGTCCAGGCCCCTGCTGCGAAGACGTAGCTTGAGCCCCGCAGGGTCTCCCCAGTGCTCAGCCTTAATTCTTTAACTTCCCCATCGATTGCCCTAATGTCTACGACTTCAGCATTTTCTAGGAGTGTAACTGATGCTCTACTAAGCGCGCTCCTTAGCTCCTCACCGAGTATCCTAGGCTCTGTCGAGAGGTCCGGCTCCGTATAGAGGCCTACCAGCCCCTGACCGATCCTGAAGAGTTGCCATCTCTCTAATATCTCCTCAGCGCTGAGCATCTTGTAGCCGATCCCCACAGTTCTCAGCGACTCCAAGGTGTCGGCTATATCAGACTCGCGTCCTATTTGGAGGAAGCCAGTCCTCTTCCACGCCCTCCTAGTGTATTTTGTTACAAGCTCGATACTTTGGGCCACTAGCTTAACATCGACTGGGGTGTCGAGCTGGACTGTAAAACAGCCTGCAGACCTGCTAGAGGCCCCGCCAAAAACGCCACGAGGATCGACTAGCGCCGTCTTAGCGCTCAACTCGGCAGCTCTTAAGGCGGCAAAAGCCCCTACAGCTCCGCCCCCCACTACGACCACGTCATACATCTGGGGTTGTCCTTCTTCGCGTTGTACTAGGCCATTAAAATACGTGCTCCCTTCACAGGGGCAAAGTTATCTGTTTCCATATGGTCTGAGTGTATGATGGCTAGGGAGCTTACGCTGCTCGGACGAAGCTTCCTACTCTTAGCGTGGGAGGATATCATGGAGCAGGTTGAACAGCTCGCCTCAAAGATCGAGAAGACGTACTCTCCCGACATGATCGTGGGGATACTCAGGGGGGGACTCTTCGTGGCAAACCTCCTCTCCGATATACTTGGGATCGACGAGGTCCATCCCCTAGGACTGAAGAGCTACCGTGGGGTGGGTGAGAGGGGGGAGGTCAAGATATACCACTGGCCAAAGCTACCTCCTCTCGAGTCTCGCTCAGTGCTGCTGGTCGATGACGTTTCAGACGAGGGGAAAACTCTCCAGACAGCCATCAACAGGATTATCCTCCCTCTGGGGCCTAAGATGGTTAAGACCGCCGTGCTCCACATAAAGCCCTGGACCACGTTTCACCCCAACTACTATGTCGTGGTTACAAGTAGCTGGATACTGTATCCATGGAGCAGGTATGAAAGCTGGAGACAGCTCTCCAAGATGCATGCCGAGCTTACCAGAGGGAGTGAAGCAGCCCAGACGTTGCTCTCTGTCCTCGGGATATCGAGGGAAAGGGCGGCGAGGCTCGTGAGAGATGGGGCCGGTGTAGACTAATATTGGTGGCGGTCTGGAGCTAGACTGGGTGTGAGGAGAGTCTACATAGAGAGCTACGGATGCGCGTCAAATATGGAGGACGCCCAGATAATGGTGGGCCTGTTGAAAGGGGCAGGCTACCAGCTTGTCGACAATCCGCATGAGGCGGACGTAAACGTGATCAACACCTGTATCGTGAAGACACCTAGTGAGCATAGAATGATATACAGGATCAGGAAACTCAACGAGACTGGAAAACCCCTCGTCGTCGCTGGTTGCATGGCCAAGGCTGAGCCACAGGTTGTCGAGAGACTCTCACCATCAGCCTCTCTCCTCTCGCCGAGAGCGGTCTCAAAGATTGTGGAGGCAGTCGAGGCTGCAGCCGGGGGGAGCAGAAGAGTCTTCCTCGATGACGACGGACTTTCTAAAGTTCTTCTACCACACTTCAGGTCCAACGGGGTCGTATCCATAGTTGGTATAAGCACAGGCTGCCTCTCCAGCTGCACCTTCTGTCAGACAAAGCTGGCGAGAGGCGACCTAAAGAGTTACCGGCCCAACGATATCCGCCTCGCGGTCTCCAGAGCGGTAAGCGAAGGCTGTAGGGAGATATGGCTAACCTCTCAGGACTGCTCTGCCTACGGGAGAGACATAAACACGAACCTGCCAGCCCTCCTCAGGTCCATACTAGATCATGTTTATGGAAAGTATTTCATCAGGGTCGGCATGATGAATCCTCTGCACTTCAAGAGAGTCGAGATTGAGAGCCTCGCTCAAGTGTACTCCGATCAGAGGGTCTTCAAGTTCCTACACCTGTGCGTGCAGAGTGGCAGCGATAGGGTTCTGAGGGATATGCGCCGCGGCTATACCGTCTCTGACTTCTTAAAAATAGTGAGCATTTTCCGACGCGCCCATCCTAGCCTTACCCTAATGACAGACGTTATCGTGGGTTACCCGACCGAGAGCTGGGAAGACTTCGAGGAGACGTGTCGGCTTATTGAGAAGGTGGAGCCCGACTTTGTCAATATCTCGAGATTCTATCCGCGGCCCGGAACACCTGCTGCTAAGCTTAAGCAGCTTCCCGCCGATGAGCTTAACAGGAGGAGCAAGGTTTTAACCGATCTCTGCGGAGAGATCTCGAGGCGGAAAATGAAAGAATGGGTTGGATGGGTCGGAGAGGTACTAATCGATGAGGCTGGCAGCCATGGCGAGGCGATTGGTCGGAACTTCGCTTACGTCCCGATCGCTTTCCCCGGAACAGACTCCAAGAACCTTATCGGAAAGTTCGTGGAGGCCGAGATCGTCGCGGCGAGGAGGCACTGTGTAATCGGGGTAGTGAGACGGGAGCTGGGCTAGCCAATATAGGTCGTGTTGTCGGTGTCGAAGTCTTTCACAATTATGGGTCTGCTTGGCCTACCTGTAAAGAAGGCCTGACGAGCCTCAATACCTCTCAGGTCATCTCCCTCGGCTATCTTTGTGGCTGCGTGTTCGGCGCCTAGGTACTCGATCGACAACGCTCGGACCAGCCTCCTAACCTCCCCCTCGTCTAGTATTCCGAGGCTGTGCAAGTACTCGTGGAGCAGAAGTATGAAGATGTAGGAGTTCGCCTCTTCCCGCGATCTGCTTCTGAGCCATGGCTCGAGATGCCGCCGGTTCACGACTATAGCGTTCGAGCCAACCTCATGATAGGCCAAGACTCCCGTAGGCGCGTCAGCTATGATGAGCATCAAGCCTACCCTTCTAATCCCCAGCCTCTCCTCTACCACCCTCTTTACGAGCCGAAAGATAGACTCATAGTCCCGTGCCGCGGACAGAGCCTCGGCCAGTTTTCCCGCCACGGAATGAGAATTGAGCGCCGAGGATAAAACTGTTTAGCTTCTTTACATTTCTGTAACGCTTCTGTTACTTTGAGTGTAGAAACCTATGCTTATATATTGGTCGCTAACAGCTAGGCTTAGTCTCTCATTAAAAGGTGATGATGCTTGACAGCCTCGACTTGGGAGCAGAAGAGGCAGCAGATTGTCCAGATACTGGAGACAGTGGCCAGTGACCTCACTATGCCGCGGAACGTAAGGCGTATCGTGAAGGAGGCGTCTCAGGAGCTCTTTAACGAAAAATACTCGCCCGCGGTGAGGGCGGCGAACGCCATCGAAAAGATTGAGGAAATTATCTCCGACAGCAACATCCCCAGTTTTGCGCGGACACAGCTCTGGCTGGCAATCTCGCTCCTCGAGACGATAAAGTCCGGTCAGGTCTAGGGCTCGGGGGTAGAGTAACCCCACTAGTTAGGGATCGATATGTGCTTTAGGTGCGGGACTCCTACCCTCCCTTGAGGAATGCCGAGAGGAAGAGTGGGATGGTGGATAGGAGCAGGATCGTGACTCCCAAGTAGACGTAGAGGGTCTGCCCTGTCAGGTAGCCGCTCACTAGGAGTCCGGTCCCGACCCCGAAGACGCTGAAAAAGAGCAGGACCAAGAATCCGAACATGGCCATGTTCCCGCTCACCATCCTTAGCCTCGTGCATCACGGTCATGTTGTAGGCTGTTCTTTAATGTATTCCTCTACGAAGACGACCTTCTCCACGCCCTCTATGTTCTCGAGGGTCTCCCTAGCTATGGCTTGTTTCGCCGTGCTGATGCCGGCGGCTGAATAAACCTCTTTACCGAGCCTCACCGTAACCTCGGGCTTAGCCACCTCAACTTTGGTGTTCTCCCTACTCGCTTCAGGTAAGAAGGCCCGGATAAGTGAGTAGACCTTTTCCACATCGTCAAGGATTATCCTTCTCAGGTGGATCTCGGCGACGAGTGTTTTTCCTGCGAGTCTATGGTTAAAGTCCACCTGTACCCTGCCAGACTCGATGCTCCTGATGTAGCCCTCACGCCCATCCACCATGACCCGCATCCCGACCGTGAGGGGCTGATCTATGTCCTTAAACCTCCTAAGCGGTATTACCTTCACCTTTGATGGGTCCCGGGGCCCAAAGGCCCTCTCTGGAGGTATTTCGATCACTTTGGTCTCATTCTCCGCCATGCCTATCAGGGCTTCTTCTATAGCTCTCAGGAGGTACCCCCTACCAACCACGGCGACTCGGGGGCCATAGGCTCTGCCTGTCCATCCGGCGCTGACACCCACCTCCTCGATGGTCGTGTCAACAAGCTCGCCAGTATCCTTCAACCTAATGGTATAGTCGAGCTCGACCAAGTGGCCCTCCACAACCCTCACCACCGCCTCCCCGACGCCCGTACCTGTATCTTGCGTCTTCTCGTCGGCCACGCCGAATAGGGTCTCTCCTCAGAATTTAAATGTGGGCTCACTCTAGCCGACTAGGTAGCTTTACAGGCGTTATCCCCCGTCCACCGAGTAGCCCAAGCGACATTTTTTTAGCCGTCTAACACGGGGGCGTCATAATGAGTAGTTTGGACCAACGCTCGGAAAAGTGTCCATGCTGCGGTGGCGAGATGAGGGTGGAGCGCATAGAGAAGAATTACCGGGTCTATAAGTGTGTGAGATGCGGCCTAAGCGAAAACAGAACCGTCTAGCCTAGAGACTGGTCACTGAAGCGGATAGTGTCCCGATAAGGGGTTTAAATACCCTCAAGGATAGATGTTTTCCAGATTTAGCGGTTTACAACACCCCCTCTAGCCATATAAACCCCTTATCCGGACACTACCGCTTAAAAAGGAGATATAGTAGTGGTAAGGAGGGACGAGGTCAAAACTAAAGCACCTAATTAGGCATAGAACACGGAAACATACCAATAGAGCTAGACCTGTGGGGAAACGAGGTAATATTCAGGGGAAAAGGACAAACAACACTACACGGATACCCAAGGTCAGAGGCATGAGCTTGAAGACGAATTCTACGCTAAAAGCTTGCGGCTCCTAACCCATGCTTGTCGGTGTTTAAGTGTTTATAGGTTTCAGTGCCTTGTGGCCTAATTCCTGGGGCTCGATTTTCCCCTCTCAGGCTGGGGCCCAGTTTTCTACGTTGTTACGGCTCTCAATAGCATGTTGTATATGAGCGCCTTGATCTTCAGCTCTGAGTCCATCCATCTCGGCTTCCTGGAGAGGAGATGTTCTCCGAACAA
>JAVVGN010000036.1:0-18709 GCA_032249095.1 Candidatus Caldarchaeales archaeon | reverse complement strand
GTAAGGAGGCCCTACACATACAGTTTCCGCGTGTCTGGGGTTCCGAGGCTGCTGAGGTCCAGCCAACCCAAACACCTCCCCCCAACTCTTTCCCCTATCTTGACACCGCTTATGGATGCTATGGGTACTATTTCGGCGCCAGTTCCCGTGAGGAAGGCTTCCCCGCACGTTAGGGGCTCGACAGGTGTGATGTCTCTCTACTTGATCCCAATAGGCGCTCAGACAATACTTTCGAGACCACCTTCCGGCAGGCCTTTGTCGCTAATAGTAGGCTATAAATAGAGTTCGGGACGCATATCACCAGAGTGACTGTAGTTGAGTAGCAAGCGGTATACGGTGGCTCGGTTGTCTCGCGCAGGCAACGTGTTTGAGGTCCTTGTTGACCCTGAGGCAGCTCTAGCCCTGAAGATGGGTGAAGAGGTACCTGTCTCGAGGATCCTCGTTTACGAGGAGGTTTATCGAGACTCGAAGAAGGGTATTAGGGCCAACATGGGGGAGCTGACGAAGGCGTTCGGGACATCCGACGTGAGGGAGATCGCGCTCCGCATCGTAAAGGAAGGAGACCTCCAGATAACATCCGAGCAGAGGAGAAGGCTGATAGAGGAGAAGAAGAAGCAGATCATCGACTTCCTGAGCAAAAACGCGATCGATCCACGCACCAACACACCCATCCCCCCACAGAGGCTCGAGCTAGCGCTGGACGAGGCGGGGGTCTCGATAGACCCATTCGTCGAGGCGAAGAAGCAGGTCCCACGCATACTCGAGAAGCTTAGGACCGTGCTGCCGATCAAGGTTGGCGTCGGCGTCTTCCTCATCAGGGTCCCCCCTGACGCCCAGCCCGCGGTCCAGAGACACCTCAGACCGCTTGGCAGACTGCTGAAGGAGGAGTGGGGCCAGGATGGATGGTGGAGGTGCGAGCTTGAGGCTCCTGCGGGGCTCCTAAGTGACCTGGTCGAGCTGGTGAATAAGTATACTGGTGGACGTGGAGATGTAAAGCCGGGAGGTGTCGTGAAGTGACGCATTACGTCAAGGAGAGGGAGTTCGTGGTACCCGGCCAGCTCTTGTCCGATGAAGCCAGAGCGGCAGGCTCCCACACATATGTGTATGAGGGGAAGGTCTATTCGGCAGTCGCGGGCATCGTCCACATGAAAGACTCGGTGATCAACGTTCTACCAGCCAAGTCACCCTACAAGCCGTCCGAATCAGACTACGTGCTGGGCATAATCACAGATATCAAGCCGAGCCATTACGAGGTTGACCTAGGCTGGCACCTCGTCGGGTTCCTGCGGACGCCGCGGAGAAAATCCAAGCTACGGCTAAACGTGGGAGACGTCATCTACACGACCGTAAAGTACTCGGGCGTCAGGGGAGTCTTTTTAGACTCTGATGGCAAGCTCGTTAAGATTGAGAGGGGGCTCCTGATACGCGTAAGCCCTGTGAAGATACCTAGGATCATCGGCAAAAAGGGGAGCATGCTTAACCTCCTCTCCAGCGAGAGCGGCTGCAAGCTCTACGTCGGTAGGAATGGACTCATAGCCATCATGGGCGACTCGCCAGAGAAAGAGTTTGCCGTAGCCTCCGCGATAAGAATAATAGATGAGGAGAGCCACATTCCTGGGCTTACTGAGAGGGTGACAAGCCATATACGTAAACGCGTCATGAGGGGTGAGGTTGTTGGAGAAGAGTGAAGTTCGGCTCATCTCAGAGGAGGGGAGGCGAATCGACGGTAGGGCACTGGACGAGATGCGGCCGGTTAAGATAGAGGTGGGCGTCCTCGATAGGTCAGACGGCTCCGCCTACGTTGAGATGGGTAAGACGAAGATCTATGCTGCCGTGTATGGGCCCCGTGAGGCTCATCCTAAACACCTAGCTCAGCCTCACAAGGCCATTCTGAGCTGCCGATACCACATGGCGGCCTTTAGCGTCGAGCAGAGGAAGGCGCCGGGCATGACTAGGAGGGAGGTGGAGCTCAGCAAGGTGATAAGGGAGGCGCTGGAAAGCGTGGTTCTGCTAGAGGAGTTCCCACGCTCGGCGATCGATATATACGTGGAAGTTATACAGGCCGACGCAGGCACAAGGACTGCGGGACTCACCGCAGCGTCCGTGGCCCTCGCAGATGCCGGTATCCCAATGCTTGATCTCTGCGCCGCGGTGGCGGTCGGTAAGGTTGAGGGAAAGATCGTCCTAGACCCGAGCGAAGAGGAGGATAAGATGGGCGAGGCTGATATGCCGATCGGCATGGCTCCCCGCCTCGGCTCAATAGTCCTCCTACAGCTCAACGGGAGGCTCAGCTCTGAGGAGTTCAGGGAAGCGCTAAAGCTCGCGAGGAAGGGCATCAACATCATCTACGAGCTCCAGAAGAGGGCGCTTGCCAAGAAGTTCGCCTCAGCCGAGCCTCTGGGCGAGGAGTGATGGAGCATGTATAGGGTCGGCGCCAAGCCTTATCCGACGAAGATAATGCAGGATAAGCTCTACGAGCTTATCTCGCGTGGTGAGAGACTCGACGGCAGAAAGCCCCACGAGCACAGGCCGCTCGACATCAAGACATCTGTCATAGAGAAGGCTGAGGGCTCAGCCCTCGTCACGCTCGGCGGAACAAAGATAATTGCTGGAGTCAAGACCTCGCTTGGCGCACCCTACCCCGACACCCCGAACCAAGCCAATATAGTGGTCAACGCTGAGCTACTGCCGCTGGCCTCCAGCTATTTCGAGCCGGGGCCTCCGGACGAGAAGGCGATAGAGTTGGCTAGAGTTGTGGATAGATGTATCAGGGAGTCGAAGATGCTTGATTTAGAGAAGCTCGTATACATTCCAGGCAAGAGTGTCCTCGTGATCTATGTGGATGTCTACGTCCTCGACTACGACGGCAACTATTTCGACCCCTCGGTACTCGCCTCCGTCGCCGCCCTCGCGACCGCAAAAGTTCCGGCCTTCCACGTTAGGGACGGGGAGGTCGTGCTGGACCCGGAGAGCCGCGTAGGCCTCCCGATCAAAAAGCTCCCCGTCTCAGTGACCGTCGGGTTCCTCAGGGATAAGATCATCGTGGACCCGACCGCGCTTGAGGAGTCAGCCATAGACACGTCTCTCGTATTAGGCTGGTCAGACGAGAACGAGGTGGCGGCCATACAGAAGAGTCTTCCGGGACTGATGCGGGAGTCGCTGCTTGACGAGCTGATAACTGTCACAAGGGAAAAGTCGATAGAGCTTCGAGCCAAACTGATGAGCGCTGTCGGTCGGATTGGTCTCCCGTAGTGCGAGGAGGCCACGCGAGATATATTACATGGGGATCCTCACGTGAGGTTGTATGCGGGCCGGGAAAGGGATGACCAAGAGGTTTGGAGCCAGATATGGCTCTAGGCTCAGGAAGAAGGTTGAGGAGATAGAGCTAGAGCAGCGGGCGATCCATGTCTGCAGTAGCTGCGGGAGGAGGGCAGTCAGGAGGGTTAGCGTCGGCGTATGGCAGTGTCGGAAGTGCGGCTACAAGTTCGCGGCCGGCGCCTGGTCCCCGAGGGCGTCCACCAGGTAGACTCCCCCATACTCGCCTCCAGATAGGCGCCCCCCACTACGGAAAACCGGGGGGATGAAGGTTTCAAAGAACTAATTAAGCCGCAGAACAAAATACAATCCCGATAATAGGAGGAAAGAGTGGGGGAGGGGTTGGTTAGTCTATATGACCCCGGCAGCAAGCCTAAGAACCCCAGACACCGGAATTATAAGGCAGCAGCCCGCCGGAGAATATGCTCCGGCGATTAAAAGCCTTAAGCCCCCGGTGTGTATAGTTGTGGGGTTTTCCCCCTCGCTGCCGGGGGCCTATCCCGGTGCCTGAGCAGTCACCACTAGTTGCCTGATCTTTTTCACCAGCTCCCAACATTGTCTCCCGTTCGGTCTATTCTTGTAGTATGTCATCGCCAGCCTAGTGACAGCCCGATGAAGCCTACCATCATATAGCCTCCAATACTCCCTTCTAGACGAGCTAGTCGGTTTATAGAGTCCTAAAAGCTTCTTCAAACCCCTCAGAGAACTATTGACGAAATCGGCATACGTTAGCAGCTCTGCCAGAGCCTCCCTGCCAGCCAAACCATCATCTATCCCCAGCCCCTCAAGAAGCACATTATAGGCCGGATACCTCTTACCAGCCTCCTCGTCTATCTTTTTCGCCATCTCCTCCAACTGTTTTTCGATAGAGGAGATTGCTGGCTTCAGAACCTCCCTCTCAGCCTCAGACAAAGCCCTGTATTTATTTAGTAGTTGCTGATGAGTCTTCAATAGAGACCTATAGGCCAATATCATCCTCCTCAAGACTAGGAAGTCCCCAGTAACCCTCCTGAACCACCTCTCCTCAATACTCATCAATGCCCTTATGTCTCCCCTGGCGCTCTTCGGCAACTTATGCTCCCTACGCATCTTCTTAAGTAATGTGAGTCTCCTGAGATAATAGACCTCTACTCCCCGCCTTAGTAGTTCTATCGCGCCGTCCGTGTATTGGGGTGGCAGTGTATCCATGAATAGCTTGTCTCCGGGCCTTGCCGGGATCTCACTGAAGCTGTCTATATGCTTGAAAGTCGTTCCGTCAGTAGTGTATGTTATCCTGAAGCCCTCGCCATTCTTCTTAGTCCTGTGAACGTCTGCGTAGAACTTCAACATCCATGCACCCCCTCGTTCCGAGCCTTTATCTCGTATGGCCTCGCAACTATGTGGAACCTCTCCACCTGCTCCCTCTCTAGGACTATCGAGTTGAGTGGTGGTAGGTGGTAGATTCTCGGCGGCGTCTCTCCAGCAGTGGCCTCATGTATAAGCCACCTCAGCGTCGCGATGGAGGGTATCATCCAAGTCCTCAGCCCCCCATCCCACTCGTTCTGCACAATCACGACCCCGTCCGGAGTCGGAGTAATGCTCACAACCCTCCCCACCGCAACCTCGATCCCCGAATCAGTCACCACCAACCCCATCCTCATCACCCGTTTCGGATAAGAACCACCACCGGCCCCACATATAAGGAGTAGTGGCCCCAACAACCGGGACATCACCAAACTGGCCTCACTACACTCAAGAGAACCATTGCCAGGATATATAAAGACCTCAAAAGGGACCAATGGTAGTGTCCGGATAAGGGGTTTATATGGCTAGAGGGGGTGTTGTAAACCGCTAAATCTGGAAAACATCTATCCTTGAGGGTATTTAAACCCCTTATCGGGACACTATCGGACCAATACTACCAAGAGAAATCTACCACACCCTAACAAACATTAAGGGCTTAGAGAAGGAGATAGGAGTAGTAAAGAAGGAAAGGTCTAAACTAAGACATATATTGGGACTAGAACATGGAAACATACCTATACAGCTAGACCTATGGGGAAACGAGGTAATATTTAGGGGAAAAGGACAGACAACACTATACGGATTTCCAAGGCCAGACTGATTTAGACAACTTAATATCTATCCACCGTAACTGTCTCTTGGTGCGATAAAGCTTGTCGTCTGAGCAGCTTCCGCCGAGCATCCAGCAACAAGTCGCCCGACTGCAGCAGCTCCAGCAGACCCTGAACGTTATGATAGCCGAGAGGCAGAGGCTACAGGCCGAGCTGGAGGAGATAAACCAAGCGCTCGAGGAGCTCGGCAAGAGCAGCGACGACGTGGTGGTCTACAAGGCTGTTGGCCCGATCCTGGTTCAGGTCCCCAAGGAGAGGATCGTGAGCGAGCTCTCTGAGAAGAGGGACCTTAACGACATGAGGCTGAAGGTGATTGAGAAGCAGGAGGCGAGGACGCGCTCTCAGATCGAGGAGCTGCAGAAGGAGCTCCAGAACCTGCTGAGCCAGAGGCGCGCCTAACAGATGCCACAAGGCCTGATGTAAGCCAAGTAAGGTTATGAGGTCGGCGGAACTGGCTATTAAGGAATAATGAGAGACCCATCTCTCGCGGAACAGCTTGCCCAGGAATTCAGGGGGGTCGGCGGCAGCCGCGTAGCCCTACTGCTGCACATTGGAGGGGATCCTGATGCTGTCGCCTCGAGCTATGTCCTCTCCAACATTCTCGGGTGGCTCTCAGCAAGCGTCGCCGGAGTCGCTGTCCCCTCATACATCAGCGATAATGCGGATAGAGTGGCCTCGATGCTCGGAGTCAGCCTATCCACCGAGCTTCCAGAGGCTGATCTTTATGTAGCCGTGGACACAGGCTCGCCAACGCAGCTTGGACCATTCCGCGACGTGGACGATGGAAGGCTGGTGGTGGTTGATCATCACGAGGCTTCGCGTGAAAACTTCAGGGGTCGCGTCTACAGCTCGCCTGCCTACCA
The DNA here is from genome assembly GCA_032249095.1 of Candidatus Caldarchaeales archaeon. Classification (GTDB taxonomy): domain Archaea; phylum Thermoproteota; class Nitrososphaeria_A; order Caldarchaeales; family Calditenuaceae; genus HRBIN02. The sequence continues at coordinate 12,417 of JAVVGN010000036.1, read as the reverse complement.
ATCCACCTCCGAGATCATCCTTGAGCTGGCCGAGCATCTGCGTTATCCTCTTTCGCCCAAAGAAGCCTCCGCCCTCCTTGTTGGAATATACTTCGACACGGTGCGCCTCACCGTCGCAGACGGCGAGACGCTGAGGAAGGTTGGGATACTGGCGGGGTACGGCGCAGCTGCGAGGGGGCTTCTAAACAGACTCGAGACACCGCTTGACTATTCTGAGAGGATTGCTAGGATAAAGGGTGTGAGTCGTGCGGAATTCTACAGATGCGGCGACATAGTCCTAGCCACCACGCGGGTCAGCGCCTTCAAGCCATCAGTTGCAAGAGCCCTGATCATGGTCGGCGCCCATATAGCGATGGTTGCTGACGAGTCTGATGGATACGTCGAGGTAACTTTTAGACAGACACCCGAGATTGCGGACCAGCTCGGCATCAACTTGGTTAGGGACGTGGCTGAACCTCTTGCCACCCTGCTTAACGGTAGCGGGGGTGGGCACGCCTCGGCGGCGAAACTGAGAGTTCCGGGGCAAGTCGAGGATGTGCTTACGCGATGCGTTAACCACTTGGCGTACCTTCTCGGCGAGCATCTTGCGAGGGTTTCGGATGAGTGAGGCGGTCAGGATAGAGAGCCTGTCGTTCAGGTATGCAAGCTCCGAGCGGTGGGCCATCAGAGACGTCTCGCTCAGCATCGAGGAGGGAGAGTTTGTAGTGCTGGCGGGGCCGACGGGCTGCGGCAAATCCACGCTATTCAAGTGCATCATAGGCCTGATTCCACAGATGTATCCGGGGCAGTATGAGGGCAGGGTTCTCGTTAAGGGCCTCAACCCTGCCTCCACCCCGGTCCACCGGATGGCCCAGCTTGTGGGCCTCGTGTTCCAGAACCCGGATAACCAGCTCTTCGCACTGACAGTTGAGGACGACATCGCTTTTCCGCTCGAGAACCTTGGGCTCGGCAGAGAGGAGATCAGTGCGAGGATTGAGAAAGCGCTAAGAGTTATGGGGGTGGAGGATTTGAGGAGGCGCTCGCCATTCGAACTTTCGGGTGGGCAGAAGCAGAGGATCGCGATAGCGTCCGTCCTCGCTATGGAGCCAAAAGTCCTGATCCTTGACGAGCCGACCGCCTCCCTCGACGGCCTGACCGCTAAGAAGCTCATAGAGGAGCTGGCCGAGATCAGGAGGAGTGAGGGAATCACGATAATCATATCGGAGCATAGGCTAGACCTGATCCTAAGCGAGGCCACCAGGCTCGTTGTAATGGCTGATGGGAAAATTCTGGCTAGCGGCGAGCCGCGCGAGGTCGTCCACGAGCTGCTTGAGACAGGGGAGGAGAGTGTGGAGACGCCGAAGGTTGCGAGGCTAGCACACTCCCTGAAGCTTTGCAGAGGGGGCAGGGCACCAGTATCCGTTGATGAGCTCGCCACGCTCATACTGGGGTGAGGAGAGCTGATCGAGGTAGAAGACGTCTGGTACACCTATGCGAGCGGCGTAACAGCGCTCAAGGGTGTCAACTTTCGCATAGAAGAGGGCGAGGTCGTGGCAATAATGGGGGAGAACGGGGCCGGCAAGACAACCCTCCTCAAACACTTAAACGGACTCCTCAAGCCTAGCAGGGGAAGTGTAAAAGTCGACTCTGTGGACACGAGGGAGACGACGACCGCGACGCTTGCGAGGAAGGTGGGTCTTGTCTTCCAGAACCCAGACTCCATGTTCTTCTGTACATCAGTCATGGAGGAGGTGATGTACGGTCTCACAATGTTCGGCTACAGCGAGGAAGAGGCCCGGGAGAGATGCCGCGAAGTATTAGAGAGACTCGACCTGTGGAGCCTGCGCGACAAGTCCCCCTTTATCCTCAGTGGCGGAGAGAAGAAGAGGCTTACGATAGCCGTAGTCATGGCGTGGTCTCCCAAATATCTGGTGATAGACGAGCCGACCAGCGGGCAGGACAGGGAGGGGAAGCAGAGGCTACTCCAGACGATCGAGACGATCATGGGCGAGGGACGCTCCATCATTCTCTCAACCCACGACGTGGAGTTTGTAGCAGACCTAGAGCCTAGGGTCGTTTTGATGAGCCAGGGACGTGTCGTCGCCGAGGGCGAAGCCCGCGAGATACTGACCGACCGTGCTCTACTTGAAAAGGCGTCGCTACTCGTTCCCCAGATACCCTCCCTCTTCCTCGAACTGAATAGGAGGTGCGGAGTGGAGGTGGAGCACCGGCTCCTGAGGGTCGAAGACGCTGTATGTGCCTTGAGGAGGGAGGTCCTTCCGAGGCTCAGGGGTGGGGTGCGGTGAGCTTCTCGATAGTTGCAGGCCTCAGATATAGGAGTCTCGACACCGCTATCCACAGGCTAGACCCAAGGGTAAAGCTCTTAATCTCGGCCTCTTTCCTCATCAACGCGCTTCTCTTCAATGAGTACTTCTGCGGCATGGGCACCGTAGCCTCCATCATAGTGGCCTCCCAGCTCTCATTACTCTCCATTGCCAAGTCTCACCGGTCACTTCTAATGACGATGAGGGGCGCTATCCCGCTCATAGCAATAGTGTATGTGCTGAACAGCCTGGGAGGGTGGGCCGAGGGTATTCCTCTGGAGGAGCAGCTCTACAGGGCCACCGCTTCCTCGGCGCGTTTCCTGGCCTTTATAACTTCTTTCTCCCTCTTCTTTCTAACGACTTCACCCGACGAGTTCGGGCTCCTACTGTTCAAGTTGCGGGTTCCCTACACTTATGCTTTCGTGTTTGTGGCTGCGGTCCGACTGGCTCCCATACTCGCAGAAGAAGTGCAGGACATAGTTGATGCGCAGAGGTCGCGGGGGAGAGAGTTGGAGGGTAGGAACCCGATAAGGATTCTGAGGGGAGTCGTAAGCATATTCACGCCGCTCCTAATAAACTCGCTGAGGCGAGCCTACGAGATGGCTGAGGCGCTCGAGGTGAAGTGCTTCGGAGCATCGCAAAAGAGAACCTCCTATAGGGAGCTTCGCATGAGGAGGACTGATTACGCCGTCATGCTTGTGACAATAGCGTTCGAGGTGCTAGTACTATATCTACGCGCTTTGGGCGTTCTGAACGGCCTACCCTAAAGTTCCTCCCTCATCCTCAAGATCCAGTCTATGTCGGAGACCAGCGAGGCGAGCGTGGAGGCCCCCGCGCCCTCGCCTATAAGGGTCAGCTCGCCCATGAGGCTAGCGCGGAACTGGATCGCGTTTAGGGTGCCGTGGACGCAGAGGGGGTGGTTCAGCTTTACGAGCCTCGGTGCCACAGTCAGCTCGCCCTCCTCGATCCGGCCGATCAGCTTTATGGTCATGCCCATCTCCTTCGCCGCCATCATGGCCTCCGATGTTATCCGCGTTATCCCGGCGACCTTGACGTCGCTGAGTCTCTTATCCATCCCCATAAGAGCGTTGGCTAGTATGACGATCTTGCATGCAGTATCAATCCCCTCAAGGTCCAGTGTAGGGTCTCTCTCGGCGAGTCCGAGCCGCTGGGCCTCAACGAGAGCCAGATCGAGTGGTAGGCCCTCAAAATGCATCCTGCTGAGAATATAGTTTGTCGTCCCGTTCAATATTCCTCGTATACTGAGGATCTTATCCCGCCGAAAGTATTGCCTCGCCAGTGAGAAGATAGGTATCCCCCCGCCCACTGTAGCTTCGTAGCATAGGTAGAGCCTCCTAGACTCGGCCTCGGAGACCAGCTCCTTAAAGGCAATGACGAGCGGCCCCTTGTCCGCTGTGACGACATCCATGCCCCGGGCTAGTGCAGTGCGGATATAGGTGACGCCGGGTTCGCCTGTCCTTATGTTAGTGGGTGTGAGGACTACGGCGATGTCTGCATCAGAGTTCTCAACCATCTCGATAGGTGGTTTCTCCCTAAACTTGGCGTGCCTCGAGAGGTCATCCTCAAGCTCGCCGGGCCTTAAGCCCTGATCACTGTAGACGTATCCCCGCGAGTTTGCAACTCCTGCCAGAAGCAGCTCTTCTCGTCCATATTTTTCTAGGACCCGCGCAAGCCTCTTCCCGAGGAATCCATACCCCACGATGATCAGGCGCTTCAACTCTCCTCCAGCACCAGGAGGCAACCCTTTTCCGAGGCTAGGAGGCCGAGGTCCTGTAGTAGCCGTTGGCGGTCGTCTACTCCCACGCTGAAAACGACCCGCATGTAGGGGGCCACGCTGCCGCCTCCAACTGTAAGGCTGATCACTTCTCCACGCCCCCTAAAGGCGCTTCTCAGCTCCTCGACAGGCAGGTAGCCCAGCACCATCATCGTCTCTATACGCCTCTCAAGCGACTCTAGGCTTAAAACAGGTATACCACGCTCCTCTATCCCACGTCTAGCACCCTCTACGCTCTCGTGGCTCGGAAACTCCACAGATATGCTCACAGGCACGTATCCGCCGGTTATCCTATCCCTGCTGTGGACGATCGATATGATGTTCCCACCGTTAACCGCTATGCTCTCTAGTGCCGCTAAGAGGGATCCTGGCCTGTCCGTGAGCCCGAGGGTCATCCGAACCCTCATACCTCAACCCGTAAGAACGGGGCCTCCGTCTATAAAAAGACAAGAAGCCTCTGGGGGCTAGCGGCCCCTTCCGGCCTGCTTGCCACCGACCATCCTTGCCCCTATCACTCTGCCAGCCTCACCTAGCTTGATGATCTTCTCTGACTTGATAGGTTTCACAACCCTCTTCTCGATCTCAGCCAGCTCGAAGAGGCTCTCTGACAGCATCTGGCTCAGGGAGTTGAAACGTCTTTGATAGGTGCGCTGGCTGGGCCTTGACAGGTAACCTATCTTCGCCAATAGGTTGAGGAGTGAGGTTATGCTCCGCCTCGCCTTCCTGTTCATGGTCAGGTCCTCGGGGAGGAGGGGGTCAAGGTCACTCAGTTTGAAGGGTTTGTCACCCATCATGTTTATGGCGGCCAGGATCGCCCCGATGTGCTGAGGCTGAAGATAGCGTCGATTCTTCGCCAGCAGGCTAATTATCGGGTTCAAGGGGAGCGAACACCCTGTCCGCGCAGCCTCGGCGGGTCTGTATCATTTGGCAGCCCTCCCCCTCAACAGAGCAGAGAGTTCCTCCAGAGTGAGGCTCCTCACAAGCTTACCAGACCTGTTGACGTTCGAGACGAGGAGGGCCTCCTCGACTCTTACCGCTTCAGCATCGGCGTATTTTTCGGGGACTCCAACGTAGACCCTGAGCCTCTCTAGAGCGTTCCGTCCCTTCGGCTTCTTCCTAGGCAACATTCTAGCGACCGTGTACCAGAGAATACGCTCCGGCCTTCTCGGAAACCAGACCTGTGGCTTCCTGATAGAGGAGTACCAAGTCCTGCCTACCAGCTTAAGATACCTCTCGAGGATAGCAGCCTTCGACCCTGTGATCACTACCTTGTCAGCATTGATTATAACCACATACTTCCCCTCTAGGAGCATCTTAGCTACGCGCGAGGCCAGCCTGCCTAGCTTGTGGCCGGAACCGTCTATCACGACCACCTCACGGGTAAGTTGCGACAAGCCTCACCTACCCCACAATCACGAGTCCCTTGCTGCTACCATCCTTGTCAAGATACTCCTCGAGATAATAAGCCTCACCACCAGCCTCTAAGACCTTCCGATAAGCAGCGTCCGAGAAATCGAAGGCGACCACCTTCAGAGGCCTCTTAAGTGAGCCGCCCCCAAGAAGCTTACCCACGACGAGGACCTTGCCCGCCGGTGCATCCACCCTATTCAGGCGGTATATGTTGACCGCCCTCATCCTCCTCGAGGAGGCCTCGAGGTGACGGAGGACGGCCGCCCAGAACCTGCTCCTCTTAGCCATCCTCCGAACCTTGATGCGAAGCGCCCTGCTCTTCTCCGACCCACTCATGACTACCACCAATAGAAGCTACTACGTCATCATTAAGTCTCCTGACGATCTCCTCAAATATCTTAGCGGCTTCCAAGACCATCCTTCGTGGGGGCAGGAAGCCGAACGACTCGACGTATAAAAACTTCTTGCCGCCCTCCTCATAAAAAGTCGCCAACCCCGCTTGCCATTTTGCATGCTTCTTACCCTTACCCAGCCGGACATAGAGCTCGAGCTCGACCGACTGCCCATCAGCGAGCTTGACCAGCGGGAACTCCCCGCTTGTTGGCCTCACACGCTCCGAGCCGGACTCCAGCTGGAGGTCTGAAGAGTATACAGTGACGACCCCGCCGCTGGCGGATTTCCTGAGGCTGTACCTGACGCTACATCGCGGGCAGCCGAGCTGGCTCCCGCAGTCACAGTCCTCGGGCAGAACGTAGTTCTCGAGGTCGGTGGTGAAGGGTATCAGAGATATTCGATGGGCGAGGACCTCATGGGTCATCACGGAGGTGTTCTCAATAACTAGCACCTCCTCTACGGCCATTGTGGGGACCTCGTTGATGATCATCCGCCGGAGCGCGTTCCCTAGGGAGTGTGGGACATCTCCCAGCTCGAGCCGCACCCAGTCTTCCCCTTCACCGTCCACCCTTATTTGATAGGGCAAGCCGAGCGACTAACGATAGACCCTCTATTAAGGATTATTATATTTCTGGCCTCGGGTATCCATGTAGTGTTGTTTGTCCTTTTCCCCTAAGATTACCTCGTTTCCCATGCTCTAGCTTTGTTGGTATGTTTCCGTGCTCTATGCCTAGTGTGTTTTAGTTTAGACCTCTCATTCTTTACTACTCCTATCTCCTTCTCTAAGCCCTTAATGCTTGATAGTATGTAGTCGATTTCTCTTGGTAGTATTAGTTTCCCTGAGGTCTTATATATCTTTGGATGTTGGAGCGTTATTTTGGACTTGGTGTCTAATTACCCCCACTTGCCAGTTTAAACCCTCCCCTGGCCTGGTCAAGGAGACACGGCTGAGTTCTGTGAAAGTTTTAAATTAATGGGTTCGTGATCTAGCGGACGTATGGGAGATCCTAAGAGGCCGAGGAAGAAGTACGAGACTCCGAGGCACCCGTGGCAGGAGGATAGGCTCAAGGAGGAGCTGCAACTCGTAGGCGAATACGGGTTACGTAACAAGAGGGAGCTTTGGAGGGCAGCCTCAGTCCTGAGGAAGTATAGGAAGATTGCGAGGGACCTCTTCGTCCTCACAGGTGAGGAGAGGCGAAGGAGGGAGCGCGCCCTCATCGACAAGCTCTACAGGATTGGGCTCGTCCCTGAGGACGCGGACGCAAACTACGTCTTACAGCTCACCGTGAGGGATATTCTTGAGAGGAGGCTCCAGACCATCGTCTACCGGAAGGGCCTTGCAAGGACGATCCACCAGGCAAGGCAGCTCATCACTCATAAGAAGATAGAGGTCGGTGGGCGGATAGTCTCGGCACCCGGATACTTGGTTCAGAGGGAGGAGGAGGACAAGATAGGCCTCGTGATCCCCCAGCCAGCGGCCTAGACTCTGCGCCCCCGGCGGCCTCCCTTCCTCCTCACGCTGTCGTGCGGTAGGGGTGTCACGTCTTCAATCCTACCTATCATGACCCCCGACCGCGCTATGGCCCTTATAGCCGCCTGAGTCCCAGGGCCCGGGGTCTTCGACTTCACGCCCCCGGGTGCTCTAACGCGTATGTGGACGCCCGTTATCCCCCTCTGCTTTACGGCCTCCATCACGTAGTTGGCTGCCCTAGTCGCGGCGTAGGAGGAGGCTTCCAGCCTCCCAGACTCCACGAACATGCCGCCCGACGCAATAGCGATGGTCTCAGCTCCGGTGATGTCCGTTGCGTGTATGATTATGTTGTTGTATGAGGAGTAGATGTGGATGATTCCCCACAGCTCCCTCTTAGCCTCAGCCTGCTGAGCCTCTGACATCTGGAATCTTCTGCCACAAGCCACGCTTAAAACCTTAGCTAAGGCAGGGGCGAAGCCACCCGCGGCTCGAAGACCGGCCTGGGCAGGGGCTAGGCCTAGGTCACGTATTTTCTTAGGTTCGTTAGGCTTGTTTTGGCCGCCTCTATCCCGTCCTCCGGTATCCTGATGGCATCAGAGGGCTTAGAAAACTCCGGGGGCGTCTCCACGTTCAGATAGCCGTCATAGCCGATCTGCCTCAACATGGATACGAATTTCGACCAGTCAACCGATCCCTGACCGACGTATCTGAATCCTCCCGGCCCCCTCGAGGCCATGTCGTAATCCTTTGCGTGGATCACCAAAATCTTGTCCCCAAGGATCTCGAGCCAGTGCTCGAAGGGCGATAGCTCAAGCACGTTCCCCACGTCGAAGTAAACGCCGACACGCTCAGAGCCCACCTCCTCCACGAATCTCCTAAATATCTCGGGATCGTAGAGGAACCTGCTCCAGACGTTCTCCACACCGATGTTAACGCCGAGGTCCTCAGCCCACCTCGCCGCGCGGTTCAGCGCACTAAGGGCGAGCTTATAGGTCTCCCTATAGCCTACCTCACCCCTCGCGACCGCGGGTACAACTAGGAGTGTTGATGCGCCGATGTCGGCGGCCAGCTCAAGCCCAGACCTTAGATAGCTGAGGCCCCGCTCTCTCTCCGCCTCATGGGGAGAGGAGAGGCTGTATCTCCAGAAAACACCCGTAGCGACGCTTGGCAGCTCTAGGTTATGGGAGTCTGCGAGCTCCGAGATCCTTCTCCTCGCCGCCTTGCCGATCCTATCGGGCGAGAAGTTGGAGTCGTCGTACACGACCTCGAGGCCCTGGTACCCCAGCTGAGAGGCGATCCGTATAGCCTCGTCATATCCTCTTGGGAGATTGAGACGCCAGCCCCCGATAGTCCAGGCATTGAGGCCTATCTTCACACCAGGACTCCACTCGACCTGCTTAATAATCTATAATTCTTGGTAGCTCGTGGGGTCCTCGATTCCCAGTGTCTCGAACATCTTTCGCCTCTGCATGCACCCAGCACACCTTCCGCAGTGTAGCTCCCCAGCGCGCCAGCAGCTCCAAGTCATGCCGAGGGGGACGCCAAGCTGGTAGGCCAGCCTCCAGACCTCCAACTTCCGGAGGCCTATTAGTGGAGCCTTCACCGACGCTCCGAAGCCGGGCAGACTTCTCTCGAGTAGCTCGTTAAAAGCCTCTATGAAGTCGCATCCCACGTCGGGGAAAGTCTCGACATCGTCCCTGTTGTGCCCTACAACTATCTCTCGGGCGCCAAGCGAGGAGGCTACGTGAGCCGCCACAGAGTAATATATGATGTTCCTGGCTGGTAGGAAGACGGGGGGGAGGCTCTGCGCCGCCGGATAAGAGTCGGCCAGTCGGGGAAGGTCCTCCGCCTCGCGGAGAAACTGCATATCAATCTCCATGTGACCAGCAGCACCGGCAAGCCCAGAAAGTCTCCTAGCGGCGGCCGCCTCGCCCGGACTCCTTCGATAAAAATTTATGGATAGTGTGTAGACTTCGCTGGCTCCATTCTCCTTTCTGAGCAGCCAGAGAGCTGCGGCCGAGTCTACGCCGCCCGAGAGCAGTAGGAGGACTCGCCTAGTCATCTCTGCGGCGCGTAGTCGTGGTCTCTGCGCTCTTACCAATGCCCTCGCTAATGCATACCCTTACCACGGTCACATTCTCTGGCATCCGCTCCATCACGTACTCAGATATGTAGGTTGCGATGTTCTCGACCGTGGATTCAAAATCAGCCACGAACGCCTGGGATGCCGGTAGCTCTAGCCTGTACTCCCCATCTCTCCCCGAGAAGGCTACGACTAGTCTTCCGCCGTCCAGCCCCACTACATACTTCTTGCAGACAAATATCTTGTGGTCAAGCTTTGAGATCGCCTCGCGTACGACGGACTTGAGATAGCCGAAGTCAACTATGATGCCGGTCGAGTCCTTAACCCCCTCCACCTCTATCTCGACCCTCGACGAGTGCCCATGAATTGTGGAGCACTTACTGATGTGAGGGAGGAAGTGGGCATAGTCGAAGTTTAGGGAGTCGTCGTCTATGCGTAGTTTCCCCGAGTTGGGGAGACTCGGCAACTTCCTTCATAACACCCCCGGGGGGCTGGAAGCTACAGATTGTTGCAAGTCATAAAGATATCACCAGTGAGAGCATCTTTGATAAGTGTTATATGCCCATTTTGGGATGGTTTGCATGCATGCAGCGGTTTGACGCCGTGGTCGTTGGAGGGGGGTCCTCAGGCCTCATAGCGGCGGGTGAGGCGGCGAGGCGGGGGCTGAGCGTCCTCCTCCTTGAAGAGGACATGGTTGTGGGCAGACCTGAGAGGTGTGCTGGCCTCTACAGCATAAGGGGCCTGGAGAGAGTTGGGGTGAGGCTCAGCAGGAGTTACGTCCAGAACCTTTTGTGGGGCGCGGTTATCCGTTCGCCAAGGGGTGCGGAGCTCGAGATAAAAGCCTCTTCGCCGGTCGCGGTCGTGGCGGAGAGGGAGGCGTTGGACAGGTTCCTAGCGGAGGAGGCTCTCTCGTCAGGCGCCAAGGTTCTTGTAGGTACCCGTGTCGCGGGGTGTAGCCGGGTGGACGATGGGCCTTGCAAGGTCGTCACCGAGGATGGCGAGACCTATCGCGCGGGCGTCGTCATACTGGCTGAGGGGTCAGCCGGGCGGCTGGCAAGAGGCATTTACAAACAGTATTATGCGCCCTACTGGATGCCCATCATTCAGCTCGTGGTGAGGGGTCACGGGCTCGACCCGCGGAGGGCTCACGTCTGGTTCAAACCCTACTTGAGGGATTTCTTCGGATACCTCGTACCCATTAACGAGGAGCTCGGCAGGGTGGGCGTGGCCGGCAAAAGCGACCTGCACAAAAAAGCGATTAGGCTAATCCGCGAGGAGATGCCTCAGGCGAGGGCAATAGGCTACATGAGTCACTCGATCTACAGGGGGCCGCCACTCGAACACGGTCTGACAGGAAGGGTCTTGCTCGTCGGGGACGCGGCTGGACAGGTGAAGGCTACAACGGGAGGTGGCGTCGTGGTGGGCGGAATCTGTGCGAGGGCTGCAGGGACGCATGCATACCGACTCTTAACAGAGGGTGATGAGGGGGCCTATAGACGCATGGTTAGGGGCCTATATAGAGAGCTAAAGATGATCTACTGGCTGTCCAAGGCCCTCTCAACACTACGTTACTCACAGCTAGACATGCTAATCAAGGCAGCATCAGAGTCGGGGTTCGCAGACGCGCTCTCCAGGCGGGGTGACATGGACCTTCAGGTGTCCGGCCTAGCGTTGAGCATCGCGTCCACGAGGGGACTCAGCTTCCTCTCCCACCTAGCTAGGAGCCTGATCTAAGCTCGATGGGAACATACTGTTTGAGCTTGTCGCCGGTGTATAGGTGGAGAGGCCTGATAAGCTTGTTATCGGTCCAGTACTCTAGAATGTGGGCTGCCCAGCCCGCTGTTCGGCTTACTGCGAAGAGTGGCGTGAAGGTATCCTCGGGCAGACCTAGTGCGCGATACACTATCGGCGTCCAGAGATCCACGTTGGGATATATACCCCTGTTTGCGAGCTTCTTCTCACCATACTCCTCGAGAGCCTGTGTAACCCTAAGTAGCATCTTATCCTCTTGGCTAAGCCTATCTTCAAGCCGCCGGATAATCTCCTTGACAATAAGCGCCCGCGGGTCATAAGTCTTATAGACTCGGTGGCCAAAACCCATGATCTTCCGCTTTGAGCGAAGAGCCTCTTCAACCCACTCTGGAACCCTCGCGGGATCGCCGATCTCGAGGGCCTGCTTATAGCTGGCCTCCGAGGCGCCGCCGTGCAGCGGCCCCTTTAGAGCTAGTATTCCAGCGGCGACAGAAGAGAACAGGTCGCTAAGTGTTGAGGCCGCGACTAGGCAGGCGAACGTGCTGGCCGGGATTCCGTGCTCGGCGTGTAGGATGAGTAGGTCGTCAAGGATGGCCGCCTCCTCGCTCGTAGGGGGCTCCCCCCTAATCATGTACAACATGTTCTCGACGAATCCGAGGTCGCTTCGGGGCGGGATGTAGTCTCCGCCGAGCTTCAGCCTCACAATGGTCGAGAAAAATGCTCCCATCCTACTCACCGCCCTCACGGCCGAGGAAGTGTCTGAGGGGTCGCCGCCCTGCTTGCCGCTACCCTCAATTACCATTAAAGTCGCCAGGATGGATAGAGGATCCATCTTAGACACAAAACTTCTTATAACGTCGAGGTGGTCCCCCCCAAGTCTCATGTTCGAGACAAGCTCCCTTACGTGTGCGTCATACTCCTTCGCGGTGGGGAGCCTCCGGTTCAGTAGTAGGAAGACAATCTCCTCGTAACGGCTACGCTCGACCAACTCCCTCACGTCATACCCGGAGTAGTAAAGAGCGCCCCGCTCGAGATCTATAAAGCTGATGGCGCTCTCGGTAACATAAACCCCCTCAAGCCCCTTCTGCACCCTGATGCCCGAGCTCAAGTCACCGACAATTAATTCATCGCGCTACAAATATATTTGAGTATTTTGTCTCCGCGTAGACGTTTATGCTTTTGAGTATCCGCTGACCCCCCGCAGTGGGCT
>JAVVGN010000035.1:0-19896 GCA_032249095.1 Candidatus Caldarchaeales archaeon | reverse complement strand
CATCGACGGATGGGGAAAACCTATAAACACCAACACAAAATGGATTAAGAGCGAAGAAGATTTAAAAGATTTAAGTATAAGCCACCTCAGAAAGGGTTGATGTCTACAAAAACTAGACCGACAGGTGTAACCATTTTAGCGGTCCTAGAGATTATCGGCGGCATATTTTCCCTCCTAGCGGCTGCCGCATTCTTCGCGCTTGGCGCACTAGTCGGCGAGGCAGGGATGGGGATGGTTGAGGAGTTGCCGGGCATAGGATTTCTGGCAGGTGCGTTGGCGGCGCTGCTTGGAGGAGTCTTCATCATAGCAGGCCTGGTGGCATTCCTGCTGGCCTATGGTTTCTGGACCGGGAGAGGGTGGGCCTGGATCCTCGGAATAATCTTCTCGATAGTTGGGATAGTGCTGGGAGTCGTGAGCCTGCTCGGTAACTCCGCCAGCATAGTGGGGATCCTGATAAACATCCTGATCATCTACTATCTTACTAGGACGCACGTCAAGGAGTGGTTCGGGCGCGCATAGCTTCGGCCGATACAATCACCGCGGCCATACCGCCCCTATTTTTTCGCCATAAACTCCAGAACCTCAAGTGGATGCAGCACCTCTAGCCCGGTGCCTTCGCGTAGATGTATCGCGCAGACGCTGCTCTCCGTTAATATTGCCTCCGCGCGGCCCTGGGTGAAGAGCCTAAAGAGCCTCTCCCCCACGGAGAGCGCGAGGCCTCTCCCGATCGGCCCTCTCTTCATCCCGAAGGTCCCCCCCATTCCACAGCACATCCCATCCTCAAACACCTCGACATCTAGACCGGCCATCCCTGCCAGTGCCAATATGTTGTCGGCCCCCGAGAGGGCTCGCTGGTGGCACGGGACATGGACACCGTATCTGCTCCTGCGGCTAGACTTTACCTCGATCTCCCCCTTGTCGACGAGCTCTCTCAAAACCCCGAGGGCCTCGCGCGTGTGGCTTGCAAGCTCCTCTGCCCTCGCATCTCCCCGAAGCAGGCAGGGGTATACGTGGCGGAGGGTGTAGGTCGCCGTAGGTTCTATCGAGACCACTTCATAACCGCGGCTGACGTAGGGCCAGAGGAGCTCGAGGTTGCGCTCCGCATAGCGCCGCGCACCCTCCAAGTCTCCGTACGCTATCAAGGGATACCCCGAGGAGAGTTGCTCGGGAAGCTCAACATCTAGGCCTGCTGAGTAGAGGGCGCGGACCAGCGCCTCCCCGATCTCGGGTCTCGAATAGTTTGCGAAGATGTCTGTAAAGATAACGACGCGGCCTCTTGGCTGTGGGACCTGACGCCTTATCCTTCTGAACCTCCGATCGAAGCTATCCCTCCTGAACTCGGGGATAGCTACGCTCCTGTCAAGTCCGACCGCCTTCTCCAGCAGATACCGGACGACTCTTGAGCGGAGTCCCCAGTTGCTCACGGGTGCTAGACGCGAGGCCACCTTAGCGAGCCGCTCATACATCATCATGGCCCTATTCACGCGCGGGTGCCCCATCCTCTCGGCGAGAAGTTCCTTCACCCGCGAGATCATCAGCGGGATATTTATCAGCGCGGGGCAGACCTCTCTACAGAGTCCGCAGGACACGCAGAGATGAGCGAACAGGGAGTTCTCGACGCCGTGAACATTCGCCGTCCAAGGTATGCCTATGGGTCCCGGATAGATGTGGCCGAATAGGTGGCCGCCCACAACGCTATATGGAGCGCATACATTCATGCACGCCCCACACCTTATACAGTACAGAGCCTCGCGGAAATACGCGTCCTCAAGCATCCCCATTCTCCCATTGTCGAGCAGGATTATGTGGAGCTCCCTGCCTCCCACCTCACCTGACAGTGGAGCCCGCCCAGCCATCAAAGAGACATACGTCGTGACACGCTGACCCGTCGCCGAGACAGCATGGGCCCTAGCAAGAAGCAGGGCCTCCTCAAGCGTCTCAACTATCTTCTCAACACCGATGAGCACTATCTGGACCTTGGGTATGCTTGCTACGAGCCTTCCGTTCCCCTCGTTAGTCTCCAGCACTACGGCGCCCAACTCGGCTATTCCGACGTTAGCCCCGTTGAGGCCTACGCTCGCCTCGAGGAAGTATTTTCGCAGCCTCAGCCTAATGTATCCGAGGAGCTCGTGTATGTCATCCCCTATGGTGCTGCCGGCTTCTCTAGAGAAGAGAGACGCAACATCGCCGCGGGACCTATGTATAGCGGGGAAGACGAGGTGGCTCGGCCGCTCACGGGCGAGCTGTATAATCCTCTCACCCAAGTCGGTCTCTACGACCTCCACACCCTTATCCTCGAGCGACTCATTCAGCATTATCTCCTCACTAGTCAGCGACTTAGACTTGACGAGGCGCCTAGCCCCCGAGGCCTCGATTATTCCCCATATTATCTTGTTTGCCTCGGTCGCGTCCCGCGCGTAGTGAACCTTCGCACCATAGCGCTCCGCGTTCCTGACGAACATCTCGAGCAGCTGTGGGAGCCTGGCGAGGCTCCTCTCTCTAATCCTCCTCACCTCAGCCCTAAACTCGTTGAAGTTGGGGATCTCTCGGACCGTGACTGCCCTGCTTGTAAGCCCCCTCACCATCGCCGCGTATAGCCCCTTCACAGGTCCCTGAGACAGGCGCCTCCCGACAGCCTCCTCAAGCTCCTTTAACCGGTCCAAGATCGGCCGTTACACCTCTAGAAAGAGTCTCACGGTGTGGGGTCCGTGGACCCCCCTAACTATGGTTAGCTCGATGTCCGCGGTCCTGCTGGGCCCGGATATCAGTGTGGCGGAGAATGGCCCTTTCTGGGAGGCCCTCCTAATCGTGCCGGCGACATCGAGTAGTGTGGGGACTATGGAGCTGGATTTGAGGTAGGCGAAGTGTGTGGAGGGGAGGGCAGAGACCAACCTATCTGCGTCGTCGTAGCATATTTCGACCAGCGAGCCAGTCTCGGCAACACCCGCGACGGGAAAGGTGAGGCCAGCACCCGCACGCTCTATAAGCTGTAGCGGCGATCTTGGGGGAAATAGCTCAACGACACCATCTAGCTCCCTCTCAAGGGCCTCCACAAGTCCCGGATCACACGACGCCACCGCGAGAGCGGCCTGCAGCCTCCGCGCCTCCTCAGCGACCCTCGAGATGGCCTCCCCCAGGCCGCGAACCCTCTCGACCAATCCGCCCTGCTCCACAAACCTCTCAACGAATCGCGAGACGATGGACAAAAACATCCATCACCTCTTGATAAGCGGTGGGATGCTGCATATAAGTATCTGTCCACCTGTCGCTGTTATGCTGAAAAAGATAACAATCACAAGCTGCGAGGTGATGTGTTATGCTCGTGTCGGCTGGGGGCGTGGTTGTGCTGGAGTTAGGACAGGCACGTGGCTGGCTTGTATCAGATTTCCTTGTATTAGGGCGGTGTTGGGGGGGAATACGGATACAGCCCGACGTAACACTTGCGGAGACTAGGCTTCTTGCGAGGGTTATGACGTTGAAATCCGCACTAGCCGGTATCCCAATAGGCGGCGCTAAGATAGGCATCGCGGCCAATCCGTCGACCATGAACAGGAGACAGCTCATTGAGGCGTTGGCGGAACAGCTACGCCTCCACGGCTATGCAGGTAAATACATACCCGGCTCAGATATCGGTTTCAGCGAGACCGACCTATATATACTGAGGAGGGTGCTGGGCTACAGCACGCGCCATACCTTACATCTCGGTGAAAACAAACTGTCAAATACGGGCATAGCAGTGGCCGAGAGTCTAACAGCATCCATCAAATCTGTGGAGGCGCTGTGTATGATTGATGGATTAGATACTGTTGCGCTCCAAGGCTTCGGGAACATGGGTTCTGCCGCAGCATACATGCTTCAGAAGCAGAACTACAGGATTATTGCGGTATCGAACAGGTACTACACGTTGGTTGAAAAACCATGTATAGACGTGGAATATCTCTTGAATCTATTGGAATATGGTGACCATTGTCTAAAAATCTATGCCTCTACCATGCCACGCTCTACGTTGCTTCCCCCCGACGAGATTTTCAGAGTTGAGGCTGATGTTCATATTCCCGGCGCAAGACCCCTAGCTATACAGGGTATCCCGCGTTGCAGAGTCGTAGCCCCGCTAGCAAACTATCCTGTATCCATTTTACACACACGCCGGCTTGAGAAAGAAAGCATAGTCGTTATCCCCGACATAATATCGACGGCAGGTGGTACGATTGGTAGCGCGCTCTCTTTAGTAGGCAGGGACTTTGAGGAGAGCAGGCGAGTCATAACAAGGATGACCTACCTAAACATGGTAGAGGTCGTGTCGAAAGCTCGTGAAACTGGAGCATCCTTGATGGAGCAGGCCTACGCCGAGGCAGTGAAGCGCCTAAACACGCTACGCCGTCTGGGCCCTCTAGGTCTTGCATCATACTTGAGGAAATGGATTGTAGCTGGAGACAGAGGAATTTTAACTGGTCTCTCAAGGGTTTTGACATATAACCCCTAGCTGGTGAGGGGATCCTTCCGCCAAGCTTTTAAAGAGAGGATGCGTTGCAGCCCTAGAGCATGAATAGACAGACATTATTCATAATTGGCCTCACGCTTGTGGGTTTTGCGCTTCGCCTGTACAAAGCAGACATACCTGACAAACCGATAGGTGACGAGGTTTATTATGTTCCTGAGGCGCGAAACGCTCTAGGGATTAACGAAGAGGGGGTTCCCCGACTCTCCCGTGTAGGCCATCCACCGCTAGCTATAATTCTCATATCTTTGGGCATCCGGTTTCTGGGTGATAACCCCCTCGGATGGCGTGTCAGCTCCGTGATAGCCGGTAGCCTAGCCATTCCCGTGTTCTACTTGCTTGCCCGCCGCCTATTTTGGGGGAGAAAAGAATACGCTTATGCAGCGCCGCTGGCCTCATTTCTCTTCGCTTTCGAGACTTTAGGCTTCTACTTTTCGAGGGTAGCGAGGATAGACATTTTCATGCTTGTTTTCCTACTAGTGGGGGCTTATTTCCTTCTCGACGGGAAGCGTGAGCGCAGACTGTTGTCTACGCCGTTCTTTGCGCTAGCTTTTCTCTCGAAAGAAGCCGCCTTGATAATCATCCTCCCACTACTCGTTTACGCGGCTTTGCGTGAAAGCAAGAAAGATAGAACGAAGAGGGATAAACAGCAGGTAGCCAGGTTTGACTGGCGTCTTTTCCTGCAGTTATCCCTAATCACGGCAGCCGTCGTGGCTGCGGTATGGTATTTCATTGAGTGGGTCTTGCTGACACCTACAAGAGCTAACCTAGTCGAGAGGGTTTTTGCGATGCTGTCAAGGTTGTCTATTTCAAATCCCTCAGCGACCGGGAGGAGCGAGATATGGCAATGGTTCTTCAACTATCCAGTCACTAAAGCCGTCGCCATATATCCGGGGGCTCAGATAGAGTTCTCCCGGGTAGTTACGGGACCGCTTGTGACGCCTGGTCTCAGATACGCATACATTATTCAGGTCAGCTGGACTGTGTTGTTCTTCACGCTACCTGTGATGGGCTATATGCTATTGCTTGCCAAATCAGATGAACTGGCTCAGTTCACCGTATTCTACTGGCTGGGCGGCATTATTGGCTGGGTTGTCGTTAACGTCGTATTCAGAGGCCTTATCTACCTCTACTACATCCTAACCATACTGCCGCCGGTAATACTTGCCATCTCATACTACATAGGCAGAAAACTTTA
This sequence comes from Candidatus Caldarchaeales archaeon, assembly GCA_032249095.1. GTDB lineage: Archaea > Thermoproteota > Nitrososphaeria_A > Caldarchaeales > Calditenuaceae > HRBIN02. The sequence goes on along the minus strand of JAVVGN010000035.1, from coordinate 14,200 downwards.
CCTAGAGCAAAAAACAAAACAGATCAGATGGACTGCTTTGACCTTATTGTATTGTATTCTGCACCTAGTGAACTTTTTCCTTCTCTATCCCGTCCCCATACCTTGACCCCTTTCACTAACAGCATCTCGGCAAAAAACCTCGCAAGCCTATACCGACACTCAATGTATGTGAAGGCTCTGAGAAGCCATCGTAGAAAACCGTTCTTACGCATTGTTCCAACACCCCTATACTCAAACCACAGATCCAGCCAACGTATGTGTTTGGGGAATAAATGATAGCCCGTAACCTCCACGATAATAAGCCCCATTCTCTCGGCTAAATTCTTGACCTGCCTGCCTGTGAAGTGCTTTTCCTGGTTTGTTATTTTCTTCATCAACCCGATTGAATGGAGTATTACAGCGGACAAAGCCCTCATAGACCAATTGGCTAGGTTGGGGACGCCAACCAGTACAACTCCCCTTTCTTTCACAACGCGGACCTGCTCGTAGAAAGCTCTGTCGTAGTCGGGGACATGCTCTATGCTACCGAGGCTGCAGGACATCTCCACCGCCTCATTCCTAATCGGCATTTTTCTAAAATCCGCGACAATGAGGTGGGTCATGTTATAGACCCCCCGCATAACAGCCTTCTCTGCAGCTTTAGAAGCGATGCAACCCGATATGTCGATAAGCACAAGCTCCGTCCGGCCATCCATCAGATAAAAACCGTACTGAGTGTGGGTGGCCTCGTTATAGGCGTCCAGCTTCAACAGCCACCTTGAGTTTGCCGGCTTAGCGCTGAGCAGGTGGGCGAGAACAATATGGCGATAAAAGACATCTGTTATGGTCTGGTGTTTCATCTTTAAGTGAAAGGAATTTTCGGCGACCCAGTCCCAGTAGCTGGGCAACGCCTCTTCGCTGACCTCTCTCAACCCGGCCGACGCCAATAGAACGTCATGAGGTTTATTAACCCTTCTCGGGCTGACTTGATGCACCAAAAAATGTCTCAATTACCCAAGTTGCAGCTCGAGCGGCGCTCTTCCCTCTTTACGACCTAAAAATTTCTAGAGACTATTTGGGCACTTGCGACTCGACCAACCTGAATTTTGCGCCCTTTACCTCGATTGAGTCTGTGAACAGCACCTTGATCTGAAGACCTCGTGTCAGAGGTGTCAGGGTCGACTCTATGGCTAGGGCAACTTTCTCAAGGTCCGCCTTGTCGGCTGCTATGGTCTGCACCTCGATGGCGTAGTCGCGGCGCTGCACGATCTTAAACTGTTTTATGCCCACTATGTTCTGCAGAACTGTCGCGAGCACGTAGGGTGAAATGAAGCTACCGTCCTTAGCCACGATGAAGTCAACAAGCCTGCCCTCAACGCTTTCAAGCAGGGGGAGGCCGCGGCCACAGGGGCATTCGTCGTTTCTCTGCCGCACCACGTCGCCGGTTAAGTACCGTATTACTGGCGTGGCGTGCCTGTAGAGACATGTGCCCAAAGCCTCGCCCTCTACTGTCGAGCGCCCAACCCGCCTCGGGTTCTTCAGCTCCAAAACGACAGAGTCCGCATTGATGTGGTATGCCGTGTGAGTGGGGCACTCCCATGCTATGTTCCCCAGCTCGACTGTGCTGTATTGGTCATATACTTCGCAATGGAATGTATCCTGAATCCTTTTTCGCATAGCAGGTGTGAGATTTTCACCAGTAGTGATGACTGTTTTGAGGGAGAGAGATAGACCGTTTTCCTCCATTATCTTGATTATAGCCAGCAGGGTGGACGGTTGCGCTAGTAACACATTTATCCGCGATTCCATTATTTCCTTCAGGAGCTGGGTATTTGTCCCGGGCCGCATGTCCAGGAGCCTTACCTCTTTTCTGAACAGTCTAGCCAAGGGGCTCCCGCCTATGAAGAAGCTGATGCTTGAGGGGGATATCGTTTGTAACATCCTTAAGATTCTATCACCCGGTCTTATCCCCCACGCCCACAACCTTCTAAGATAAAGCGCCTGCCAATACGCCGCTGAGCTTTTTGTCTCCAAGATCTCCACAGGGATCCCTGTGGAGCCCGCTGTGGTCCTCTTGAGGGCTTTGCCGAGATTGACCTAGGCTGCTGCCCTCCTTTGTAGGGGTGTCTCTGACAGAATTCTACGCGTTAGGATGGGAAGGCGCTGAAGGAGGACTCGAGCACTACGGCTACCTAAATCGACCGAGCGGTATAACTCCCTGTAAAACTCAACCTCCCTAACGGCCTTGTCTAATAGTCTCCTAAGCTTTCTTTCCTGAATCTTGAGAAGCCTTTCTGCTCCATACCACTGTGACCTCTGCAGAAGGGCCAGTAAGCAAGCGTGCGCAATCCAAGCGTCATCAGAGACCCATTAGATATATTTTGATGTTTTATGCAGGGAGTTAGTCTCAGCGGCTTTATGCATGTTTAGGGTATATACGATATATAGGTGTCTTTCCGCGCGATGTAACGCGGTTAGGGAAGCTTTTTAGCCACTGAGTTTAAGGATGTATCAGCATGCTGCAGGTCCTTGTAAGGGATGACTACGCAGAGCTATTCGGGGCTAGGGAGGTTAATGGTAGGCGCGTTGTTGTTGAGGAGCTTATCGAGAGGGTCGCGAGGATCGTCGGCCCGGAGATCGACAAGGCGCTGGAGGCGAGGAGGAGGTGGCTGGAGGATAGGAGGCCCCTGGTCGAGAAGGGGTGCTTCCCGGGCTGGGACAGGGTTTTCCACGACGCGGATGGCAACGCGAGAACCTTCGGGGAGATAGTTCAGGGCATGATAGACAACTTCCTAGGGAGGGAGAGTCCCCTGCGTTGGAGGCTTAACGAGCACATCCCGGTCCCCGCGGAGGCCCATCCATTAAGAAACGCCGGCCTAGAGATAACTGGGCCTTGGTATCCCCTGAGCAGGGCGATCAACCAGATCAACGCCGACGTCGTGACGGCCTTCGAGGATGAGGAGGACGCCTCTCCGGCCTGGTTCGTCCCATTCGGCTCGGGCCGCAGATATGCCGCCGTGTGGGACGCGAGGATAAACGTGAAGAGGGTGCTGGCGGGGGAGGTCCCTGAGGAGTATCGCGAGGGCGGCAAGACCTACAGGATATCCAAGCCGAGGGAAGAGTGGCCGGCCGTCTTCCACAGGCTCCCCGGAATCCACCTGCTAGATTTTGATGTCCTGCTCGACGGTAGGCCCGTCCCGGCTATCGTGACCTCAGCCGTGATCTACGTGCTGAACAACTTCGAGCCCCTGCGCAGGGCCGGGAGGGGCGTCTACTTCTATGTCCCCAAGATCCAGACCCCTGAGGAGGCGCTCGTCGTGGAGAGTATCCTCCGGATGATTGAGGACGCGGTGGGTATTCCAGTCGGCACGATAAAAATAGCGATGCTCTACGAGGAGGGGGTCGCAGGGCTCTATCTGCCGGTGATACTCTGGGTCTGGCGTGAGCGGCTGATCAAGTCGAGCAACGGAAGGTGGGATTACTTGGGAAGCCTGATCGAGATGTGGAAGGATGAGGCCGTCTTCCCCGACCCCCAGACCATAACGATGAGCTCGCCGAACATGGTGGTGTATCAGCGCTACAATGCCCTCGTGATGCTTATGGCTGGGATCAGGGACGGAGAGGCGGAGGCTGCGCCGGTCGGCGGCATGGCGGCCGTGATGCTTTACCCAGCCACAGATCCCTATGGCCGACACAGGTATAACCTCAGAGCCCTAAGGGACATAAAGCTAGACAAGCTCAGGGAGAGGCTGCTCGGTCTGATATTCGTTACGGAGGATAAGGAGCTTGCGGAGCGGGGAGTAAAGCTAAAGGACATTCTGGAGGGGAGGGTGAAGGGGCGGCTTTATGACGTGTTCAGGCAGAGCTGGGTGGCCACGAAGGACGAGGCCTACATAGCCGCTGGAACAGAGCCCCTCAGAGCCGAGCTTCCAAGTCTCCAAAAACTCGTCAGCGCCGAGGTGAGGTACGTCGAGGTTGATGGGCGGCGCCACCCAACCGTCGACAGTGGGTTGACGGAGGAGGAGAGGGCTAGGTTTGTGAGGCTCGGAATAATAGATGCGGATGGCGATATAAGGCCCTGGGTGATCCTGACGAGGGATATAGAGACGCCCGAGAAGCTTTTCTCAAGCAGGATATGGGGCGACAAGGACCTTTGGCACAGCCTATACGACGTGCCGAGGGGGGACATCACTCCAGAGCACATACAACACGCCTTCTACATGGCAGCAAACTACGGCTTCCAAGTACTCAACGGGAACTTAGCGGCCGCGATAGACGACTACGAGCTGGGGCAGCGCTTCATGAACGACCTCGCGACATACAGGATCTTCGTCTCGTGGCTTTGGACGCTAATCCGTCATCGGGCAGCAGTCTCGAGAGAGGGGTATCTGAGGGGCCCGAGCCGAACCGAACTTGGCGTCATACCGGCAGTCGAGAGAGTCAAGATCGAGAAAGGCGAGAGGTTTACGGAAGAGGCCTTCAGAAGGCTATGGGAGCTGCATGGCGAGTGGGTCAAAGAGTTTTACAGGGACTACGATAGAATAGTATCCTCTCGTATCGTCTTAAATACTGTCGGGATGAGCCAAGACACAGCGTCACTGATGGAGCGTGTCTCTCATCTCCTTTCGAGGGCGTACTCCGCCGGCCCCTTCAGGGAACTCAAACTTGAAGCGGTAGCTGAGCTAGTCTCGGAGGTCCTCAAAGCCCCGCGAGAGCAGGTCAGCGAGTTGATCCTAGCCGGCGCGCCCAGGTTCGACAGGTCCAAGGCCCCCATAATAATGGAGATACTACTCAGACAGCTCACAAGCCCACGCTACATACAGCACAGTGCGAGGCTGCTTTTCGTTTTAGCAGGGCTCAACGATGAGGAGAGGGCAATTGCGTTGGAGGCAGTCTTCAGCCCCTCGCGGGCCTCAGTGTTGGAGAAAGTGAGAGAGCACAGACTCCCAGAGGAGGCCCTCAAGATACATGACTATGTATATGACTATAGGGAGGCGGCTCTGTGAGGCTCTTTAAGACCTGGCCCTCCGGCGGTTCCCGCCGCTCGTGAAGAAATCGGCCACAGGGACCCAGATAACCATCTTTGAGGGCCCTCTATTAGCCCAAGCATAGTATGGGATGGCTAAGGCCCTTATTCTTCTCCGCGCATGTGGATACTTCTCAAGATCTATGTAGAGCCGTGGGCCAAGTACCCCAGTATCCAGCGCGTGGGCCCCTATTTTCAGCGCGACGACCCCTCCGAGGAGATCTCTCTTCCGCCTCTCCACCATGACGGCGCGCCTCGCCAGTACGATTTCTCTAGGATCGACGGGGTTATCGATGCTTTCTAGACAGTATATCAGCGGCCCCCTATGGATCGCGGCCTTCGAGAAGTTATCCCTTACATAGGGGTGGGACGCGACGAGGCGCGGCTTGACGGGGAGGGTTATCTTGACCACGCTGGGGCTGTGCCATCTTTTCCTGACCTCCAAATAGTATGGCCCGCGAGGAGCGAGCATCCTACCATCAACCTTGACCCTACTACCCACCGACCAGCTCGGTATTCTCAGGAATAGGGAGAACGTCGAGGGCTGCTCCGGCTCCACGAGGACCTTCACAGAGCCGTTCCACGGATAATCCGTCTCCTGAGTAATCTTCACTTCAGCGTCGTCAAGAACTAGCGATGCCCTGCTTGAGCAGTACAGGTGAATCCAGACCCCTCCGTCTGACACGCCGTAGAGATAGCCGGGGAGCGATGCCAGTAGCCTGGCCACATTTGGAGGGCAACACGCGCACCTAAACCAGGGCTCGCGCGAGTAGCCTCCGCTCGACTCTAGTGGATTCATATAGAAATAGGAGGAGCCGTCAAGAGATGTTCCTGGGAGGATGGCGTTGTATAGGGCGAGTTCCATGATGTCGGCGAATCTTGCCTCGCCCGTCGCGAGGAGCATCCTCCAGTTCCACATGAAGTTCGCGACGCCTGCGCATGTCTCGGCATAGGCCCTCTCGTTTGGGAGCTCGTAGTCTATGCCAAACGACTCGGAGATGTATCTCGATCCGGCTGCACCCGTCACATACATCTTACGCTCCACAAAGTTCCGCCAAACCCTCTCCATCGCCGCCATCAAGGCTTCCTCACCCGTCTCGATGTAGAGGTCTGTGACTCCACAGTTCAGATATAATGCCCTGACGGCGTGTCCTGTTATTTCCGAGAGTTCCCTGACTGGCGCATGGTCCACGAAGTATTCAGGCCCACCTAGTAGTTGGTAGAGAGGGCTGTTTAGCCTGTCCTCTGGGTCTGGCCTTAACAGGCCTCTACCTCTCGCGTCTACGAAGAAGGCGGCCTCCCTTAGATACCTCTCCACGCCAGTCTCGCGGTAAAGCTCGATGAGGGCCATCTCTATCTCGGGATGGCCGCAGACTCCAGCCATACCTTCTGGGCCAAACGTTCTCGTTATGAGGTCAGCTAGTTTAATAGAGGCTGAGAAGAGGCGATCCTCTCCGACCGAGCGATGTAGCGCTATGGCCGCCTGTATGAGGTGTCCTGCGCAGTAAAGCTCGTGGTCGAAGGTGAGGTTCCTCCATCTCCTAGACGGCTGTCCGTGATGCGCCGTGAATAGATATCCATCCGGCTCCTGTGCCGAAACAATCTCATCGATTACGCTCTCAACGATTCCTCTTACCTCGGCATCGTTTGCCCTCGCAAGAAAATAGCCACATGCCTCGAGCCACTTGTAGACATCCGAGTCGTCAAAAGGGGCGAGGGAGCGGTTTGGAGGCTCTCGAGCCCTCCCGGAGACCCATCTAAACCTATTGATTCTGTCGCTCTCCTCTAGCATTCGGTGTTGGTGAAAAAGCGCGTACCTAAGCGTCTCTCCGAGCCACCGCCCCCAAAACCCGCCCGTTACGAGGACACTCTCGATTGGAACAGGAGTCACTATAGCGAAGGGGCTCCTGGAGACCTCGACGACACGAGTCACCATGCGCGCCGGCGAGTATTGAGAAGTTCGCGGTAGATAATGTTTTATACAGCTAAAGGTTCTCTCCGGAGAGGGGGCTCTTGATTAACCATTTCACGGATAATTGTGGAGGGTGATTATGTAGCACTTAAAGGCTCGTGTGCTCCGACAAGGATTTGGCAGCGCTCTTGGTAGATGGGTGGAATGGAGAGATTTTGGTCGTGTGTTAAGCTGGCCTTGGGTATCCGTGTAGTGTTGTCTGTCCTTTTCCCCTGAATATGACCTCATTGCCCAACAAATCCAACTGTATCGATATGTTTCCGTGTTCTATGCCTAGTATGTGTCTTAGTTTAGATTTCTCCTTCTTAATGAGGCTTATCTCCCTCTCTATTCCCTTACTTCTGCTTGAGCATAGTGAGGCCGGGTTGGTGATGGCCCGATTATTGGGGCCACTACTCCTTATATGTGGGGCCGGTGGAGGGTCTTATCCGAAACGGGTGATGGGGATGGAGTGGGGGGTGATTCATTCGGATTGAGGCATTGTTCCTACCGTGACAATCCTCACCTAAGACAGGATGGAAGCTATATGAAAAGGGTGAATGCTAGTTTGTCGTGAGCAATCTTACCGAGACACCCGTCATCGTCCTGAATCTCAAGACGTATAGAGAGGCTCTCGGTGACGGTGCTGAGAGGCTCGCGATGATAGCAGCCGAGGTCAGAGAGGCTGAGGGAGTGAATATAATGGTCGCTGTCCCTCAGACAGACATCTATAGGGTCTCCCGCCTAGCCAGGATCCCTGTGCTCGCCCAGCATGTAGATCCTAAGGAGCCTGGAAGCTGGACAGGCCATGTGCCGGTGGAGGCCATTAAGGTGTCGGGCGCAGTCGGTAGTCTTGTGAACCATTCGGAGAAGAGGCTGACCCTCGCCGACATAGGCTTTTGCATCTCTAGGTTGAGGGGGCTGGGGCTGCTCTCGGTGCTCTGTACCGATACGCCTGAGACCTCTGCCGCGGGAGCGGCGTTAGAGCCTGACATGCTGGCGGTCGAGCCCCCAGAACTCATAGGGACTGGGATACCGGTCTCGAAGGCTAAGCCCGAGATCGTCACGAGGACGGTCGATCTCGTGAGACGCTTGAATGGGAAGGTTGTCGTGCTTTGTGGAGCTGGAATCTCGGCCCCGGAGGACGTAGCTCGAGCCATTGAGCTGGGGACGGAGGGAGTACTTCTGGCCTCAGCCTACGTGAAGGCAAAGGACCCTAAGACTCTCCTGAGCGAAATGGCTAGGGCAGCGCTCGGCGCCTCTAGGCGCTAATCTCCCACCACACGACCAGCAGAGGCACGTAGGTATTTTGCGGCTCTACCAAGGCGATCTCCTGCTCAACCTGGAGTACTATCTCAAGAGGCCACCTGGATACTTGTTGGAAGAAGTAGCTGTACTCGTCTCCGCCCCTCGAGATTATTATTGGGGTGCCCTTGCTTGTGAGGGCGGCTATGTGGGGATAAGATATGAACATTCTCCCCTCCTCCTCTGATGAGATGTAGAGCTTTATGGTTGTAGAGCCTGAGCCTGTCACGAGTCGGATCCTCTCCGGTGACAGTCTCGCAAGCTTGAACCGCACGTCGAGGGTAATGTTCCTGTCAACCTGCAGGCTAGTCGTGAGGGGGAGAAGCCTGCCATCGCCGCTCTTCACGTATGTGCTGTATCTACCGGCGGGGACCGTTAGACGCGCCACGCCACCCTTATCAGTAGTAGCCGAGTAGAGCCCCACCCTTACTAGGGCCCCAGCATCAGGACGCGCATCCCCATCGAGGCCCACCACCCAGACCCTCACCACAACCTCGTGCAGGGGCACGAACACGGGTGAGCGGAGGGATATACCTCCGAGAGACTCGGACCGTCCTTGATACACGGAGAATACTATTGCTAAGAGGGCAAGGGCTGTGGCGAGCAAGAGAAGCAGTCCACGACGCATCTCGGGCGTCTCATAGTGTTGGGCTGTTTTAAAAGCTTCTCTTAGTTATATAAACCCACTTGTTCGGGGAGACTATCCTATGTCTAGCCTTGGGTATCCGTGTAGTGTTGTCTGTCCTTTTCCCCTGAATATGACCTCATTGCCCAACAAATCCAACTGTATCGATATGTTTCCGTGTTCTATGCCTAGTATGTGTCTTAGTTTAGATTTCTCCTTCTTAATGAGGCTTATCTCCCTCTCTATTCCCTTACTTCTGCTTGAGCATAGTGAGGCCGGGTTGGTGATGGCCCGATTATTGGGGCCACTACTCCTTATATGTGGGGCCGGTGGAGGGTTCCTATTCGAATACGGGTGATGTGGATGGAGTGGGATGGTGGAGAGGTTCCACATGCTAACATGGCCATACTAGATAAAGACTAAGGGATAGGTGGTGCAGGAATATTGAAGTTCTATGCCGATGTTCATAGGAGTAGGAGGAGTGGTGAGGGCTTCAGGATAACATACATGGTGGACGGAAAAGCTTTCAAGCACGCGGACGGCTTCGGCGAGATCACTGCTGGGCCCGGAGACAAGCTATTCATGGATACAATACCACCCCAGCATACTGACGGCGCGATAGAACTACTAAGGAGGGGGGTAGAGGTCTATTATCTCAGGAGGCTTACACTAATTGAGAAGATTCGCAGGGAGCATAAGTTGCCGAAGAGCGCTAGGGGAGACATAAAGGCCCTGATGAGTATTGAGGAGAGGTGGTTCAGGAGGGTTACTGAGGATTTCCTAGTCATGCGTAGGATGATTCTGGCCTATAGGTCTCTATCGAAGACTCACCAGCAACTACTAAATAAATACAGGGCTTTGTCTGATGCTGAGAGGGAGGTTCTGAAGCCAGCTATCTCCTCCATAGAGAAGCAGATGGAGGAGATGGCTAGGATGATAGTCGAGGAGGCCGGTAAAAGGTATCCAGCCTATAATGTGCTTCTTGAGGGGGCTGGGGATAGACGGCAGTTTGGCTGGCAGGGAGGCTCTGGCAGAGCTGCTAGCGTATGCTGATTTCGTCAATAGTTCTCTGAGGGGTTTGAAGAAGCTTTTAGGACTCTACAAACCGGCTAGCTCGTCTAGAAGGGAGTATTGGAGGCTATATGATGGTAGGCTTGATCGGGCTGTCACTAGGTTATCTGTGGCATACTACAAGAATAGGCTAAACGGGAGACAGTGCTGGGAGCTGGTGAAAAAGATCAGGCAACTAGTGGTGACGGCTTCGGGCCCGGGTAGGCCCCCGGCAGCGAGGGGAAAAACCCCAGAACTCTACACACCGGGGGCTCCCTCATTTTAATCGCCGGAACATATTCTCCGGCGGACTCTATTTTTATAATCCCGGTATCTGGGGTTCCTAGACTCACTGCCGAGGCCTACAGGACTAACCAACCCCCCACTCTTTCCCTCCTTCCAACAATCACGCCATGATCCTCCTACAGCCACCATGAAACATGTATTCTAAGACTGCTAAGACCCAAACCTCACAACTTTTTTCATTACGTCCAAAACAACCAGGGACCAAGACCACAGCATCCCACAACACTCGGAAAGAACCGCAAAATAAACCCTAAACCCACCAACACAAATTTTCTTTAAGTGTTTGGTAGTTCTGTTGAGAGTTTTACGGCGTTAATTCTTCTTTTTTCGTTGAAAAGTTAAATATAACGTCGTTATATGAGTCCTCCGCATGAAAAGGGCAACCAAACTAGCACTTATCGGCACGGCCTTTTTCGTCGCGTCCCTTCTTGGACTCTACGAGTTCTTGCACCTCCTGCCTGCCGGGGAGAGGGTCGATAAGCTGATAGTCACGGTCCAGCCTACGCAGAACCCCATAGACCTGAGAACCCCCTCTGAGGCTCTCAGGAAGTATCTCGAGGAGAGGATTGGGATTCCTGTCGAGGTCTACGTACCGACCGACTACGCCCAAGTCGTCGAGGCGCTTCGCTACAAGAACACCCACGTGGCTATCATGGGTTCTTGGCCGGCCTATCTCGCGGTGAAGAACGCCCAAGCTGAGCTGCTGCTGGCCGAGGTGAGGACGGTTGCTATCGGTGGGGAGAGGGTAAACGCGACCTACTACTACTCCTACTGGATAGTGTTAAAGGACAGCCCCTATCACTCTCTCGCCGACCTCCGCGGGAAAAGGGTCTGCTTCCCGAGCAGGGTCTCTTCCTCCGGATACCTCGCACCTCTGGCGAGGCTTGTCGAGCTTGGGCTTCTAGAGAGGCAGGGCAGCGGGGCCGCAGATCCTTCAAAGTTCTTCGGCGAGGTAGTCATAGGGGGTGGGTATGGACAGTGCTGGGAGGCCCTTAAGGCAGGACAGGTCGAAGCCACGGTCATAGCTGGAGACGTCTCGTATAGCCTCTACACGGAGGCGTTGGAGTCTTCGAGGATAATTGAGACGCAGGGACCGCTCCCCTCACACGTGGTGGTAGTCGCGAAGGACCTGCCGCCCGAGCTGAAGAGGAAGATCAGGGATGCTTTCCTAGGCCTCTCAGACCCCAACAACAGGGACTTGATGAGGCGGTTTGTCTCGGCATTATTTGTAGGTTTTGAGGAGAAGAGCGAGGAGGAGCATTTCAGCTCTTTGAGACGCTACATCGAGCTTACGGGGCTAAGTTACGGTTGAGCCAACCACTCATCGAGGCGAGGCGGGTCTGGTACACCTACAGATCAGATAGCTACGTCCTCCGCGACGTGTCGCTGAGTATTGAGCCGGGAAAAATCCTCATGATCTTTGGGCGAAGCGGGGCCGGGAAGACGACGCTGCTGAAGATCCTAAAGGGCATCCTGAAACCAACCAGAGGCGATGTCCTCTACATGGGTCTACCTCTAAGCTCGACGGAGACAGCTAAGACGGCCTTCAGGTCCGTGGGCTACATACCCCAAGGCTTTGGAGTTGTATCAAACATGACGGTGCTGGAGAATGTGCTGGTCGGCGCACTCGCGCGGGTTCCAGTACTGCACTCGATAATCGGCAGTTTCCCGGAGGAGGAGGTAAAGAAGGCGGAGAGCCTTATCAGGCAGATGTCGCTGGCCGAGTACCGAGACGTGAAGGTCTCACAGCTGAGTGGGGGGCAGCGCCAGAGAGTCTCGATAGCCCGAGCCCTTATGCAGGACCCCAAGATAATACTCGCAGACGAGTTCGTCAGCCAGCTAGACCCCATAACCGCCACCGAGGTGCTAGACATCTTCAGGAGACTCGCCGACGAGAGAGGCATATCGACCGTGATAACTACCCACGATATCCACCTCGCCTCAAGGTACTCCGACGAGATCGTCGTCCTGAGGAGGGGGGCGATATCGTATGTGGGCAGGAGCGTGGAGACCACGGTTGAAGAGATAGTTAGGGCCATGTAGCATCTAGGTGGATAGTGATGAAGTGGAGGATAGCCTTACTTGTACTGTTCCTGTTTTCTCTATGGCAGACGGGCTTCTTTGACCCGGTAAAGCTCTCCAAGGCCGGCAACATTATCCCATTCCTGGCCCGCATGCTTCCACCAGATCTCTCCATACTCCCCACGGTGCTTTCGGCCATGTACGAGACCATCATAATGGCCATCGCAGGCACCATGATAGGCGGAGGAGTAGCCCTGGCACTGGCGACCCTCAGCGCCCGACAGATCTCGCCAAAGCCCCTCAGAGCGGCCTTCCGGGCGATCCTCGCCCTGATAAGGACGATACCTGCGGTCCTCTGGGCGTTAATCTTCGTCGTAATAGTGGGGTTCGGGCCGCTTGCGGGAGTGCTAGCCATCAGCCTCTACTCGGTGGGCTACCTCGGCAAGCTCTTTTACGAGGCTTTCGATTCGGTCAGTGGAGAGGTTATCGAGGCTGTCAAAGGAGTGGGATCGACCAAGCTGCAGCAGCTCCGATACGCCATACTCCCAGAGTCGGCTAATTACCTAGTCAGCCAGACACTCTTCATCTTCGAATACAACGTTAGGGCCTCAAGCATCGTAGGCCTAGTCGGGGCCGGAGGAATAGGATACCTCGTGATCGCGCTGGTCCAGTCGCTCCAGTACAGCGGTCTCCTCACAACCATCCTAGTCATGCTAGCCTTCGTACTCGGCCTAGACGCGCTCAGCTCAAAGATACGGGCGAGATTCTTCACTTAGGAGGAACCTACTCATTGCCTCCTAACTATCTGTGGTGATCCTTATAAGATCGAGTCTCCACCAAAAAAATCTAAGAACACGCTAATATATCATTTCAAGCTGTTATGTAACCATACAACGTTGTTTGTCCCTTTCCCTTGAATATTACCTCGTTTCCCCATAGGTCTAGCTGTGTTGGGATGTTTCCGTGTTCTTCTACGCCTAGTATGTTTCTTGGTTTAGATTTCTCCTTTTTACTGCTCCTATCTCCTTCTCTAAGCCCTTAATGTTTGTTAGTGTATAGTAGATTTCTCTTGGCAGTATTAGTCCCTTTGAGGTCTTTATTTATCTTGGCAGTAGTTCTCTTGAGCATAGTGAGTCTAGGTTAGAGGTGGCCCGGCTGTTGGGGCCACTACTCTTTATATGCGGGGCCGGTGGGTTGGAGTGGGATGGTGGAGAGTTTCAACATGGTTGCGAGGCCATACGAGATAAAGACACTGAACGAGGAGGTGTAGTAGGTGAGGAGGTACCTACCACGAGAGCTTCGGATCAAGCTGTACAATGATGTTGTTGCCCTTCGGAGACGCGGTCTGACGTATAGGGGGATTATCGGGGAGGTCTGGCGAAGATACGGAGTCAGGATATCCGAGTCGTCGATAAGCGAGTGGCTACGCGGGGTGCATAACCCATACAACGGAAGAAGGATATCTTCGCTAGAACTGTTGAAGCCCTCTGAGGAGTTGGCGTACGTGATAGGTGTGAAGGTCGGTGACGGATACGCTTATAGGAGAAGACGCACCATCAAAGGCTACAACCATGTCTGGATAGGTCTTAAGGCTAAAGATAAGGAGTTCGTCGAGGAGTTCACTAGGTGTCTTGCAAAGGTTCTGAATAGGAGAGAAATAAGGCCGGGGTATAGGAGATCTTCAGGAAGGTATGTCGTTGAAGTTAAGTCGAAGACGCTCTACGAGCTTCTGAAAAAGCCGGTAGACCTCCACAGACTGAAGAAATATATTGAGCATTGCGAGAAGTGCGTTGCGGCTTTCATCAGGGGCTTCGCGGACTCGGAAGGAAGTGTTGACAAGAATGGACACATATTTATCCTCAACACCGACCAGAGACTACCCATATATGTTAAGGAGCTTCTTAGGAGACTTGGCATAGAGTCAACAGGGCCAAAA
>JAVVGN010000034.1:0-20076 GCA_032249095.1 Candidatus Caldarchaeales archaeon | reverse complement strand
CACCATGCTCAGAAGAAGCTTAAATAGTTTGGAGACGAGCTCTAGCTCATGAATAAGGTAATGAATAGTCTAGAGCCGACCCTTGGAGGAAGAGACTTTGGAGCGACGTATTGTCTATATTTTTGGCATCTCTTTGACGCGTCAAGTACTGCCCAACCCCCTTCTAAGTGTTGCCCGAGGAGCTATAAGATCCGCCTATTTTACAGCCCCCGCACCGGCCACATTGATGCGAGTGTTAGGCTTAAGAGTCTAGAGACCTCTTACCCACGGGCTTCCCGCCTCCCCACGCCTCACGGGTTCTCCCGCACCCTAGGCGACGCGGAGTCGCCGCTCGGAGCGGAGTCATTGGCGGAAACTACCGGGGAAGTAACCTCCGGCCTCCACAGGAACACGATACAACGCTAGTTAAGCGGTAGCTACGCACTCGTGCGGGATCTGGATCTCGCCCGACCCTGATCAGGGCGACTGGCCGCTCCTTCTCGGGGTCAAGTATGGACAGTAGGCCTGTCTTGGAGACGTATAGGTAGAGGTATTGGGGCCCCGCATCCTCTGGAAGTATGTATGCGTACGAGCCCCTGCCGACGACGTTCTCACCCAACCCGCGCAGCGCATACTCCATGTAGGCCAGTTACCAAGATCCACCACTTGTAATATTCATCACACCGACGACAACCCTCTCCACAGGGGCGTAGCGCCTACCATCCTCGTCGATGAGGTCCAGCCTCAACTCCTCTCCCGACAAGACCTTCAACCCAAATCCAGCGCCCTGGTGATCGTCCCGCGGAGCAGGTCCGTGGCTAGGCCGGGGATTATGAAGCAGTTCGCCAGGGTTTCCGGGCTCTCTTGCCGCCGGATGCAAAGAGTTTCCGGCACCTTGATCCCCCTCTCCCTAGGGATCACCACGAACAATGTACGCGACTGTCGCGAGATAGATCGTCTCATTCTGCCTCGGCACGTAAGTTGCGTTGAGATGCGTCACCACAGAACCATTCGGGAGCGGCTCGTAGTAGACCGCATCTGGGACCGGAACCCGCTCAAAATAGACGACCGAGAGGGAGACGTTCCCCGCAACATCGATTACCTCGAAAAGCGAGTACCGCCCTAGCCTCCGGCCACCTCTCGGTAGCGGAATATATCACTATGGTTTCGCGAGCCGTGGTTTGTGTGGATCCCTGCGTCGTCTCTCTCCGCGTAGTAATTGTTAGTTCAGCCCCTCCTCCAGAGCCAACCTCCCTCCCCCTAGGCTCGCCAGTTTGGTAGATGCCGCCTAGCGCTAGGACCGAGAACAGCAGCGCCGCCGACACCAAAACAGCCACCAGAAACCTCGCCCTCACCAAGCCGCCACAACCCTCTGGGACTAAGGAACAATATTTAGGGCTTCCAGACAATTGAGGCGCGGGCAAGTGGAGGGGGCTTCCCTATCTACCAGACTTGGCCTCACTTCACCACCCTCGGCATCCTCTCCCTGAGGAACGAATGGATCAGCTCGGCCCTCCTCTCGCAGAACTCCTCGAACCTATCCTTACCCCACAGCTCCCTATCCGTGGGTATGAGGTGCTTCCGGAGCTCCTCCCCATATCGCTGAAGATAATCAGCCGGTGGCCTGTCGGAGAGCTCGGAGTTCAGGGCAGGCGATATCAGGGTCACGTTCTCCATCCCTGAGACGTAGCCCTCCTCCTCGCCCACAGCCCTGAAGAGGCTCCTCGGGAATATGTGGTGCCTCGCGAGGGATTCCGGCCCGAGCTCCCGGATCAGCGTCCCCTCCCAGTCCGACGCCCCGCTTAGGCAGAGAGCCATGTAAAAGGATGAAGAGATTAGGGCTGGACGGACCCCGGAGGAAGGCGTCACATTACTCCCAAACAACCAACAATCTTATAACCTTGCAAGGCATGTGAAAACATGGCATGATAAAACGGCTCAGGCTTGAAAACTTCAAAGGCGTCGTCGAGGGCGAGGTTGAGCTAGACAAACTCACAATACTCGTCGGTCCTAATAACTCGGGAAAAACAACAATACTCGAGGCGCTATTCCTCGCACCAAACCCATTCAGACTGGTCCCGTACTATCCCCCAACTGCCATTGAAGTGCTACAAGAATGTCATAAAACACTATTGGAGAAAGGATATACTTTCCTGTTTAACAAATATATTGCAAAAAACATAGTAATAAAAGTTGACGATCGAGAACTATTATTCACAAAAGAGCCTGGAGAGGGTATTGGTATATATACGAATTATTTACCTGTTGGATATTCTTCCTACACACGCAGAGTTGGTGAGAGAGATTATATGTATCTGGGATATATATATCCCGACGGTAGAATTGACTCCCAGTTATATTTATTAAAACATGTATTAATTACGGACAATACTTTAATTTTCTCAACAAAATTAGTGAAGTTCGCATATGAATACTTGCAAAGTAAGTGGATTGAGATTTTGAACACGGGGGTCCCTGCTCTCATCGCTAAGGATGTCTCGAGATTTGTTTCGGAGGAATACTGGAATATTAGCGCTGAGCCCTTTATGGCCGGCTCCATAACTTTCTATGTACTCTTGGCTGACGGGACTAGAATTAGGTTAGGCGACCTCGGTGCTGGTGTACATCTTTACATCATCAATAGGATGCTTTACGAGCACTATAAGCCTGATGTGGTTTTGTGGGACGACTTGGAAACACATTTCAATCCACGGCTTTTATCCCACGTTACGGAGTGGTTCGCTGACTTGGTTGAAGAGGGGAAACAGGTTATCGTGTCCACCCACAGCCTTGAAGTCGTCGAAAAAATCATTGCATACGTCAAGGACGCAACTGTTTTGCTTACCTCGCTTAGGGATGGGAAGCTGAGGGCTAGGAGGGTAAAGCCGGACGAGTTGGAGGAGTGGGCTAAGGCAGGTATTGATCCACGATATGCCGAAGTTTTCCTGCTATGAGATCCTGTCCATTAGACAACAAACTCTATGACAATATCAGGTCTAAACTGCGTAAAATCGATAAGCAGCTCCCCCAGAAGATGCTTGCAGACAAAGCAACACCAACAGATTCGTTAATCGTTTTGGGTGATGGGAGAGAGGACTATGTTGTTGTGCCGCTAATATGCCACCACCTCAACGGTAATAAAACAGCCGCAATAGTAAAGCCCACCTATACTCGAGATGGAGCTATACAGACATTAAAAACAATTGTTAAATACTATAAAACCATTGCATTCATACTCGACCAAGAGAGCGACGAGCTGTCTGCATTAAGTGAAATAATTATGAGGAAACTGAACGAAATTGGTGTAAAATGTGAGGAGATAGAGAATTCGGTTGGGGGACGTTTAATATGTTATAAGTGTATTCTGGGGGACCATAGGTTTAAGTTTGTTGTAGTTATTAATGGGCTTGACGATGTGGTCGGTCCCAGCCACAAGATTGAGGATCATCTAGTGAGGTTGGCCGGTGTTACTGTGCAGGGTGATTCAAAGGATGCGTGGAATGATTTGAGTGAAGAGGGGAGGCTTGAGGTTTTCCGTAGAATTCTTGACGATAGGAGTGTTGCAGAGGAGGTTTTCAAACAGCATTTTGCAGGGTTTCTTCTACTCCTGAAGGGGGAGGGGAGATAATACAAACTTGGCAGTACCTGGTCGCTGACTATAATGCGCACCATAGATGCTGTGCCGAACTCGTTCTCCTATCTCGTTTTTGATTTTCCAATAAGTACCCCATCAGGATTGGAGATAGAAGGTGATGCCAACTGTGAATGCCGCCTGAGACGCGAACAAGTGAAAACGTCGGCCGCCGAGTCCAGGGCGAGAAAAGACCATTTGAGCTTATCTATTGCGATTTGGGTAGCTGTGTTGGCTGGGCATCGAGGATGAGGTCGAGGAACTCAAGCACAGAGTGGAGGCCCTGGAGCAGCTGGTCCGCTCAATACTACTATCCAAGGTACCAGAAGTCAGGATAGAGTGCTAGGTCCCGAGAATAGTCTACGAGAGGAAATACGAGTACGTCAAGGTCTCTGAGGACGAGCTATACGGAAGGATAGTCAGGCTTGCCCTAGAGGGCTTCCTCGACGAGTGGAGGAGCGCCAGCGACGTAGCCTCAGAACTCCTAAGGAGGGGCTGGGCCCCAAAAGACTTCAAACACGTAAGACCAGCACTAGAACACCTAACCACACTAGAAGTACTGGAGAGGGAGAGGAGGCCCGGGAGGAGGGCGAAATGGCTCTACAGAAAGACAGACAAGCTCGGAGAAAGAATAAAGATAGTGGAGGGAGATGGGGGGGCAGTCCGACCGCTAAGCAAGGCCCCTACGCGGTAACCCTTTTTTCTCATTTTGTTACTGCATAACGTATCGGAAGAGAGCGTGTTGGGTAGGATAATCAACCTAGCGAAGGCCGAGTCCCCAGGCTCCACCATCAGTAAAGATAGGGCGGAGGTGCATGTGGGCCTGGGCAGGAATCCTAGGCGGATCGAGATAGGGTTTGGGAGGCTCTTCTTCAGGCGGGGCAGAGGCTGGAGCGCGAGCTTCAGACACATAGAGGTGTGGAGCGTCCTCCAGCCCCCCAAAACCCAGCCACTAACATTTGAGGTCCCCCTGAAGCCATGCGCCGGCCTGGTCAGGGGCGACGGGTATCTCCACGGAGCCATCCTCGCGCCCGCGGCTAAGATAGATCTTGAGGGGGGCCTAGATGTCTGGGTCATGCTCCTCGCGCCTGCGCCTGAGCCAGCCGCCATAGAGCCGACGAAGAGGGTACTACTAGTCTCTGACCGCGACATCTCGGCTCAAGCCACCCTTGAGGCCCGAGACGGGCGCCTAGCATGCAGCATCTCCGCATACGGATCAGGCCTCAGAAACGCGAGGCTAGAGATCAAGAGGACCCTCGAGACCGGGCTATCAGCCCAACACGGCCTCGAGACCATGACCGTCTCGGAGGAGGTCGTCAGGGTGGGCAGCGGTGAGACTAAGCAGGCTCTCTGGATACCCGTGAGGGGGCCGCCCGAGCCGGTAACGGTGCTGGCGAGGAGCATGCCGTCGGCGGGAGCCGTGATCCGGATACTCAACGAGCTCGGATGCCGAGCCAAGAACAGAACGCTGCTAGGCCCCAAGCTGGACAGGAGATATCACGTCATAGGGGACGGCGAGCCGACGCGTTGCTGGGCGAGGCTGATAGTGGACCGGCCACTAAGGCGCGACACCTCAGACGAAGCCGAGATAAAGATACGCTGGGGCGAAGCGAGATACAGCCAATAAGCTCCAACTAAATCTCTAGGTCCTCCCTCTCCGCTCCCCCAGGGATTACCTTCTCGACGGTCCTCAGCAACTGTTCAAGCCCCCCGAAGCTCTTCAGACACAAGCCACCTTTTGGAGGCGCCCATGTCGGCCGGAATATATCGCCGGGGTGCGCTTCCGCAAGCTTCGCCCTTACCGTAACCCCTTCAAGCCCGCGGGTTAGCGAGGCTCCCGTACCCACATGCCTGACAGGCTCTAGGCCAGCCGTCCTGAACCAGGTGCCATACACATCTAGGCGGTAGCGGGGCCCTTCCCCGGCCTGACTCCCTTCAACGATTTACGCCTTATGATGATGAGCAAGCCCAGAAGAGCCGCGACAAAGGCCGCAACCACCAACAGCATTAACATTGAATCCTGCTGCCATGTCTGCCCCGACCTATAAGTCGTCGTCAAGTCGGGTGTTGTAGTTGTGTCCTCCTTATGGGTGGTAGTGGTCTTCGCCGTAATCAGCGTAGTCGTTGTTTGCTGAGTCTGCTCTACTACTGGTTTCCATTGAGCCCTTAGAGTTAACGGCCTGTCTACCTGAACTATGAGGGGATTCTGGGTAGATTCTATGTCGCCTTTCCAGCCTACAAATTGGTATTTACCATCTGGTGGTGGGATAGCGGTTAACGTAGCCTTGTCCCCGACCCTATACCATCCACCCCCCTCCACACTGCCTGTGTCCGTTGAAACGTCTATAAGCACCTTGGCGGATAAAAACTCAGACAATCTTAGGCTGTATTCTTTCTCTAAATATGTCTCGACCTCCATTTCTTTCATGGGGGTAATCTGCCATTTTTCAGAGCTTCTGGCCTTGATTGATAATACGTATCGACCTACTGGGAGTGCCATCTCTGAGTCAACAGGGATCTCTAATTGTTTTGTACCATCCTTAACTTTAAGATACGCGTTCAGGAGATCCTTCGGAATACTGAGATCGTTTAAAACCCTCAAGTTACCATGTACCACGACTAGAATCGTTTTGGTGGAGGGGTAGTACCCGTCGGCTGATGCCACCACGGTGATATAATGGAGACCTGCCAGAGCTGGTGTTACCTTGAGCTTGAACGATCCATCAGGAAGGGTTACGCCCTCTTCAAGGTTTTGGATAGACCCGTCTGGAGACGTGAATGTCGCCATAACTTTAGCTCCACTGACCCCTTCACGGCCGAACTGGTCTAAAATCTTGCCGGATATTTCCAACTGTCTTCCGACCCGTCCAACAAATACGTCCTCACCAGCCGATATCCTAATGCCAGGCCTGGCCTCCTCAACCGTTATCCTTTGCCACCTATCAACAATTATAGGTATTTTCACGAGCTCTCCGAACTGAACCTTGAAAGGAATACTTACAGCCTCCTCAAACCCACCAGACTTATATGATATCCTGACATATCCGTCCACCCCCTCCTTTTTAGTCCCCACGACATTGAGGTAGTATATTCCCGGCCAAACACCGTAGACCGCCAAGTGCTTAGGCTTTGATCCGACGCCCGAATAAGTCAGTAGGTTCAGCCCGAAGCCGTAGCCGATGTCTGGGTTGAAACCTGCAAACTCGCCTATTGGATTTTCGAGCCACATCTCTATAAACGGCGGGTCGCTCGGCAGCATCCCCTGTTTAAGCTCGCCCTCTATTTTCTGTATTTGGGTCTCGCTAAGATTCCAGAACTCATACAGAGGCTTCGCTTCGTATCCTCCGGGCAGGTTTGCCCTCTCGTACTTCCAATCATTTAAAACCACGTTGTTTAGGCTCTTAATATTTGTATAGAGATCTACTATCGCGTTTAAGGCAAATCCCCCGCCAAGCTGTTCCGGTGTTAAGGTTATCTTATCAATTTCTATGCTCTTGGTTGTCGTACTCTCTATGAGGCCACCCTGAACCTTGTAGTTTACTGTTATAGGATTTTGAGGGATGATCTCTACGCTGGATAGAGCAAATGAGATACTTTTTGTGGAGTCTTTTAGATCATCGTAGTATTTCACTGCGTTCTGAGCGTCTGTCATGGAGGACCATTCGCTGGTGAACTTAATCCCGGCGCTTGTTAAAACCTCAAGCTTATACTTATAGTTCAGCCTCATGACCACTGTTTCCCCATTTATCTCGTAGGGAAGCTCGATATACCCGAGAGTGTTTGCGCGCTGAATCGCCTCCCGTTGGTTGAGAATGACTTTGAGTCTTGTTTCCCGGTCTACACCCATATTTTCCAAATATTTCACAAGGTCTGTCACCTCCATGGGAATACCGTCTGGGTTGAGGAAAATCGGGATCTGGTTGTTGATCACCTTCCACGCCAGCTCTGCGGCAAAAGTTGCTTTAACAAGATCCGTTACAGCAGCGCTTAACTCTCTCCTTAATTCCTCTGCAAGCTCTAAATATTTGTAAAGAATGTCCGTGTACCTAGGGTCGTTTGGATCTATAGATTGTAGTTGTTTTTTGAGTTCCTCCAGCTGTTGGTCTAGCTCATCCGTCTTCCCTGTCTGCGCGGAGTTTTCAAGCACAATCTCATCAGCACTTGTCGTTCTTGTTGAAGTGGTTTCGGAATAGGAGGACCCTGTCTCCCTGCCCTCCGTACGAGCTGTGTAGGAGCCCTGCTCCGTAGAAGCTAGTGCACCTCCGCCCAACTCGACACCTCGTCCTAAGTTATATATTAAAGCCCCCACTGCGGCGTGGTATTTGGAGAGCGGCATTACTGTAAGCACTCCGAACATCTCGCCAGCTAGTTTAATCTCTGGCGGCTTTGTGTTTGGATCGTCATCGACGAAGATTGATAACACATCAGGATTTACTGGGAGTTCGGGCATGAATGCGTTAAACTCAACGCCTTTCCACTCATCCGCTATTCTAGAAATCCCGTCTCTAATCCAGCGGGGTATCGAGTTTGGCATGGATGAGAGGTTCTCCCTATTAACATGTATGATCTTTATGCCTTTGGATGCGGCATAGAGGAATGTATGCACTGTCGAGTATGGTACTGTGTTATGGATTGCTGCTACCACCTCCCCCTCATAGAAGGAGCCAGGGAGGTAAGAGGGTATTGTGCTTGGGTGCAACTCTTTTATAGAAACCGGCCTTCCTTCAGACTTGGAAAGGACTCCGTCCTCAGGATCGAGGACTACATAGTATGCCCATGAGTTCCAACCTATGCCTGCGCTGAACATTGGCGGGCCGATCACAAGGTTCCCGCCATCATTAATGAGCTGATAATACTCAGCCTTATGAATGTTGAGAGGGAATACGTGCGCAATATGACGGAAACTCCAGATTCTCTCAATCTGATGCCATCTCTCAATCTGGTACCGCCGCGTCTGGAGGTAGAGTATTCGACCGACCACTTCGTCCTTATCGATGCCTGAAGTCAGCTTAGGGTTTAATAGGGCCAGCAAGGAACCTCGAGCGCCCTCAACTCCTATCTCGCCATATGCACGAGTCTTCATGAAGTCCACTACGTACGCGGCATAGCCCATCAAGCTTTCCTCACCCCAGCCGATGAAGGTGTACCCATCCGGGAGAGTCACTTTAAACTTCATTTTTATCGGTAACCAGTGCCCGGGTAATGCCGCGTCTCCCTGAGAAATCACCAACCCATTAAGGAGAAACTGAGGTCTCAGCAAAACCTTCCTATCATTTATCCGGATGCCGCTTAAACCGTCCGGACGGCTCGCGATATAATCAGCCGCCTGCTTTGACGCAGGGATGAACCGGGCAGTCAGCCGGTAAGCTCCCAAAGCTGAAGTAGGAAGAGTGAATGAGTAATTTCCCCATGCGAAGTCGTATCCTCTAGCATCAGACCACTTGGGGTAATAGACAGTAATAAAGCCCCTGAATTCTTCGGGCAAGCTGCTGTATAGCCCGAGTAAAGTATACTCACCGGGCGGCCCTCTTACACCCCTTTCTTCAATAATCCAGACACCTCTACTTATGTCGTATAACGGTAGGTCTGAAAGTGGCTGTAAATAAATACTAAAGGCTTTAGCGAAGGAAGTATCAGTTGACGAGGGGGTGGCTGATAGCGTTACGGGGGAGTCAATTTTCCGGACCACCCGCTTGAATGAAGGATCCATGTCTATCCATGTTCCGTTTACATACGCCCTGACCCATACATGATATAGCATAGAGCTGTCTTGGTCGTTGTGGTAGAGAAGTCCCGCGACTCTATGAATCCAGACAGCTCCCTCTAGCCCAGCTTTTGTATCTCTCAAACCTAGGTTCTCCGCTAGGGTCTTGGTAGGCACCCTAACTATGCCGTAGGCAAATCTAGCAGGATAGCCCGCAGTTCTAAGGAGGGAGACAAGTAGGCTGGACTGGTCGAGACTATTGCCATACATGTCATAGTAGGTCCGCAACCCACCCCTCAGAAGCCCCCAATAAGCGTCGAAAAACACGTTATTTCTAACATACTCGAATATCTTAACAGGATCCTTGTTCAATGACAGCACGATCTTTTCAAAGATTGGGCTCTCGGGCGTGACACTGTTCTCTAACAAGACGTCGTATATAGTTGGCTTAGTTTCCACTATTACAATTGGAGATGCCGTAACATTGACTCTTACCGTTATTGTATCCAAGTCCGGACTCTTGACCCAGACGACGGCAAGCGTCATCTCGCGGTAAATAAGCGGTACATAGCTAATACGCGGGCTCTCCTCAGAAGACTGGGCCAGCTTCCTTCTATTCACCCACCAAGTATCCTCTTCCGCCCCTATCTTACCATTCCACAGCTCTAGCCAAATATTCTGCTTTCTCCCCGTGACGAGGTCCCTCGCATTTGACTCTATAATAAGCCTAACCTTCCCCAACATGTTCTCGGGGATTGTAACATAAAGTAATCCAAGAACTATGTCGCCCGACCTAGGGGTGGGGCCAACACGCACATCAAAGACTCCCCCCTCAACTCCTACATCGGGAGTCTCGTAAGCCGTTTTTAAAAAGAGTGGGGCTGGAACCCCTAAGGCGATAATCAACAGGAATGACAGTAAGTGCGCTGCGCCTAGATTTCTCTCGCCTAGTTTAGACATGCCACCACTTCACCTTCATGCCAGTCCATCATAACTAAGTTATATTTAAGGTTAGGACTAGACAATCACCATACCGCGAAAGTCACTGTATTCCGCGAGCACTTACCCCTCTAGATAACACTCACGTCAACCGCGTAAAACAGCGAGCTGAAAATATAGTTACCAATCCACTCACCATCAATTATGATTCTGGCTAGTTGTGGGTTTGGGTCTTCTCTTACCTCAATCTTCCAGCTCCATTTAAGATTGTACAAAGATGCTCTCAATTTTCTTAAGGTCCGAGGGGTTATCGGGGTTAAGGTTACACCACACAAAATCCCATGCAAACACCCTAACTGTTGGCTTCAGACCTTTTATCAATGGCAGGAAGTCCCTCAACGTATCATACCATGCACGCTGCTCGTCCCTGTAAATTGGATGGTTATCTTTGGCGTTGATCTTCTCACACAGCATGACCCACTTAGTCTTATCGTAACCCAGCTCGATCTCAGGATAGAGTTCAAGCGTTATTTTCCTTGGTATCGTGAAGTGTTGACTTTCGTCAAATTCAACGATAAATCCATGGTCGGGGATGAAGAAGTCGGATCTAGGAATGTTTTTCGCTTTGACGAATTCTTTGTACCCTCTGTAGTTCTGCAACGCTCTATAGATCTCCAAAAGTTTTCCATAGTAGGGCGTGTTCTTGAAATCCATGGGACGTGTGCCTAAATAAAATCTGTAGTTAGTCTGTACATCACCATAAATCCTTTCCAGGAACTCTCTAACCCTTTCTTTACATTTGGGGCACCTTTCATTATGCTTCACCTGTCGATAGAGCCTTTTACCGTCCATCTCCATGAAGTGCGAGAACGGAGACTTATAAAAAAGTGCGGGTGAACAAGAATACTGAACATAGCGTTGGTAGCTACGAGCGGCCCCAAGAACGGCGTCGCGCTACTCATAGCAAGCTAGAGGCTGGCCGGGCTTAAAGAGTCGCTGGAAACTGTCAACCCTTAGACGGTGAGGAGCGGCTAGAGGATGATAGACATCTAAAGGAGGGCCACTACTCGTTAAATAACGTTCTAAGAGTCTTTGATCGCTGCTGGTTGTTGAGAGGAATGAGAGGAGCGAGGCCTTCGACGGCTCGGGGATAAAGAGGGCTGTCGTGAGGGCAATGAGGGAGGTCGGCAGTGGCAGCTGCGGATATATAGCCTGGAGACCGAGATCTCGGCGGAGTGAGGCGCGAGGGTTCCGCGGACGGCGTCCTGTATAAGGAGGTCTTATATAACGCTCACCTACATATACGGCGAGAGATCGACCGGCTAGGCATCCCAGGTTTTTACTCAAAGGTGCTCTTCGCCTGCCTGAGATGCAAAAACTAAAGTGTAGGCTGGTGAGATAAGCTTGGTGGCAGTTGGCTCTACAGGAGACAATCCCCTGGATAGAGAAGTATAGGCCGAGAACCCTGGCCGACATCATAAACCAAGAGGCGGTCGTGACCAGCCTTCAAACGATGGTTAAGACGCGCATGGCTCCACACATGCTGTTCGCGGGTCCTCCAGGAGTAGGTAAGACCGCCACGGCGCACGCCTTCGCGGCAGACCTCTTCGGACCCCGCTACATAGATGATGGACATTTTCTCGAGATAAACGCAAGCGACGAGAGAGGGATCGACGTGATTAGGGAGAAGGTGAAGGGATTCGCAAGAACCGTCCCTATGGGCGGCATAGGGTTTAAGATCCTGTTACTCGACGAGGCGGACATGCTCACCGCAGACGCACAGCACGCCTTCAGGAGGGTTATGGAGCAGTTCTCTGCGACGTGCCGCTTCATACTCGCGGCAAACTATGCAAACCGGATCATAGAGCCGATACAGTCGCGGTGTGCCGTCTTCAAGTTTAAGCCGATAGAGTTCGAGAACGTTAAGCTGGCAGTAGAAAGGATCTCAAATAGGGAGAAACTGCGGGTTTCGAGCCAAGCGTTGAAGGCTCTATACGAAGTTACGGAGGGGGATCTGAGGCGCTGTATAAACATTCTACAAACGGCTTCTACATATAGCAGAGATATAGACGACTCGCTGATCTACCAGGTTGCGGGTATAGCGTGGGGGGGCGAGGTGCGTAGGCTGATGGAGTTTGCCGTGGCGGGAAAACTCGAGGAGGCGAGGAATCAGCTCAGAACAATCCTCTACGTCAACGGGGCCTCTGAGAGAGACCTTATTGGACAGATGTATCGCGAGATCTTTTATCTGAATATTCCTGAGCATAAGAAGCTCACACTCATCTCGCTACTCGGCGAGGTTGACTTCAGGCTATCCCAAGGCGCGACCCCGGAGCTTCAGCTGATGATGTTTCTGACCCATCTATACGCCGCCGCCCACGAGAGTAAGTAGGACATGTCTATCCCCTGGACTGAGAAGTATCGGCCCAGATATGTCCGAGAGGTTGTTGGAAACAAGCAGGCCGTCAACCAGTTTCTAGAGTGGATGCGGGGCTGGGAGAGAGGCACGCCATCATCGAAGGCCGTTATGCTTGTTGGGCCCCCGGGTGTGGGGAAGACGAGCCTAGTCCTGGCCTACGCAAACGAATACAGGTGGGATCTAGTTGAAGTAAACGCGAGCGACGAGAGGAGTGGTGAGAGGCTGAAGGCGTTAGTCGGGGCCTCCGCCTCCCAAACCACGATCGCTGGGACAAGGAAGAGAATAATACTTGTGGACGAGGTTGATGGAATCGCTGGTAAAGAGTCGGCAGGCGGGGTGGCGGTTCTTTCTTCGCTTATCAGGATGTCGCGCGTCCCGATAGTCCTAGTTGCTAACGACCCATGGGACCCGAGACTCGCCCCACTGAGAGAGCTGGCGCCTATGATTAAGTTCAGCAAGGTGAGGAAGGACGAGGTATTGAGGCATCTAAAGGTGATCGCAGAGAAAGAGGGGCTGGAGGTTGATGAAGAAATGCTTAAGGAGATTTCGGAGAGGGCGGAGGGGGATATGAGGGCCGCGATAAATGATCTTCAGTTATTATCATCGATGAGGGCGAACCCCTCGCTACTTTTCGCCTACCTAGGTGAGAGGAATAGGGAGAAGAACGCTTTCGATGTCTTGGCCGCGGTCTTTGGGGCCAAGAAGGCTTCTGAGGGCCGGCAATTAACGATGAACACCGAGCTGGATCTCGACCAGATCTTCACTTGGGTTTACGACAACGTCTTTAAACAATACCAGAAGCCGGAGGCGCTGGCAGAGGCGCTGAAGATACTGGCCGACGCCGATCATCATCACGCCAGGCTGAAGAGGTACCAGATGTGGGGCCTGACCAGATACATCACACCACTCGTGGGGGCTGGCCCCGGGATAGTGAAGACAGCTAGCGGCGAAAGAGGGGCAGGATTCGAGTTTCCCTCCAAGATACGGTTCATGCAGCAGACGAGGGAACTTCGATCTAGGATCGAGGAGGCGACTGCAAAGATAGCCGCGAAATCCAAGATGTCGAGGGTTAAGGCGGCGATAGAGATGCTTCCTTACATTACGGAGATGTTGCGTAGGGGCGAGCAAGGAATATCAGCGCACTATGGTCTGAATCCTGATGAGGTTCAGGCCATAAAGACGATCTTCGTAGGGAGGACCACTGCTGGAGGGTTAGAGAAGGAGCGGGCCGCGCCTCCCAAGCATGAACCGGCTACTCCTCGTCCGAGGACGACTCGAGCAAGGCGGAGATCTCCCTAGCCATTATCGATGCGGGTATTCCCGGCAGAGTGATCAGACTTCTCCTCCCCCTCGCCCCGCTACTCGATATCTTTATCCGTATTAGGCCGAGGTCCTCGAGCTTCTGCATATACTCCCAGATCCTAGTGTAGGATTTGGGGGCTACCTTGTACTCCTCGCACACCACGCGGTAGTTTTGGTAGAGCTCGCTGGATGTGATGTATGAGCGGTCGGAGTTCAGGAGAAACCTTGAGGCGGCCAGCAGGAGCATCTTCTCGTGTCTGGAGGTGAACGTGAGGACTTCTCGCCTGATAGAGGGATATATGCTAGCCGCGGCCTTCCTGACGTGCTCCGGAGTTATCCGGGGAGAACCCTCGTTCTCTGCATACTTGCCCGACCTCCAGAGCAGTTCGACCGCATACCTAGCGTCTCCCCGCTCTGCAGCGATATCCACTATTAGGGACTTAGCGTCCTCGCTTAGAACGCCTTCGTGAAACGCCTCCGAGCTCCTATAATCAACTATATCGCTGAGTTGATCCGCGCTATACTCATCCAGATACATCACGCCTGCCTGGAACATGCTTCGCACAGCCTCATCGAGCTGGTCCATGATCTCTATGTTCCTCGTGACCGCGATGGTCGAGATGCGTGCAAGCTCCTGCCTCTCCTCTCCCAGCCTCAGGAACTTATAGACGCCCTGTGGATCGTTTCGAAGGAAGCCGTCGAACTCATCGAGCCCGATGACGAGCAGCACCCTCTTCTTCTCAAGCAGATCCATCAATCTACCCCCGAGCTCCTCGGTCGATAGCCCCCTAACTGGCAGAGGAGCCCCAAGAGACTCTACGACCTTCTTGAGAATTGAGCTGAGTGTGGGATGGATTCTACAGTTTATGTGGACATATCTCGCAAAGTTTACCGCCTCCATAAGTCGTCTGCCAAAAAGCTTGCATAGAGCCGTCTTTCCGGTTCCTACGGAGCCCACCAAAAGCACTCTCACCGCCACCGCCGGTCGCCCCGCGAGGTAGCTGGAGAAGAAGGTCTCGAGGAGGCTGAGTTCGCGCTCTCTATGGGGTAGCCTCGGAGGCACGTACTCGGGGGAAAGCTTCTCCTCGCTCTTGAAAATTCTCAACGCCCTGATGAATTCTGGAAGCGAGGGATATTAAGTGTTACAAGGCCTTGCCGAAAATGTTCAAGCCATATCCAGCTAGCCAGAGAGGTATCTTGACCTCGACAGGCTGCCCAGCTTTTAGATCCACAACCATTGGGGGGATCTCTACGTAGCCGTGTGACTCCGCGATGCTCCTTATGCTGGACGCGTCGCTTATGTTTGGCCGAGCGTAGTAGGCATCGCCTCTCCGCGACAAAGTAACCCATACGACTCTGACGAAGTTTCGTCTCTTAGGGAAGTGTATCTCGGAATCTAGGTAGGCCCTAACCCTGAGCATAAACTGCTCTATATTTGTTCCGCCTAGATGTGCTAAGATGGGGGCTGCCAGATAGTTAAAAACATTCACGGTGGAATGTATGAGCCCTGGAAGCATGATGAGCGGCTTCCCATCTATCACCGCAGCTCCCCCCACCCTCCCCGGCTGGAGCTTTATTCCCTGTATGAAGAGCTCAGCTAGACGTTTGAGCTCGGCGCTAACGAGGTCGATATCGCCCACGCTTGAGCCGCCTATCGTCAAAACACAGTCCGAGCTGCTTAGTAAACGAGTTGTCGCCTCCCTTATCTGTCCTGGGTCGTCGGGTACGATGATGGGTTTCATGGGGTCGCAGAAAAGCCTCTTAACCATGTGGTACACGAGGTAGGCGTGTGAGTTTAGGAGCTTCCCTCGCTGGACCTCTTCCGGATCCTCAGTGAGCTCGTCCCCGAACGACACTATGGCCACTCTCACGGGGGCTCTCACCTCCACCATAGCTATGCCCAGAGTCTCAAGAAGAGAGGCCATAGCCGGCCCTAAGATCTCGCCACTTCTGACCAGCACCTCTCCCTCCCTGACCTCGCTCCCGGCTGGTACCACGTTCTCCATCGGCTCAATGGGGCGCGTCACTCCTATCTTTTCGCTATCGGCTACGGCGATCTCCTCCTGCCTAATGACGGCGTCTGCCCCTTCCGGCAAGTAGCCACCCGTGTGTATCCTCACCGCGCAGCCCTTCTCAAGGAACTCGGAGGTCTGCCCAGGCCCTATCGAGCCGACCACCCTGAGGAAAACAGGCCTCTCTTCAGAGGCGTCCCTGATGTCAGTGCTTCTGACAGCGAACCCGTCCATATGAGACATATGTAGAGGCGGGTGGTCTCTAGGCGCCATCACCCCCCTCGCGACAACCATGCCCACAGCGTCGCGCGTCCTCATGGAAACGGTTCGCACCAGGGGGCGCACTCTGGCGCGTATCTCTTCTAGGACCTCTCCTATCTCCCGGAAGTCTGTAATAGCTCTATATGGGCCTCGCTGAGACACCATATCTGGCCTGGTAGCTAGACCTCTTCATAGGCTTTATAGATTTGCCGAAGAATGTGAGGAATGAGTGGTAGTCTTCCATGATGCTGGTGCCTGCGAGTATGTCGATGTACGGTAATGCAGTCAGCATGCCTATGGTGAGGGGCTTGAAGCCGGGCTTATCAGAGTGAGGGTTGAGCCAGATAATCCTGCTCACGCGCTGCCGCAGCATCTCTATACTCTCTCTCAGCAGCTCGGGCTCTCCCGTGTCCCACCCGTCGCTCACGATTATAACCACCCAAGTTTTATCAACCAGGTTACCATAAGATTCGAGGAAGGTCTTTAAGCAGTATCCGATCCTTGTTCCGCTCCCCCACAGGTCTAGTTCCTCGGATAGCCGTCTACGTATCTCCTCTAGATTGGAGACGAGGAGGTAGTCGGTCACACGCCTGAGCCTTGTGCTGAATACAAAAATCTCTACGCGCCTAGTGAATCGGCTGAACAGGTACATGGCCCTCACGAGCCAGTCGGTATAAGTGTCCATGGAGCCGCTTATGTCAATCAGGGCTACTAGCCGCGCCCTCGTGAGGGTCTTCAGCGTCCTCTTGAACTCAACTATCTCTCCGAAGGTCTTGAAGCTCTCTCTTATGGTCCGCTTAAACTCTATTTCTCCACGCTTTGAATATTTGGAGCGTCGGCCCGGAAGAACTGCCAAACGCCTCTTCATCCTCCTTATGATACGCCTGCCCGTCCGGAGCTTGGTTACGTCAAGGGGCCTGAGGGTCCTCTTGTGGAGGGCCTCCGCTGGGCTGTACATCACGTATTGTGTGCTCACCCTCTCCTGCTCCTGGCCTTTACCTCTTTGGGCCTCGCCACGCCAAGAGCCAGCCTGCTCACCCTCCTGCCCCTCGCTCTCGCCCCGATCCCCACCTCCGCCAGCCCCCGACGCGACCTCCTGGATAGCCTCTTCAATTAGATGGTACCTCGTCGGATCCTTCACCATTGTGACGCGTATAGCAGTCAAGAGATCCTGTACCCCTCCCCCGGCGACTAGTGATATCGCCTCACAGGCATCTATCGACTCTGAGATGCCCACCTTAAGCCCATACTTACGGAGAACCCGGGAAAGATCTGTCACAAACGTATAGAGGTTCATCTTAAGTGCTCCTGCCTCCCAGCATAGAGAGCATGGAGTCAATGTCCAGCCTCTGGAGATCCTCCTGAGTCTTCACGATGCATGGCAGTGTAGACTGGATTATGTCTCGAGTTAAATCCTTGACCGAGAGTTTGGCGAGCGCTGTGGCCCAGTCAATAGACTCAGAGATCCCCGGCTTCTTCAATATGTCCTGCCTCTGTCTGATCAGGTTAACGAAGTCGACGATCTTCTCCACCACGTTGTCGGGGAGGCCTCTTACCTTAAGCTTCAAGATCTTGAGCTCCCTCTCCCGACTTGGATATGATTGGTAGTAGTAGAGACACCTCCTCTTCAAGCCATCGCCTACCTCCCTCGTCCTGTTGGAGGTGAGTATTACAATGGGTTGCTGCCGCGCTTTGATGGTTCCGATCTCGGGGATGGTTGCCTGGAACTCGGCCAAAAACTCGAGCAGAAAGCCCTCGAACTCCTCATCGGCGCGGTCTATTTCGTCGATCAACAACACTGGGGGCACTTCACCCTCATGCATTATGGCTGCTAGGAGGGGCCTCTTAAGGAGGAACCTTTCGCTGAAGATCTCTGACTCTACATCCTTCATAATTCCCTGGCTCTCTAGGAGCCTGATATAGAGCAGCTGCTTAGGATAGTTCCACTCGTATATCGCGTCCGAGGCGTCTAGCCCCTCATAGCACTGGAGCCTAATGAGATCAGTCTCGAGGATCTCTGCTAAAACCTTGGCGATCTCGGTCTTCCCACAGCCAGGCTCCCCCTCTATTAGGAGGGGCTTCTTCATCTTGATCGCGAGATACAAAGCGGTGGCGAGACTCCTATCGGCGACGTATAGATGCTCTTCTAGCTTATTCAATAACATATCAATAGATAAGTTCTTTATGAGATCTGCTCCACGCAAATTATCGACCACTCTACCGTAGTAGCCTCAGTCTGACCTAATAAAATTTTTCCCTCGACAAGAGTGGAAGAGTCCTCTTAGAAATTGTTAAAAAGCTGTGTGAGGATGTTAAGTTGACGGACACATGAGGTTAGAGGGGTCTTTCGAGGTTCCTTCCCCTCCTGAAAGTGTCTGGAAGCTTCTGACGGATCCTAGCAGGTTGTCGAGGGCTTTGCCTGATTTGAGGAAGTTTGAGCCGCGTGACGCCGAGAGCTTTTACGCAGAGTTTAGGCTGAAGGTAGGCCTGCTAAGTGGGAATATTGGCATGTTGTTTAAGTACACCGACCTGCGGGCGCCAAGCCATATATCCGTCACTGGCCACGGAACTGGAATGCAGTCAACAGTCGATCTCAGGATAGACCTTGACCTGATTGAGCAGGAGAAGGGAAAGTCTCTCGTGAAGTGGGCTGCCGATGTGTCTGTCGGAGGAGTCGCGGCCAGTCTCGGGGCGAGGATCATGCAGGAACTGGCAAAGTCTAAAGTCCGGGAGCTTGTCGCAAACCTGAAGAAGGTCGCCTCCGCACGCTAGGTGGTTCTTTAAGATTTGACTTGCTCCTTCTTCGCCTTGAGGAAGAGTTTCTCTCCAGGAGCGAGTCTCGGCGCTCCGGGATCTATCCGAACTACCACATAGAATCCTTTAACGGGTCCGAAGACATCCGATACGTAACCTACATGTGAGCCCTCTAAATCATAAACGTGCTCCATGAGGCTTGGCAGGCTGGAGGCCTTAACAACTGCATATTCACGTACAATTTTAAGCACCTCACCCAACACAACATGTGTATCACTCATTACCTCTCTCCCCGGATTTTCTGAGCGATAAGCCTGATCGCTCGATGCTTCGTCACCCCAGCCGGAGGCTTGATAAGAACAGCGGCTCCTTTTCTCCACCACTCAGACGGGTGGCTCAGAGGCAGGGGCTCCGCCCCCCACCCGAGGCTCTCTGCAGCCTTAACTATCATCTCAGGTGTGGGGTTCTTGACTGCTAGATTTGCGGGGACGCGCCTCCCCCCAGACTTGCTCCTCCTAGCGTCAAACGATCTTATCCATACTAAGTATCCCTCTCTCCTAATCATGCGGCTGACGAGCTTATCAGCACCGCGTTGACCACTCCGTCTGATCCAGGCTTTGACGTGACCCTAGCGTCCCCCAGCTTCGTCTCGATTATCGCGCCACGCGTTATCACTCCTCTGCGCTCAAAGTCTCTATTTGCAGGATTAGACTTGACGCCTAGGATCTCCGTCCTCACAACCTTACGGCTCCCTGGGTCGTAGAGGTTTGCAAACCTATCGGAGACGAGGACCTGCTTGACTTTCCCTCCCCTCACCCTAATCACGGCCCTCTCAGGGTCGCCTAAGAGCGCATAGACCTGGTCGCGGCCCCTCTCGAAGCGGCGCTTCCCCCGGTGTATCCCCTTCTTTCCCCCGCTCTTCTTCCTCTTATGCTGGTCACCATGCCATATCGTCATTTCTAGAGATTGACCCTCGAAAGGGCTATAAAAGGATCTCTCCATCCAGCTCGATAGTGTCCAAATGCCTTGTGGCTTAATTCCTGGGCTCTTTCGTCTCTCTTCGCTACCTTTTGGC
>JAVVGN010000033.1:0-20091 GCA_032249095.1 Candidatus Caldarchaeales archaeon | reverse complement strand
GCTGAAGACTATCACCCTATCGTCCTCGACGCTCCTGACTATCCCTAGGACTCTGACCCTCTTGGACGGTATCTTTGATAGGAGCTGTCTCCTCTCGTTTAGGAGTATCTTAAGCCTCCTGTCGAGCCTCTCGACTAGGTAGCTGGAGGAGCTTGCCTTCGCGGCCGCAAGCTCGGCCCTAACCCTCCTGATCCTAAGCTCCACGTCGTTGTAGAGCATCCTCTCCTGAGACGTGAGTGGTGCTGGGATCGGGACAATATCTATCGGGGATACGTATCCCCTCTCGATGGCCGTCTTCAGGTCGAGGGTATAGACTATCGGTAGCCTCGCAACTATCTCGGTGTGCCGCCCATCACCCCTCTTCAGCGTCGCCGTCAGGGCCATGACGGCCCTCCCACCAACTAGGTCTAGAATCCTCCTGAATACAGAGGCCGCGGCGTGGTGAACCTCGTCCAGAACGACCATCCCGAACCCATCAACAATCTCTGGGTGCCTCACCACGCTGTTGTATATGCTTATGGTTAGGGGGCTTGGGCTCTTCTCCCTCCCGTAGTAGGCGGTAGCCCTCAATCCAAACCTCGCGAGGGCCGTGATCCAGGTCTTGAGAATCCTCTCGGTGGGCACTATAACCAATGTTGGCAGTCCAGAGGTCTTTATCGCGTAGGCGGCTATCACGGTCTTTCCAGTCCCCGTAGGAGCCACGACGACGCCCCTCCTCCCCCTCTCGACCCAAGCCTGATAAGCCTCCTCCTGATACGGCCTGAGCCTCACACCAACCGTCTCCTTCTCTTGAGCCGTCCTCTGAGGCTCCTCGTCCCTGAAGTCCGTGAGCCTTAGCTGGGACAACTACGTAAGAGCCTCAAGCCGATATAAATCGAGAAGTGGCCCTCGTAGGTCTCAGCCATTAGAAGAGGATGGGTGGGGCCTCACCAGTCGTCTGGGGTTATGTAGCCTATGTCCTCTGGCCTCCCGTAGCGGGCCTGATAAAGGCACTCGTGGCTACAGCTTTCCTCGCTCCTCCAGCTCACGCACCACCCGCAGTCCCCCTCGACGCATGGGGGGCATACGGCCCTCCCGCTCGCCGTGAAGCCCCAGCCGCACCTCCCGCATACTCGGAGACCCGTCAATAAGTCCTCCCAGAGCCTCCCACCGCACCGCCTACAAGGGTCTAGGGCTACCATACGGTAGAGTGCGTGCGGGCGTATTAGATAAGCCGTTGTGGCCCTCCTAGTCTGGGTTCTCGATGGGCTCCTCCAGCTCCTCGACCCTCTCCCGCAGGCCTATCATGCTGCGTAAAGGCCTCGCCACGTAGCTAGCTGGCTTGAAGCCCGTAGCGGCCCTCGCCTCCACCATCCTCCTGTTAAGCTCCAAGCACTCTTTCTCGGCCTCCTCCTTGGTAGCGACCACCTTCACTATTGTCTGGCTGGAGTAGTGGCCGTCGTCATACTCATAGACCACCGCGTAGGCGTCGTGGTCTGGGCAGACAACGCCCAAGTCCTTTACCCACACCATCCTCTCCTTGGCTTTGCCGCATAGGAGGCACTCGCCCCACTTTGGCCTGATAACCCTGACGATGTGGGGCTCGAAGTAATGCCTATGCGGGCTCATCGTATATAATGGGCTTGCAACGTTATATAACCTGTCGCGGCCCCCTCACCAGCCGTCTCGGCTCAGGATCGCCTTGACCGCGCATCCGTAGTCCTCCCTACACACGTATATCCCTTCACGGGTCTCCTTGAAGGGTATCCCAGCCCACAATAGCCTGTTC
This sequence comes from Candidatus Caldarchaeales archaeon, assembly GCA_032249095.1. GTDB lineage: Archaea > Thermoproteota > Nitrososphaeria_A > Caldarchaeales > Calditenuaceae > HRBIN02. The sequence goes on along the minus strand of JAVVGN010000033.1, from coordinate 18,323 downwards.
CTCACGGAGCCGAGATAGTCTGGCCCCCACACCCTCCTAGCCACGAGCCTCACGCCCTCGCCCCTCTCAAGCGCCTCAAGCCTCCCCAATAGGAGTTTGTATAGCCTGACCCACAGGAGGGCCTTGCCTCGCTCCCTGCGGTAGTCCTCTGGCTCGTATCTATTCCTGTTCCCCTCGACCCATCCTAGGTGCTTCTCAGCGTTCCTCAGCGCCCTCTCAACGCTCCTCTTAGGATTCTTCTTTCCGTAATCGAGAAGCGCGGTTACGAAGGCTTGATAGATGGGGGGCCTAGGCCACGCCGGGTAGCACCCCTCTGGTATGGGTATCTTGCCCTCAAGCGCCTTCCTTATGATCGGTATGACCTCCCTCCTATGCCTCTCCTCGCCGAGCCCCACGTAGTCGTGAAAGGCGTCCCCGATGATTGCCTTGACATCCGTGTCCCTGATGATCAGCTTCTTCCCCGTGCGCTCCTGCACCACGAGGTAGTGCCAGGGGTCTATTATCCTGATTATTACTGCCCATGTGTTGTGGTGCTTCCTGAGAGCTGGGTCGTAGTCCCCGCATATCTTCACGACGACTCCGCGCCTGTATCCGAGCCTCCCCTCCTCGACCGCCCTGTAGTAGTCCTCCGAGCCTCCTATGACCTTCTGTAGGAAGCCCCTCTCTGGAGGCCTCCCCTGAGCCTGCCTAAGCGAGAGCTTTAGCCCGCTCCTCGTGTCGAATATCTTTCCCATAAGGACGTCTTCTCGGAAGGCCTCGGTTGGCGTCTTGAGGTGGTGCACGACGTATCCCTCGCCGTCCCAGTCTGCCGTGTCTAGGGCGCCCCTGCTCCTCTCCACGAATCGTTTTAGAAGCCCAAGCCTCTCCTCCACGCTCCCGTGAGTCATAGCGTCCCTGAACCCCTCAAGCGTGGTGCCTACCGTCTGGGCGCAGAGGCCGTCGAGGAGCGTTGCCTCAAACCCATTCGGGTATCGGTGGACTATGTGGCTCCTGCCGCCCCGCTCCCTCAGAAGGAACTTGCCGACGCAGACCCACTCACCCCTATAGTTCTGCTCGATGTATAGCCTCCAGAAGGGGAGGAACTCTCCCTCCCCATCCGAGGAATAGGAATAGACCGCCTCTATCACGCCGAGATCGGAGGCCTCATCACATATAGCGGGTTGTGGCCCTCATATCAGCTCCATTAGGCTCCTTATCCTCCTGACCCCCTCTATCACCCTGTTCCAAGGCCTATCGTATATTATGACCCTCCCTCTGTCTCGTAGGGCCATGTTTGGGTTGTCGTCCACGAAGAAGATATACTCCTTAAGCTCCGTCTTCTCTGCTTTTGGCGGGAGTAGGCGGAGGTCGTCGTATCCTATGCCGCGCCACCTAAGCCACTCGGCAGTCCCAGCCCACGTATCCGTCGGCCTGCACGAGACTATATCCACCACGTATCTCTCCCTGAGCGCGGCGATGGTCTGGGGGGCCGACTCCTCTATAAGCGGGATGGAGCGGTAGTCCCTGCTCCAAAGCTCCCTATAGGCGTCCCAGAACACCCTCCGCTCCAGCCCCAGCTCCTCGAAGAAGTCCCACACCCGTATGTCCTCGGCTCTTAGGTTTAACCCGAGCCTCCTGAACACGGCTGTATGTATGTCGGCGAGAACGCCGTCAATATCTACTGCTATCTTGGGCCTCATGGATTGACCAGTATAATCCTGTTCCTCGTCCGAATTATCTTGGCGGCCCTTACGGGCGGCAGCTCCCTCAACGGCTTGGGGAAGATGATGACGCTGTAGTAGCAGTCGCTGTGAAGCGACTCCACCCGTATCCCGAGAGGCCTCGGGAGGGGGAGTTCCTTCGAGGAGGCGACGAGGCTGGCGCTTACGCCCCTTTCCTCAAGGACTCTTAGGGCGTGGAGGTAGCTCAGGGGTCTGGAGACACCTATCCCGCAAGTAAATACGTATCCCCCTTTCACGACGACTGCCCGAGCGGCCACATCCGAGACGGGGAGCCAGTCCAGCCTCTTTAGGGAGGCTGCATCAACCTCATACACGGCCTCGCCACCACCCTCGAACACTACGCGGCCCGCCGACGCCACCAGCTCCTCGATGGCGGCCACCCTAATCCTCTCCCTCTCCCTCCTCTCAGCCCTCTCCCTCTCTTCCTCCTCGGTTGGGACGGCTACCAGAATAAAGTCGTGTGCCTCGGCGAAGGGATAGATTTCGAGAACCCTCACGAACCTGACGCCCTCCCTCTTCGGGTAATCTGCGTCCCAGTTCCAGAGGAAGAACTCGTCGCGCCTCCACGCCCCTTCGTTCAGGACTGTGGGCGGGTTCTCCCCGACCCTCTTGCAGTAGGCCCTTATCTCCTCATAGATGCGGGCGAATTCTCGGCGGCTGATGGGTGGATGGTCGGCGCTGGAGGGGACTATCGGTCTCCTCTCGCCGAGATACGCCGCCACCACTCCCCCGCCATACGTGATTCCTGTAAACGCATAGACTTCACCATTTATCGAGCGTATGTCGAGGCGCAGCCTACGGCAGAGCCTATAAAGCGGGATATATCTGTCCTGTATCGCGTGTATTCGGTAGCTAGTCTCCTTCATGTCCTCTGGCTTCATTAGGACGAGCTGGGCCCTCCTCGCCCTCAGCTCCTCGACGACCCTCATCCTACGGGCCGTCGGCTGGCAGGCCGATAGAAGCTCGGGGTAGAGGCTGGCCTTCCGAAGCAGGCCGTCAAGCCTCCTTCTAAGGACTCCCAGAACCTCGCTATACGGGACGGAGTCCATACCTTAGAGGCTCATCGGAATCCGATAAAAGAAGTAGTGGCCCTAGAGGACTGTGGTGGAGATAAAAAAAGGTGAAAAAAAGAGTTGGGTTTTGGGGTTTAGAGGTCTATCCACGCGCCCACGACCTTCCGCCTCCCATCCTTCGTAATGACGACGATTGGGTCTCGGCGGTCAGGCGTCTCCACCACACTCACCTCGTCTGGCCTCTCTCGGGCGACGCGCTCCATCAGCGGCCTCGGCATCCTCGGCAGGCTCGCCCTCCTCGCCCTCCTAACCCTCTTAACCTTGGTTCTACGAGCCATCAGGCCGCCACCTCTTTTTTCCTCGATAAGCCCAAGATGGCGTTGGCCTCACTCTCGGTCGTCGCCACGACCTCTCTACACTCTGGGCATTTGAAGACCTCCTCCTCAATATAGGGGTCTTCAAGGTCGTATTCGCCGTCGTAGGTGTATATGTTGTATTCTGTGGTGCAGCAGAGCAGGTATCCCACCTCTGCTCCGCATTTGGGGCAGGGCATAACCATAACACCCCGCATGGAATATATAATGAGTTGTGGCCCCCTTAGACGTAGATTGTCCCGCCGCCGTCTATCCTCGGGCTCTCCATCTCGGAGAGCATTATGCTGAAGCAGTCTCCGCGGAGGCCAGCGTCTCCCTTCCTATACAGGGATACCCTCAGCCTACCCCACCTCCTCGACGCTCCTGAAGAACCGCTTGAAGAGCTGCTCCTCGCTGCCTAGGCTGTGGGCGGCCGCGAGGCCGACTATCAGGGCTAACGCCTTGTCGGGGCTCCTATGCGCGCCAGAGTCTATCCCCCTCATGCAGGGCCTGCCGTCGCGGTAGTATTCAGCCTCACCGTTCCCAACCCTTATCCTGACCCCCTCAGAGTGGTTCTCGTAGGTTATTGCCCAGCCCTCCGAAAGCCTGACAACAGTTATGGAGGCACCGTCTAGCCCTATGCTGAGCGAGCCGCCGTCCAAGCCAGTCTCAAGGTCGAGTAGGGAGCCAAGGTCTGAGACGTAGCTCACCAGCTCGACCCACCCATCCGACTCCATGCCTATCACCCTAAGCCAGAGTCCCAGATATGACGGGTCGTGGCCCTCGTATCAGCTCCGTCAAGCCCCCTCCTTCGGCTTCAGGATTGCTGTGGCCTCCTCGACGCTCCACGTAAGCTCAGCGTCGCAATAGGGGCAGATGAAGAGATAGTCATCGTCATCGGCTGGGGCCATCTCCACATACTCGAACTCCTTGCCGTCGTAGTAGTATTTCGCTCCCGTATAGCACTCCAGATAGTCCAGCTCTTCACCGCATTCGGGGCACCTCGCTAGGGCCTTCTCGGTCGGGGAGGACGGGTTGGGAGGTGTAGCGGCCTCACCCATCCCTCTCAGCCTCCTGTGCAACCTGTAGTGAACTCAGTATGTCCCCCATCCTGACGAATCTTTGAAGGATTTTGGTGCTCATTTCCTGTAGCCTCCTTGAGCGGATTAGCGCGCCTCTGACCCTCTCATCGAGCTGATCCAACGAATAGTGGCCGCAACTGAGTTCGTGGCTTGTCTCGACATCAAGCCACGTCTGCGTCACTTCAGCCGCCAATCCGCCGTTCTTAAAATCGAGGACGAGATAATACCTCTCAAGAACCTCGTAACCGGCCTCATCCACAAACATGTCCACATAAAACGGCACGTTATCTATGACGAGCGACGGCAAGCCCTCTTCATCGTGGATCACCTTAAATTCCTTGCCCCTCTTCAAACCCCAACCAACTTTAGGGCACATCACGACACCACTTCTTACGAATGAGGATATCAAGACTTGTGGCCCTCAATCCACCATCGGGGCTAATAGGTATTGGAGCCTTCCTGCGTGGATTGGGAAGCTGAGCCTTATGGGCATGTTGGGGCTTAGCTCTATGGCTACGGTGTCCGAGAGCCCCCTAGCTGCACCGACAATCCTCTCAAGATATGCGTAGCTGTATTTAGCGCTGGCCTCCTCCTCCGCCTCTATCTTATATACCGTCAGGCTCTCCTCCGGGAGAACGTTCTCCGCCGCCACGCCATCGTCGTTCTCAGCCCTGAAGACCACGCCCTCTGGCCTTATCGTTACTTCTAGGTGGTCTGCCACAAGCCCAGCGTCCTCAACCGCCTCCCATAGGGCCTCGGTGGATACTTCTGCGTGGGCCTTGAAGGATAGGCTTGGCGTCTTTAGGGGCTCCCGCCCCATATCTAGCGTGTTTAGCTGGTAGCTCCTGACCCTAGACCCCGTCGGGTCTTCGATGATTATGCTCAGCCTCCTCCTCTCCCCGTCGTATTGGAGCGTCAGCGCCTCGTCCTTTCTGGCCCTCTTCAGGAACCTCAGAACCTCCCTCACGTCTATGGTGATCTCTGCCCCGCCGTCCGCCCTATACTCCTCAGCAGCCTCCCTGTATAGCTCGAAGTCCACCAGGCTAACGTGGGCGGGATCCATAGAGACCAGCCCTATAGACTCTTCCGTAGCCCTGAAGGTCGCCTCTTCCACCACCGCCGCAACCGCCCTGAAGAGGGCGGCGGCATGTCCCGCGTTTGCGAGACGCATGCTGAACACGACGCACCACCAGAGACCACATCGGAGCGCTCCCTTATAGCGAGTTGTGGCCCTCGTCTCGCTGGGATGAGCGGCAGGCCCTACCGAATAAATAACGTTGTGTAGAGCCTCGGCTGGATGTCCGAGTGGCCTAAGACTCTGTATCAGTGCGTCAGGTGTGGGGGCGTGGTCGAGCTGGATCGCCTCATAAGGGGAGGTTATAGGTGCCCCTCCTGCGGATTCGCGGTACTGAGAAAGGCTGCGAAGAGGTCTAGGCTGATAAAGACTACTAATCTATCGGAGGAGCAGAAGCTCTTCTTCACGTAGTCTAGGGTGGTGATTGGCTCCAGATTCTCTGGAACTCCCTCTCGTAGGCCCCCGCCACGCCTCTGTCCCTAATCACGACTAGGTTCTCGTCGTTCCTCTCCTCGGCGGCGGCTGACCAGTTGTAGCTGCCCGTAACAACTATCTCTCCGTCTATGACCATGAACTTGTGGTGCATCAGGCCCGGGCTCGCGTCAAGCCTGACCTCTACTCCGGCGCCTAGGAGGCGGGGATACTCCGAGCCCGTCACGTTGGCCTCCCTGCGCTCCATCACAACCCTCACATCAACCCCCCTCCTCCTAGCCTCTATCAGGGCCTCCGCCAGCCTGTCGCTTGTGAAGGAGTAGATGGCCACGTATATCCTGTCCTTGGCGCCCCTTATCAGGCCTGTCAGTAGGTCGTCGCACCTCCCGGCCCTGCTGAAGCAAACCGCCTCGACATCCCTAACAGTCTCCGTCGTGGTGTATGTTGTGTAGAGTGTGGTGGTTACTGTTGTTGTCCTGGACTGCTGGGTTGCCGACGAATACATTAGGAGGGCTCCAGCTATAAGCCCTGCGATAAAAATTACTGTGAGGGTTGATGCTAGGCTATATACTCTCCCCATCTCGGCCGCCCCCTTAGGCTCTCGATCGCCTCCCTGACCGAGACGGCCAGCTCCTCCCTCCCCAGCCTTGCCGTTATGTAGTCGAACCTCTTGGACTCGATGTCGAAGCTCCCGCCCACCAGGTAGTATTGCCTCGTCTTTGTGCTGTAGTATATTCCGTGGTTTCCGCTGGGGGTCTTGACTCCGTGGCGGATCGCTAGGAGCTGCATCGTCATGGCTAGGACGTAGAGGGATAGGGGGTCGTATGGGAGGCCGAAATACCTCGAGAGGTGCTTGGTCCCTACGGGGTATATGTCTATGCGGATTAGGAGCTCCCTAAAGATCGAGTTTATGTCGAAGCCCTTGAAGGAGTCGTCCAGCGCCTCAAGGGAGTCCAGGTATCTCTTGGTCGTCTCGACGACCCTCCTGAACAACTCGAACTCCTCATCAGGGTCCCTGTTCATAGATTTTCCCAGAGCGTGGGGGCTTATGAGCCTTCTACACTTGGCAGGCGCTCCAGCCACAGTCAAGGCAGACGAGGCACCTACCCTCCGGGACTAGGTTCTGGCCGCCGCACTCGGGGCACCTCTCGGGCCTCCTAGAACTCCTCATTCTGTCCTCGCCTCCCTCCTGCTCACGAAGGTCTTGCCAGTTGCGCCGACCCTAAGGCTGTATAAGTATTTCCCTATCCTGACTGGTTTTCCCTCCCTCCTTAGCCTCTCGACAAGCGCCTCGGGAGCCTCGTCCTGGTATACCCACTCGCCCGTCCCCGATTGGTATGGTCTCCATGGGAGGCTGTCCAGGTCGGCCTCCGTCGGCTCCACGGGCGCACCGCCACCCATCAATATGTTTCTCAGCTCCTCGTAGATCTGTAGCTCTCTCCTAAGCTGCTCTATCCTCTCCTCCACGAACCTCAGGACATCCTCCCTACTCAAGCATCCCCACCCCCTATTCCGAGGACCTCAAGGGTCCTATTCCTCCTAGAGACCGTCGCCGTTATTGGCTTTGCCTTCAGGACCTGTGCGCCCTTACTAGTGTCCCTGAACACCGTTATTCCCTTTAGGCCGATCCTCTCGGCGGTCACGTAGGCGTTCAGGACGTCCTCGACGGTCGCCGATGCGGGCATGTTTATCGTCTTGCTCACGGCAGCATCGACCCACTTCTGAATCTCCCACTGTGCCCTGAGGTGGTCCCACCAGGGGATCTCCCTCGCCGTCACGAATACCTCCTGCATCTCCTCAGGTATCCCCTCTATCCCCCTGAGGCTTCCCCCGTTCTCGGCTATCCTCCTAAGAGTCTCCTCGCTGTATAGACCGTTCTCCCTCAACTGCCTCTCAAGCTCGATGTCTATATAGTAGAAGCTTCCTACCGTGACTTGCTTCTCATATACTAGTGCGTATTGTGGCTCCAGTCCAGAGGATACGTCGTGTATCATGCTTATGCTACCGGTCGGTGCGACGGTCGTTACGTGGTTGTTCCTGACCCCCCTCCTCACCCGCGCCGCCAGGCCCTCCCAGTCCATCGTCCACCACTCGGGGTGGTGGAACCCCTCTATCGGTAGCGCTCCGGAGGCGTATGTGCTGCTACCGAAGAGCGGGAAAGCTCCCCTCTCCTCCGCCAGCGCCGCCGAAGATCTATATGCGTGGTACGCTATGTATTCCATCACCCTCGACATAGTGGTGAATCCCTCCTCGCTGTTGTATGGTATGTGTAGTGCGTAGAGCATGTCTGCCAGGCCCATAATTCCCAGCCCTATCCTCCTGTGCCTACTGTTCTCCTCCGAGAGCCTCTGGAATGGGTGCCTGTTCACGGTCACTACGTCGTCTAGGAACCTGACGGCTGTCTCTACTGTCTCCCTAAGCTTTTCCCATTCTATCCTCCCCGCTTCCCTATCCACGTGCTCGTATAGGTTTATCGAGCCTAGGTTGCAGGACTCGTATGGGTATAGTGGCTGCTCGCCGCACGGGTTCACGGCCACTATGTCTCCTAGAGCGCTCCTCAGGGGGTTCAGCCTGTTTATGTGGTGTTTGAAGAGGAGTCCGGGGTCTCCCGTGGCCCACGCCTGCCTAGCTATCTCGTATACTAGCTCCCTGGCGCTTACCTCCCCAACCCTCTGCCCAGTCCTCGGGTTCACTAGTGGGTAGCTGCTGTTGGTGCGGTAGGCCTCCCAGAACTCCTCGTCCGTCATCACGCTTAAGTTGAAGTTCTCCAGGCCTCCCCTCTCCTTAGCCGAGACGAACTTCAGTATGTCGGGGTGCCACGCCTCCAGGACACCCATGTTAGCGGCCCTCCTCCTTCCCCCCTGCTTAATCGTCTCAGCCACCGCATCGACTAGCCTCATGAAGGAGACGGGGCCTGAGGCGGCTCCGCAGCTCGAAGCCACTATGTCTCCCTCCGGCCTAATCTTCGAGTAGTTTATCCCTACTCCTCCTCCGCTCTGGAATATCATGGCGCACTTCGTGATTATTGGGAGTATGCTGTCCTCCGTCTCCGTGAGCGAGTCGTCGATGGGCAGGACGAAGCAAGCCGAGAGCTCCCCCAGCCTAGCGCCCGCGTTGAAGAGCGTCGGGCTGTTGGGGAGGAAGCGCCTCTCGAAGAGGAGCCTCTTGAAGAGGCTGAAGGCCTCGACGGCCCTCGACGGGAGCTTGCTGTAGCCCGGCCCCAGCCCCGACAGCCGCATGACGTCCCTGTCTATCCACTCGCTCCTCACGAAGTCCTGGGGCACCGGGGTGTCCGGCTCCCCAAGGCCGGCCTCCGCCGCCGCCACGGCGCTGCATACCCTGAGAACCATCCCCTCCGGGTCCTCCACGAGTCTCCCGTCAGGGCCCCTCAGCAGGTATCTAGATGCCAGCAGCCTTACCGCGTTTACCGATAGTGCCTTCTTCGTCCACCTCTGGGGCTCCCTGCCCTCCAGGAGCCTCCTCTTCTCGACCCTCTCAGCCTCCCTCCTCTTCCTGTAGAGAATGTATGCTTTGGCCACGTCGTATAGCCCTATCCTCATTAGGGAGAGCTCGACTAGGTCCTGGATCTCCTCGACGTGGACCCTCTCCACGCCCCTCCTCCTCAGAATTTCCTCCACCTCCTGCCTCACCGAGGCTGCCCAAGCGTCTCCGTCGCCCCTGCCCACCTCCCTCATCGCCCTCAGGACCGCCCTCTCTATCCTGGAGCCGTCGAAGGCCTCGCTCCTCCCATCCCTCTTAACTACCAGCATCAACAAGAGACTCTCGGGACGTTATATAACGAGTAGTGGCCCCTCCTCATGCTGGACTTCGCGATGTTATGAGGGGCGTGGCCCTGAGGGCGATGTTTACTGGAAGAAGGGCTCAGGAAATGGTTAGTCTTCTCCCGACGCTTCTTTGGGGTTAAATCACCTGAACCTGCGGTATCGGCTGGGATTTAGGCAGGGTGAAGAACGCCTTGATCTGAAGAACCCCGGCGATGAAGAGGAGGACGAGCCCGACCAAGACGATAGCAAGTAGTGTACCGTAGAAGTACAAGCGGCCCACAGTTCTGAACGTCCTCGTCCCTATTCTGATTGCTATGCGCTCGTAGCCCCTCTTGAGGAACCACGCGGAGACGATCAGCGCGGCCCACATTCCGAGCAGCATCATGAGGGTGATGACTGGGAGATCTAGGAAGGTGGGGAGGGGAGGGAGTACAACATCAGTTCGCGGATAGCCACCCTCAGCTAGATAATTGCCGTCAACTATGATAGGGCCCGCGTACATCACTATGCTCAGCCCCACGGCTACAACGATCCCGATAGCCACCAACGGGATTATGACCGCCATCAACACGTTCTTGAAGATCTCCCTGTCGTTCACCGCATCGGAGATCTTCTTGACAGCTACCAGTATCAATACCGACCCGACCAGACCGACCGTCCCGCTGGCGAAGACGATGCCCAAAATTACGTCGGCGAAGAACATGAGCGGAGGAGCGAGGGTCGTCAAAGCTATGATCGGGGACAAAAGCACAAGGATAGAGCCGATGATGCCAATCGCTTTGGCCTGTGCAAGCGACGCCACGTCCACTTTTCATGCCCACACGTTATTTAACGAGTGGTGGCCCTCCTCTAGACGTCTATCATCCTTGAGTCGTTTCTGACTGTCCTTGGGTTGACGGATTCCAGCGCCTCTGCGAGCCTTGCAAGCCTCGCGTCCGAGAGTATCCTTGAGAGCTCCTCAAGCTCGGCCTTTCCCCTCACCATGTATCCCCTCCTCTTCCTAGGCTGGCCCTGGCCGTCCACGGGGTTTATCTCCAGCGCGAGCTCCGCACCCCTCGGGCCCCGGCCCGGAAGCTTGACGACGAAGACTCCGGGAATGCTTGTCCTGGACCTCTCCCAGTCCCCACCGCTCCTCAGGAAGTCCCTCAGCCTCTGCTCAAGGCTCGCGTCTCTAGATTGTGCTGTCTGTGGCCTCTGAGACCCACCCTCCCAAACCCTAGCAACGCTCACAGAGCCAGACTTACTCTCCTCGGTATTAAGTAGTGGTGGCCCCCCTTAGCGCTAAAATAATGTTGGGTTGTTGGGGCTTCTGTGGTGGCTCGGAGGGATACTTATGGAGGCCTGGTTAGGCATCTCCTCAACCCTGCGCCGAGGTGGATAGCCGCCCTGTTCGTCCTCGCCTACATCCTCTCCCTGGCCTTCAGGGTCATGGGTTTCTATTCGAGGTCTATGTCCGACCCTCTCTGGGGAGTCTCTAGGGGCCTCCAGCTAATGTTCTCCCAGCCCAGCACGGTCGTGGTGTTGAAGGCCGTAGCCTTCGCGGCCCTACTCTTCCTGGCCTCGGCCTACGCGGCCGTCCAGCTCCTGAAGCTCCTCGCGGGGCTAGGGCTCTTCACGGCCCTGCTTTCTGGGATAGTGTATGGTGCTGTCAGGTTCCTGGGCCGCGGTTTTGGGTTTGAGTCTGCCCTCTCGGTGCTCCCCTCTACGGGTAATTTGATAGTGGATTTCCTCGTGTCCGCACTGCTGCCCGTCGCTAACCTCCTGTCCCTCCTATTCGACCACGCCGCCAGGACCGTGTATGCGACGATGCCTGCTGTCCCGGCCATGATGCTGGCAAGCTCCGCCCTAGGCTTCCTAGCCATGAGGATAGATAAGGCCCAGGCCGCTAGGGAGGGCTGGAGGCTGAGCGAGAGGAGCATCGTCTGGTACTCGGTGACGGGCGGAGGACCCGGAGTAATCTCGGCGGCCCTAATCTATAGGCATAAGACGCTCCACAAGGCTCTCCTCGTACAGGCCGCTCTAGCGACCGTTCTCGTCTACTCCGTGGCTATTGCTGGCTTCTCTACCATCTGAGACCCTTTTCCTCCTGCTATATTTCCTCGGGCCCCACCTGAGGGTGTGGCCGCACCTCGGGCACCTCGCCCCGGCATCGCGTATCCACCCGCAGCAGTGGCCGCAGTACCTCTGCCCCTAGAGTATCTTGGGGGAGTGGGCATGCTACTCCTCCCTCATCGATTCCGGAGCACCCTCCCCCAGAGCCTCCCTCACAGCCCTGGCGAAGGCCTTGAGGCCGTCCATCTTGAGCCTGAACCTCCTCTCCCTCCCATCGACCGTCAGGACGCTCACGGTTGCAACATCCTCATACCTCCATGGGATGTTGTAGGATCCCAGGACCGTCGCCTCGGTAGCTGTCGTGTAGTCTATATCCCTAACCGCTCCCCACGGAATATACTCAGTCCCCACCACCAGCCCGTGCCTATGGACCTCAATCCACTTCCTAGTCAATCCGTTGTGGAAGAACCTCAGGTAGAGTCCTCCGGCAATACCTAGAATGAATAGGGTGATGCCGCCATAGCCTCCTATGAGCGGCCAGAGCACCATGCCCAGGATCATAGGTATGACTAGTGGCAGGAACAGGACCTCTAGGTAGAGCTGCCACATGGCCCTGAAGCTCCTTATCCTCAGGATCGGCCCCCCACCCGACATACCATCCACCACAACCCACAGAGGGCTGAACGATACTTAAGCAGTTGTGGCCCTGCTTGGGGCCCTCTCCAGCTCCTTCCTTCACGGCTCTCAGAGCCCCCATACAAAGGTTGATGCGGCTTTAAGGGACAGCCTATCGCGCTACTATGTCAGCTCTCCCGACATCTGCATGGTGTTAGGACCTCTCCGCAGATCTTGCAGTAGTTCACCTCCCGGCCGCATTCTCCGCATGTCCTGTATCCCTGCTCTCCATGTGTGCACGGCATCTATCCCTGCGTCCACCTCGTTAGTAGGTCTTTTCCGACGCTGGCCACGTCTCCGGCCTTCTCCACGACGGCTATCACGGGCCTCTGGACCCTCAGCGCGTGCCCCTTGTATATGCAGTGTCCCCTAGGCAGCGTTCTGGCTGTGTATGCTATGTCGCTCCCCACTATCTCCCTCAGCCTCAGCAGGTCCACGTCCTCTACCCTGAAGGCGAATATGTTCTGGCCCATCTGGGTGGTTATGAATTTGTCTGCCTCCGAGAGCCTCTGCGTGGCTATGAATAGGGGGACGCCGTTCCTCGGGCCGGTCGTGGCGACCAGCTTCATCACTGGTATCATCTCCTCGTATGCCTGCCTGCTAGCTGCTCCCTCGGAGGGAGACTGGGGGACGAAGTTGTGGGCCTCGTCTATGAAGACGGCCACGCCGAAGCTTTGATCCGTCCTAGCCTCCCTGTAGCACTCCTCCACCGCCTCCCTGGCCGCGTTCACTATCTCGTCCCAGCTCTGGGCCCCGCTCATGTCTATGTGGACCAGGGCGTTGCTCCTCACGGCCTCAACAATGTCTACCTCTCCTCCCTGAGACTCTCCCACTAGTTTGCCGACAATCTCCTCAGCCTCCCTCCTCAGGCCCTGGTCCGCCACCCTCTCGACGAGCTTTGTTAGACCGGCGCGGCTCCACTCCACCGCCTGGACCCCACCCTTCTCTAGCTGTTTTGCTACTGCGTAGAAGGCCCTCATGATCCTCTCGTTGGCGCTTCTGCCGCTTAGCTGTCGGAGCTTGTTATATGCGTTTGTCGGGGAGAGGTAGTTCGCCCTCCTGACAAGCCTCAGCGGCGCCGTGAGCCTGAGGTATCCGCCGGCCCTCTCCGCCTCCTCCCCCAATACTCTGGTGTTGTACTCTCCGTCCCAGTCTATGAGTAGTAGGTGTGGGCTCCTTACAGTCTGGAGCATCCTCACCATGAGGGTCAGCATCAGGGTGGATTTCCCCGTCCCTATCCCACCTATTATCAGGGCTCCCTGCCTGAAGAGCCTCCTCAGGTCTAACCTAAGGGGTATAGATGTCGGGTATATTGTCCCTATGCTTATCGAGGGGCCGTCAGGAGTTATGAACTCCCCGAGCTCCTGCTCTGATGGCCTGTAAACCGGTGTGAGTGGAGGTATTGGGTGGAGGTAGGGCTTGAGCTCTCCTGCCTCCAGGTATCCTACCTGCCAGCAGACGGCCTTCGCTACGACCCTCTCCTCGTCCTCCCTAATCACTCCGTCCCTCACGAGCTTCTCGTCGTAGCTCGATGTCTGGCGCTTGACGTAGACGTTCTCGGCCTGAAGCATGACGCTCCTACCATCAAGCTCGACTAGGAGGTACTCTCCCCTGTGGACCGTCGCGCTCCTAGTCAGCGTGACCTCGACCTTGTCGGGCCCGTATACACCATCAGAGGCCATCACGTATCCGACTAGGCTCCTCACTCCTCCCCCCACCTCAGGGTGACTAGTGACCAGAGCCTAGGCTCTGCCCTGCTGGCCTCCCTCTCGAAGACCTCCTTATACAGCTCCCTCACCAGCCTCCTGCTCATCTTCACCTCCTCGTCCGCCTTGGATACTATCGCTGGGACAGACTTTACGGGGTCCGACGTAGCCACTATGTGCCTCAAGACATCTAGGAGCCCGTCCTCACCCATTCAGGCTGGAGCGTCCACCCTGAAGACCCCAGCGCCAGGCGGAGGAGCCAGCCTGATGTATGTGTATATCGTCTCGCCCCTATCCCCCCTCCTCCTAGGAGGCCAGGGGTACGCCTGCCCCTCCTCTAGGATCATGTATAGGGCCGCCCTGTCGGTCAGTCCCGTCTCCCTCAGCTCCTCTAGGAAGCTGCTCTGGGGCCTCTTCACGAATCCTACGAGGGCTGTGCCCGCCCTCTCGGCCTCCGAGACCAGCCTCCCAAGCTGGTATGTGTATTCTCCGGAGTACTTCGGCCTCGGTATTAGGGGGCCGTCAACTATGAGTAGCGACGCGTCCTCCACGGCCTCGGCCGCGAGCGAGAGCATCATCTCCTCCCTCTCGACGTCTAGCCTGTCGGAGAACTCTCCATCCCCCTCATCCTCTCTTTGTGTTATGAGGCCTCCCCTGAACCTCCTCCTGAATCCCCTTCCGTCGTCCACCACTGTTATGGCGGATATGAAGCCTACGTCCCTGTCGGCGAAGGAGAGTATCGAGCTTCCCCCGTCCGCGGCTCCGACGCTGCCCCTCCAGAGCCTGCCCCCGACCTCGATGGGCTCTCCGACGAGCCTGACTAGCTCCCTCAGCGCCCTCGCCCTCTCCACGCCCTCCCTGACGTAGCCCGCTATCCTCTCGCGGAGTATCCTCACGAGGCCCGAGTAGGTCGTTACCTCCTCCTCAGACATTCCGCATCCCACTCCTCCTAGGTGTGATAAAAGCTGTGGCGGCCCCTCGGCGGGGCCCCAACGCTTTTTTAGCGGTGCAGTCGGAGATAGTCTCTGACTGGTTTGGTGGAGCCTGGTGGTTAGGGGTGTGTGGTTGTGAGCGCCGGGGGTGGGCGCGAGGGGCTTAGCGGGTTCAACGAGAGGCTTTGCAGGGTCGTCAGCCTGGTCCAGAGGATGGTGGACGACGCCCACCACCTCGCCGTCCTCACCACGGGCTCGAAGAGCTTCCGTAGGGTTGATAGGGAGCTTAGGATGAGGCTTAGGAGTATCCTTTCGGAGCGGGTCTCGGATCTCTTCAGGCTCCACGGCTACGAGCCCTCCTGGGCCTTCTCAAGGGAGAGCGAGGAGTATGGAGACTACAGCATCATATACGTCTATAGGGGTGAGAAGTACTATGTCTATGAGGAGAGGTGGGTGTCCCACCCGGTCACGGATGAGGATGTCGAGGAGTTGGGGAGGTTGGGGCTGAGGCGCGACATAGAGGGCAACGCGTTGGGGAAGAGCTATCGGTATCTGAGGGGTGGAGACTCATCACGTCCTTCCCCTCCTCCTCGAAACGGCTCTGGCGACCAGCAGTGTCGCTATTGCCGCGGCTAGTAGGCCGATCGCGGCGAATACGATCCAAGAGTCTATCAGTGTTCCACCTATTGCTATCGCGGGTATAGTTATGGATGCTTCTCCTGGACCCGTGAGCTTCTCCTCTGTCCTTCCTCCATATGTTGCCGTGACTATGAAGGGTGCAAGAGCTGCTGGAACCTTGGTGAATCTAGCCGCTCCGTCAGGGCCCGTGGTGGCGGTAGCGAGCACTCCCGGGATCCTCTGGCTCTGGATCCTGACGCCCGCGCCCTCTATAGGCCTCCCAAGCATGTCTGAGACCCTGACGACTATGCTTGAGGATGAGATCCTGATGGTCTCCTCGGCGCCGCCGTGGGTTACTCCCGTCCTGAGCACCTCTATGTCCCCGACGCCCCTCACCGTTACGTTGTAGGCTTCGAAGGGCACGCCCCGGGTATCGACGAGTGCGAGCCGCCTATGGGGGTGGGTTTCGAGGAGGAGCAGGGATTCGTCGTGGTGATCTTCTCGGACGGCAGACGGGTCGTGGCGAGGAGGTTGGCGGACTACGCGGAGGGCTGGAGATGGTGCACGCACTGTGGACTAGCATACAGGTCTACTAGGTGTCCGATACACAACTGGCCTCTGAGGAAGGCGTCGAGGCTCTGGAGGAGGAACTCAGAGAGGATAGAGGTGGGTGAGGAGTGAGGAGGCTAGTGGCTACGCTGGTCATCCTAGCCGTCGGTATACCGCTGATGCTCTGGGCTATCAACAACACTCTAGCTTCTCTGGCGAGGTATGGCGTTAAGGTGAGGCCGATAGCCGTCGAGCTAGACGCGGGAATAGTTGCTGGCGCTGTATTACTGATAGTTCTCATAGCGACGACGGCAGTAGTCGCGGTTGCGCTGGTGAGGTCTAGGAGGCTTCTCGGAGTGATACCGCTCCCGGAGCTTAGGAGGCACGCGCTTGTCTTCGGGCCGACTGGCTCTGGTAAGACGATGATAGCTCTGAGGGCCGTAAAGCTGGCAGTTGACAGGGGAGTATCGGTAGTAGTCATAGACTGGAAGGGAGAGTACTCTCAGAGGATCAGGGGAGCTACAGTGATCAGGAAGATACGGAACGTTTGGGATGTCCCGGGTGAGTCGGCCCGGGAGAAGGCGCTGGTCGCTGTGGAGCTGATCCGGGAGATGGGTAGGGACGTGATAGACATCACTCCGCCCTCATCCCTGCTCCTCCTGAAGGTCCTTGTGGAGGAGTATGGGAGGGGGGTCCCGACGACGGAGAAGATCGTCAGGGTGCTGGAGAGGCATGCGGAGATAGCGCTGAAGGAGGGCAGATACGCAGAGTCAAACATGTATCTGGCGCTGATACGGAGGCTCTTCGTCCTCCTGGTGGATGAGGAGAGGAGGGATGAGAGCGTTGACGGTAGCTCCCGGGTCGTCGTCTATGACCTAGGGGGCCTGCCGAGCATATACCTGAAGACTCTCTACGCCAACTATGTCTTGACGACTCTCTATCGGAGGGCGACTAGGGCTGGCATGGATGATGGGCTGAGGACGCTGGTGATAGCTGAGGAGGCTCAGAACTATGTTAGGCCTAGGAGGCTAGACGAGCTTCCGTCGATGGGTGAGAGGATTGTGAACGAGCTGCGGGGATACGGGGTTGGGGTCGTCCTGGTCTGCCCCGACCCCGAGCAGCTACCGCGGCACATGCCGAGGGACGTGGCCGCCGTCATATCTACGGCGATCCAGAACCTACCGAGAGACATCGCGGAGATGGCCATAGATCCTAGGACCGGCAAGGCTAGGAAGGGAGTCCTCGTCTTCTACAACGGGAGGCTATACACTGCTAGGAGGCCGAGGCCTCTGAAGATTATCGGGGTTCCGGCTGAGGCTAGGGTGGAGCAGAGGACTGTTACGGAGGTGGTGGCTACTGCTGAGCCGCAGGTGGAGGAGTCGCTGAGGGCCGAGGAGAGCGGGGAGGCCGCTCTGAGGCTGAGGCTTGAGGACGAGGAGGAGTCCGAGGATGCGGCCGGGGCTCCGCCGGAGTCCAGAGGAGCGCATGTTTATCGCCCCCACCAACCAACTGGCGCGGGGCGTAGGGGGTCGTCCCGCGTCGCGTCCGGACAGTTCCGGGGAGCCTGGCCGAGGCGAGGCTTTGGAGGAGGCGGTGGTTGTCCGGGAGCCCATAGGCTCCGGCCGACCCCAAGCCCGGGTAGGGCTCCCAACCTGATGAGGCTAGATTGATGGGGCCGGGCAGTTCCCGGGAGCCGCCGCGCGAGGAGGTAGAGGAGGTAGTGGAGCAGGTTGAGGCCGAGGGCTTGGAGAAGACGGCTGAGGAGTCTGGGGAGGAGGTAGGAGTGTCGGAGGAGCCGATGGAGGAACTGAGTAGGCCTAAGCAACTAAGGCTTGAGGAGGAGCCCGCTGAGGTCGAGGAGGTGGCCGCGGAGGCTGTGGCTCCCGAGCCAGCAGGTGAGGGGGTCTACAGGCTCTTCGGCCACGAGCTGGTTGAGGTCGCTGGCGGCGAGGTCAGCAGATTACGATGCGTCAGGTGCGGGGCCGAGGCCCCCCTAACGGGTGTGACGGCCCTGAAGGGGAGGCCGTGCGGGACCCCCGCTCCTGGCGGAGGGTTCTGCCGGGTCTGCGGAAGGACAGGCATTACCAGCAACTACTGCGACGAGTGCGCCAAGTCCATCGAGGACTATTCCCTGGTGGCTAGGCCGCTTGTGGATTACGATAGGAGGTCGGTGAGGGTTCTGCCGCCCGAGGGCGCTGCTGAGGGCTGGGCCTGGGCCGGGACCCACAGGACCTTCTTCCCTTACCATGTTAGGGAGGGGGTTAGGGTATGGCCGTGCCCTGCCTGTGGAGAGGAGTATAGGAGGCTGGTGGATGCTATGGAGCACTTCG
>JAVVGN010000032.1:0-20757 GCA_032249095.1 Candidatus Caldarchaeales archaeon | reverse complement strand
GATGGATGGACTCAGAGCTGACGATCAAGGCGCTCATATACAACATGCTATTGAGAGCCGTAACAACGTAGGAAACCGGGCACCAGACGGAGAGGGGAAAATCGAATCATAGGAATTAGGCCACAAGGCAGTATGGTGATTATTTTTATATATGGGGTTTGGGGTGGCTTTGGGCTGGGAGGGCCTATTGCCACGGGGAAAACTGGAGTTGAGAAGTTCAGGAATTTTAGCGACTGGTTCGACGGCATCCTTTTGACGGCTAGGCTCGCGGATACTAGATATCCTGTGAAGGGTTTCTACGTCTATCTTGAGCAGGGCTGGTTTGTGATCGAGAGGGTGAGGAGGATGTTAGAGGAGCTGCTGGAGGCTGATGGCCACCTGCCGATGTATTTTCCGCTTGTGGCTACGCTTGAGAATTTCTCGCGGGAGGCCGAGCATATTAAGGGATTTATGGGGGAGGTCTTCGCCGTGGGGAAGCTGAGGCTGGGCGGAGAGGGTGAGGAGGCTGAGGCTCCCCTCATACTCAGGCCCACCTCAGAGACGATCATGTATCCGATGTTCGCGATCTGGATAAACAACCACTCGGACCTGCCCCTCAAGGTCCACCAGAGCTGCTCCGTCTACAGATATGAGACGAAGGCTACCAGAGCCCTATACAGGGTTCGAGAGATCCCTTGGAACGAGGGGCACAGCGTCTTTGCCTCGGCTGAGGAGGCCGAGGCCCAGCTGAGAAGAGCCATAGCGATTTACAAGACTGTACTCGATGAGCTGGGTATAGCCTACCTCGTCCTTAGGCGCCCCGACTTCGACAAGTTTGCGGGGGCCGACTACTCTGTCGCCTTCGACTCATGGAACCCTGATGGCAAGGTGAACCAGGTCGCGACAGTCCACAACCTTGGGACTAACTTTTCGAGGGTCTTTAACATCGTGTTCGAGAAGAAGGAGGGTGGGAAGGGGTATGGATGGCAGCTTTGCTACGGGTTCGGCTACAGCAGGGTATTGGCCGCTATTGTCGCACAACACGGCGACGATCTGGGCCCCATATTCCCCCCGTCTGTTGCGCCCACCCAAGTAGTGATAGTCCCGATACCGTATAAGGGTCAGGAGGAGCCCGTGTACTCCCATTCGAGGAGGGTCTACGAAATTTTGCGGGAGAGGTTTAGGACCCATCTAGACGATAGGCGGGACGTCACGCCGGGCGAGAAGTACTATTACTGGGAGAGGCGGGGGGTGCCTCTGAGGGTCGAGGTTGGCCCGAGGGAGGTGCAGAGGGAGGAGGTGGTGCTGGCGAGGAGGGATACGGGTGAGAGGGTGTCCGTGAAGGTTGAGAGGCTGGTTGACGGTGTCTCCGAGACCTTCCGACTAATATCCGACAACCTCAGGGAGAGGGCGTGGCGGACCCTCCGAGATTTGGTCGTCACCGTGAGGAGCAGTAAGGAGGGGGCCAGAATGATATCGGAGGGTAAAATATGTAGGGCGAGCTGGTGTGGATCCGAAGAATGCGCGTTAAAGATGAGGCAGGAGATGGGTGGGGAGGTAAGGGGCTATATGTTCGAGTACGAGGAACGGAGCGAGGAGCCCTGCGTGGGATGCGGATCCGCGGGGAAGACCTTCATATACATAGCTAGGGCATACTAAGCCCCCCAGCGGTCCCCCCCCCCACCCTCACTCGGGACTCTCTGTCTGCGAGGCCACCTCTATGAGCCCCTTCTGCTCAAGCCTCTTCAGGACATCCTCCACCTCCTGCTCGGGGATGCCGAGCGCCCTGGAGCAGGAGTCCACCTCCAGAACCGTCCCCTCCGGCAGAGACACTATATACTCGTATATGATGCGCTCCTCTCTAGAGAGGGTAGGTACCGCAGGGAAGCTCTCAGCGACCTGCCTCGCAATTATCGCCCGCGCCTCCTCGAGTATCCTCATAGCCTCGTCTGAGAGCTCCTCCTTATCCTCCACCGCGATGGGTTGATGAACGCCGGCGCTGGAGACGAGGCCGTCGATGGCGTTTGATAGCTCGTCGAGGCTCTCGGCCGCCTCTGGGACGACCTTTATGATCTCGCTCCTCACGCTCTCCAGCAGCCCCTTAAGGACGGGAGCCAGCCCTATGATATCCCTAAGCTCTAGGAGACTCTCCATCCTCACCCTAACCTGCTCAAGAACTAGGAGAGACTGAAGCACTATCCGGGCTATCCTTCTCAGCTCGGCTATCTCGTTGGCGTATATCGCGGCGTAGCCCTCGTCGCCTGACTGGAGGGCCGAGACACACCGCTCGAAGTACTCCTTACCCCTGGCTTCGAGGCCGGCGTACTTGTTTTTAAGCCGATTAATCTGCGCGTTAAGGGTAAGCAGGGCTGATGAGAGCCTTGCGGCGTACTGTCCTGAGTCCCTCATGGTTTGACTCGGCGGCCTCCTCCACTTGATGACGTCAAGCAAGCGGGGCATCCTTCGCCCGGCCCGCGCTGCCAGCATAGATAAACCGTGAGCCGGGGGGTAGCCGCGAGGCCCCTAGCCGTATTACCCCCCAATCATTTCGGGATTCCTGAATACTGCCTGGCGGCTTATAAACGGATATATATCGCTTCCTGCCTCTCTCATCCGTGAGTGGGCAGCGAAGGCGTAGGAGGGAGGCTCCCCTACCCGCTACGGGTGCGGGGCTGCTTAGGTTCTTCGAGGAGGAGACTAAGGGGGTTAAGTTGAGGCCGGAGATCGTGCTTGTTGGGGGAGCTGTCCTAGTGGCTCTGGTGCTTCTGGCATCGCGCCTCCTCTAACAAGACAAGGATATGCTTGGCAGTGATTCTGCAACAAGTTCTGAAAAAAATGGGTCTAGGGTTGTGGTATTGCCGGATGTTCCACGCTCAGCCAGTCGGCTGGCCTTGCTGGGGAGCTGGCGGCGCGGGTGGTGCTGGTGGCTTCTTCTTAGCAACGCGCGTCTTCCTCGCCTTCTTCCTCGCTCCGGCTTTCTTTGCTCCCTTCTTTGCTGTCCTCTTCCTACCTGCCTTTGCTGCCGGCATGCTCTCTCGCGAAATATAGTTGTGCAATGGATAGTATAAGAGTTTTGCTCTGCGGGTGCAGCGTCCTAGCTGATGTCCCGATTACAGATTAATCTGAGGGAGTGCAGAGTAGCTACGTGGTTGGGGAGTTCTCTGTTGTGCTGCTAGCTGCCGGTGGTTCAAGGAGGATGGGTAAGAATAAGCTCGCGATACAGGTCTGGGGGGAGCCACTACTACACTGGAGCCTGAGGGCCGCGATCGCTTCTGGGGGAGGGGAGGTCATAGTGGTTGTTGGCCACGAGGCCGAGCAAGTGAGTCGTCTCGTCGCAGGGGGCGTAAGAATCGTCTTCAACGAGGCTTGGGAGGAGGGGGTCGCCTCGAGCATTAGGACGGGGATACGGGAGGTCTCAGCTGACTCCCGCGCGGCCGTTATATTGGGGGGAGACCAGCCGCTCACCCCCTCCCCCCTAATAGCGATGCTCGCACGGCTTGTCCTCGAGGGCGACTGCCTAGTCGCCTCGGCCTCCGTGGCGGGGGATCCGCGTAACCCGGCATGCTTCCACCGCGACCTGTTCCCGAAACTCCTGGAGCTGAGGGGAGACCAAGGTGCGAGGCAAGTAGTTCTCAGAAACTTGGAGCGGGCCGCGCTTGTGGAGGTGCAGCCTGAGCTGCTTATAGACGCCGACACCCCGGAGGACCTTGAGAGACTTAGGTTGATGCGGCCCCCCACATAGTTTACTGGCTTGGGACGGCTAACTCTTATTAACGGACTGATTGGCTTGTTGTGCCGGCTGGCTGGTGGTGCAGGTGGGGAGGCTCGATGGATTGGTCGCTCTGGTGACGGGGTCTAGCCGCGGGATCGGGCAGGGGATCGCCCTGGAGATTGCGAGGGAGGGCGGCCGAGTGGTGATCCATGCCACCAGAGGGGAGAGGCTCGCGGAGACGGGTAGACGTCTGAGGGACATGGGGGCTGACTTCGCGGAGGTTTCCGGAGACCTCTCCGTCCCAGAGAGCTGTGTCCGCGTAATAGACGAGGCCGCGGAAGTCATGGGCGGATTAGACATACTCGTGAACAACGCGGGGGTCAACGTCGCTAAGCCTCTGCCCGAGCTCACCCTGGAGGAGTGGGGCTGGGTCATCTCGGTCAACCTCCAGGCGCCGTTCCTCTGCGCGAGGAGGGCGTCGGAATACATGGTTAGGCGGAATTGGGGGAGGATAATCAACATAGCTTCCGTCACATCCTTCATGGGGATTCGGTGGAGGGCCGCATACGCATCCTCGAAGGCGGGTATCCTAGGGCTTACCCGCGTCCTAGCACTCGAGCTCGCCCCGCACGGCATAACAGTCAACGCTATTGCGCCAGGCTTCATAGCGACGGACATGGTTCGGAGGCGGGTCGAGGAGGGCGCGCTGAACCTTGAGGCCCTGCTGAGGAGGATACCTATGGGCAGGCTGGGGTCTCCGGAGGAGGTGGGGAAGCTAGCCGCGTTCCTCGCAAGCCGCGACGCCTCCTACATCACGGGCCAGGTCTTCGTGATAGATGGCGGCTTTACGGTGAACGCCACCCCGTAGCTTGGGGTTGGTCGGCAAGGCTTAAAAGCGCGCCAGCACGGCTAGTCACGATGCCCCCGAGGGCAAAAGAGAGGAGAGGAAGAGCAAGAGGGAACGGCGGGCGGAAGATCACCTACATCGCGGCATTTATCCCGGCGGCCCTCTTCGTAGGGCTTATAATCTTCCTGCTCGCCCAACCACCACAGCCCATCAACCCCACAACCCTGACTAGGGCGAATTCTGGGGCGGAGGCGCCCGATTTCTCCCTCAGAAAACTCACTCCCCAAGGCCTCTCGGAGGAGACCTTCACCCTTTCCTCAGCCCGCGGGAAGGTTGTTTTCCTCGACTTCGCCTGGTGGAGATGCCCACACTGCAACAATATGGAGCCAATAGTCAAGGAGATTGCCACCAAGTACAGCGCGAAGGGTGTAGTGTTTGTGACAGTTATGATTGATGATCGTCAGAGCCCCGTAAGCGAGAGTGCGAAGTTCGTCGAGAGGCACGGAATATTCTGGACGGCCGTCTGGGACGAGCGCGGCAGAGTTTCGGACCTCTACGGCGTCCAGGCAACGCCATCATACATAATTATAGATAGGGAGGGTAAGGTGGCGGTGAGGCTGCCCCCCGGTGAGCAGCCGAGAGAGGCCCTAGAGAGGGCGCTGGAAAGCGTTCTTGGATGAGAAGGGGGATGGCCGCCAGCAGCATTAGAACCCTCTACTATGTCTCAGCCACCGTCTCGGCCGGAGGCCTAGGCTTATCAACCTACCTGACTCTCCCAAACCCCCTCCCCGAGTTCTGCGAGATAGGCTCCACCTTCTCGTGCTCAGCCGTCATCCTTAGCAGCTACTCCAGCATAATGGGCGTCCCGATCGCGGCGGTGGGGGCCTTCTGGTTCGGCGTCGCCCTCCTTCTCTCGCTCCTAACAGGAATTGGGAGGATTCCCCCACATCTGCTCCTCATGTGGGGGGTGATCGGTGTATTGGGGGCCGTCGCCCTCCTCCTCGTCGAGGTCCTCCTGATAGGAAGCATATGCCTACTCTGCACAGCGGCCCACGCGGCAGGCGCCGTGGTGCTGGCACTATCGGTCCTCGGATACCTGTGGAGTCAGCCACCTAAGACCTCGGGATAGAAGAAGAGCCGGCCATCCGCCCCGCTCAAAGCCTCCTCAACCTTTGCGGCGTCGTCCAGGACCCTACCGTTGCTCACGAGTCTGAAGAAGCCGCCGGAAGCACCTAAGAGCTCCATCACCCTTTCCAGAAGCATACCCACCGTCTCCGACTGCCGGACCGATAGCTTAACCCTCCTAGGCGGACCCACCAGCGGAATAATCTCGACCTCCATGCCGACCCGCGTGTCGGTGAGCCATATTTTAAGGGACGTGGCCGTGGCTGGCGGCGAGTTCCCCCCTATATACCGAGAAACTATTAAGGAGTGTCGGGGGCCAGGTCTTCAACGGGCGCGGGCCCTCCCTAAAAATAATTTAGGGGCCTCAGACCTAATGATGGGCAGCCGGCTTGCCTGTGGATCTAGATGATATTGATAGGCGTCTGATAGACCTGCTTAGGAGGGACGGTAGGGCCAGCTACCGGGAGTTGGGCAGGAAGCTAGGGGTGGCGGAGGGGACCGTCCGGAAGAGGGTTAAGAGGCTCGTAGACGCGGGAGTCATCAGGCGCTTCACGGTCGAGCTGGACACGTCTGGACAGGTGCACGCCATATCGATGGTCTCGGTCGACCCCACCGTCCCCACCCCCAAGGTGGCCGAGAGACTCTCCTCCCTCGAGGGCGTCGAGAAAGTCTACGAGGTCACGGGGCAGTACGACGCCCTGGTCGTGATCTCGGTCAGCAACTTGGCGGAGCTTAACAGATGCATCGAGGAGATAAGGACGGTTCCGGGTGTGAGGGAGACAAACACCGCGATGATTCTGAGGGTCATCACGGCCGAGGGGAGATCAGGCTGAGCAGCCTCTCCACCGCCTGCCTTGGCGAGGGCTCGCCGTGGATCAGGACCTTTCTCCGATCGTCGAGGTACTTCCCAGCCAGCTCGTCCGCCACGCCGCCCGAGCCGACGATGGATACGATCGGCTTCTCCTCGAGGTAGGCTGCCGCAACCTCTATCAGCGTCCCGGCTCCACCACCCACCACTATCACGCCGTCGGAGGACCAGACGTTGACGAAGTTCCTCATGTGGCTAAGGCCGGTAGCGACCCTCACGGTGCTGTAGGGGTTCGCCGAGTCGATCGTCTTCTGCGGGACTATCGAGAGCGTTATCCCACCCCTCTCCGCCGCACCCTTCGATGCGGCCTCCATCACGCCTCCAAGGCCTCCCGTGACGAGGATGCATCCCCGACTAGCTATCTCCGCGCCGACCTCGTACGCCAGCCTCCTCGCCTTATCGGTGCAGGAGTCCTCATTGTATCCCACGACGAGTATCTGTAGCCTCCTACCAGCGATCCCTGACATGCACACCACCAAGTATCCACCCCCTCTCTGCCCACGCTTAATCTTTAGTGGAGGTGTCCAAGACACCGGCCTCCATCAGGGCCAGCAGGAGCTCGTCGTAGTTCTTCTCCAGCTCCGAGACGGAGCGCTCAGCACTAGTTATGTCGACCATGTGCTTGGATTTCCAGACATAGCCACCCTCAACTAGATTGAGCCTCGTGAAGACACCTATGAGGCTGTGGTCGAGCTGATAATTCCTCCACGGAAGGATGTACTCGACGAAGCAATATCTGTACGCCCTCTCGTGGACATCGCCGTAGAAGGTGTTGAAGTATATGACTAGGGGGTCGTCCCTCACGTAGGTCTCCCAGGTGGTGTATCTGGTGTACAGGGGGACCCAGCCCTCCTCCCTCAGCTCCATATCCTCGAGGGAGACCGGCCTCTTCCAGCCGGACGGCAGGAAGCCCCGCTCCTCCAGGAGTGGGAGTATGGCCCTATGTATCATTCCCTGCCTCAGCAGCTCTATCCGCTCTCTCAGCTGAAGATCCATTCCTCATCACTACCATTGGGCCAGGCCCGGCGGCGGTCCATGCGCGTCGCCACCATCACGATTATGTTAGTCATGATATTATAAAGCGGTTTAAATAACTAACGATTATCTACTAGCTCTGACGATTATCTATCAGGACGAGGGTCTCGGTCGTGACTCTCTTCACCCTCATGGAGGATACATTGGGCAAGGTTTTCCTCTGAGGGGCTAGCAACGATCCCTATCTGGCGGAGCTTTACGCCGTTCCAGTCAAACAACCCTGACGCGAAAATCCAGCCGACGGGCTAAAGCTTTGCTACAAAGTAGCCGATAGTGTCCAAATAAGCATTTTTTGGCTCATCTCCGGTAGCGTCCAAATAACGGGTTTATATAGCTGAGGTCCTCGTGAAACAAACTCGCGAGTAGAAATAGACGCCCCAAGACAGTATTTAAAGACTTATTTGGACACTACCCACCCCTATGAGATAATCTTATAAGGGTGGTGTGGTCTGAGCGATACACCTTCCGGCCTTCTGGGCCTCTCTAGTGTCTGGCTGGGGAAAATCCAACCCCTCCCCCTCTCTTTTCCCTTTTCAAAATCACTTTAAGCATTACAATAGTTGGATCCCTCTACTACAACGTTATGGTGTTGATAGATAGGCTTTCCACTTGCGTAAAGGGTATGGATGAGCTGCGAGGAGGTCCACAAGGGCCGATGGCGCCGCGCCGGGGCCAGGACCTGCATATGAGTCCCGGCCCAAACGCTACGAGTAGAAGAGCTATCGCCGAGGGGGAGGGCGCGGCCCGCCACAAATAGTGTATTCTAATAACCTTGCCCCCTCTAGCGCGATGGCATGATCGTGGTGGATGCAAACGAGGCCGCCGAGAGCTCCAGGCTGGTCGAGTCCCTAAGGAAGGTGGCGGAGGTTGCGGTGAGGCCGCTAGAGGCGGGAGACTACCTTATCGTGGGTGCCCGGGGCCAGGCCCTCGTGGAGAGGAAGCGGATATTCGACTTTCTCAACAGCCTCAAGGGGAGGCTCTGGGACCAGCTGACACTGCTAAAGAGCTTCGAGGGAGAGAGGATCCTGATCCTAGAGGGATACCTAGGTCTCTATAGGAAGAGCAGGTGGAACGAGGCCGCCATCCTCGGACTCATAGACCGTATAGTGGTCGAGTGGGGGATACCGATAATCCCGACCCCCGACGTTAAGGCGACGCTGACCTACCTGGCGTGGAAGCATAAGAGACTCGGCGAGGAGCCGGCTAGGCGCGAGTATCCGCTCCGCGTCAGCGGCAGGGAGATGGAACCCCAGGAGCAGGCCCTCTACACACTTGAGGGGCTGTGTGGGCACAAGACCGCGAAGGCCCTCCTCACACACTTCGGCACCCTCGGAGCCGTGATAGACTTCTTCCACAAGAACCCGCTACCCGTCGTGGAGGCGGGCCTGAGGGGTCTGAGGGTGGGGGGCCGCAGGATCCCCACCACCACGCTCTCGCGGATACACCTCGTCGTGAACACGATTTATACGGAGCCCCCGCCAGAGCCTAGCCAAAATGAGTGGGGAGGAGATAGCGGAGAAGGTGATGCGGCTGGTGGTTGAGCTTAGGCAGGGTGGAGGGCTCGAGAAGGCTTACGAGCTGGTTGCGCTGATCAAAACTCTCGTTCCGCCGGGAGTCGAGTGGGGCTTCGAGATCTCAAGGCAGCCGGGAGTC
The DNA here is from genome assembly GCA_032249095.1 of Candidatus Caldarchaeales archaeon. Classification (GTDB taxonomy): domain Archaea; phylum Thermoproteota; class Nitrososphaeria_A; order Caldarchaeales; family Calditenuaceae; genus HRBIN02. The sequence goes on along the minus strand of JAVVGN010000032.1, from coordinate 11,538 downwards.
TCCTACATAGCTGAGGGCGGCAGAATAATCGCCCTCAGCACTACTAGGGGAGAGTTCGGACCCTTCATGGAGACCCGGATAAGAGAGATCGCGCTGAGGGATCTTCCACCCCAGGCCCTCGCGCGCGTCGCGAAGGACCCGGAAGGCTTCGTGGCCGAGCTGGCCAAGCACCTAGACGAGTGGAGGGCGAGAGCCAGCCCATCCCACCCGCTTAGGTCGTTGATTGACGCTTTTCTCCGACACATCTCGCGGGGATAGCGCCAGCCTCGGCTTACGCCTTTCCGCGGAGGCGGGCAAGAACGCCCTCGGCCTCCACCCTGCCGACCTCTGTAAGCCTGTAGACCTTCGAGCCCGAAGCATCGGTCTCCGCTATAAAGAGGTCTTTGACGGGGCGGCGGAAGAACTCTGTGTCGAGCCAGGTCTTCGAGATGGTTTTGCCGAGCTCCCTCGACCGCTGGCTTATCTGCTCCCTCGACATCGGGCCCTCAAAGTATAGCAGCAGGGCCACGAAATCCTTGTTACTCAGGGCGGAGAGATGCGGCAAGAGCTCCTGTGGGAAGCGCCTCTCGCCTCCCTGGGACGGCTTTACTCCGGGCTCTGTGGGCAGACCTGCCGAGGCAACGATGCCCCAAATCTTCTTCAACGCCTCCTCGAGGCTCGGCGCCCTAACACTTCCCCTTACCCTTACACTCGTTGTGGGAGAGATTTGTGACTCGACTTCAACCTCGAACTCTTGGTCGCCGTGCTCAGGTGGCACAAAACTACGTGTGCGCTGCAGATAAAATCTTTACCTGCCCCGCCGCACTATGGCAAAGCTTGAAATATACTGTTCAGCCTATTGCTGGCCGTGAAGGGAAACAAGTCGGTTTTGGGGCAGAGCTTGCCGGTTTACGTCATAGCTGTAGCGCTGATAGCGATAGCGGCCGTGGCAGCTACCTCCCTCTACTCCATGAGCCTCATGTCAACGGTAGCCCGAGAGTCGACAGGTTCCCAGGTAGAGGGACCGACAAGCGATGACAAGGAGATCCTGCTACCTATCAGGGGGTCAGGAACAATCAGATACACTCCCGACAAGGCCACGTTCACCTTAGGCGTGGAGGCGCGAGGCGAGACAGTGCTCGAGGCGTCAGACAAGATGAGCAGGCAGATGAATAGCGTGATTTCATCACTCCTCGCTAACGGCGTCCCCGAGAAGAACATTAAGACATCCTACCTCTCCGTCGGACCCTACTGGGAGTGCAAGCCTGACACGGGGTGCCAGCAGAACGGATACATAGCCTCGTCCCAGATCACGGTCGTCCTCGAGGGACGACTCCTAGCTGATTCGGCCAAGATACTTGGAGACGCGATTGGGGCTGGCGCCACCCAGCTCTGGGGAGTCACATTCGACCTAACCGACGAGACTAAGGCACGCCTAAGGGACACAGCGCTCAAGAACGCCCTCGCAGACGCCTCTTCTAAGGCCAAGGCACTGGCGGGCCTCATGAACCTGCAGATAAAGGGCATCAAGCACATCACGGTCAGCTTCCCCGAGGAGGGATACCCATTCGTACCGATGCCGGTAAGGGCCGTGGAGGCTGGGGCGCCCGGGTCTCAGGGGCCGACCGTCATGCCGGGCGAGGCGACGTACCAAGTCACGGTGGAGATCACATACATCTTGGAGCCGGCACAATAGTTCCGCACAGCCTAACCTTCTTACTTTTTCTCAAGCAATCCTGGCTCGAGAACTGATAGCAGGTAGTGGTACCCATCTATTATCGCTGCTAGGCTCGCCTCGATTATGTTCTTGGAGACGTGCGTCGTCACCCACGTCTGCCCGTTCCAGGCGAACTCTGCGAATACCCTTACAGCGGCCCCGGTACCGTCCTTGCTATCCACGACGTATACCTTGTAGTCTGAGAGTGTGACCCCCTTGAGGGATGGGAACCTGTTCGATACGGCGTTTCTGACAGCTAGGTCGAGAGCATGGACCGGCCCAACCCCCTCGCCCACCGCCGTCACCACATCTCCATTGATAGCTATCGTGACTATCGCCCTAGAGACTTTCTGGCCAATGTTTATGGACTCGACCCACCAGCTCTTTACCTCGAAAAAGTCTCTATGGAGTTTGAGGTGCTTGAGGAGCAGCAGGATCACGGTGGCTTCGGCCGGCTCGAAGTGGTAGCCCTCTGCCTCCATCCTCTTTATCTGCTCCGTTAAGGCGCCTAGGTCCTCCTTCGTTAGCTGGAGCCCCACCCTCCTAGCTAGATCGAGGAGAGCGGCCCGGCCTCCGTACTCTGAGACGGAGAGGACGCGATCGTTGCCTACGAGCGACGGGTCTATGTGTTCGTAAGACCTCGGAGTCTTGAGCATAGCGTCGATGTGTACTCCACCCTTATGGGCAAAAGCGTTCTTGCCCACGTAGGGGTGGTTAACAGGTAAGGAGAAGCCAGTGACGCCGGCTATGAAGCGGGAGACCTCGGTAAGCCTCTTCAGCCTGGCCAAGTCCCCATCCTTGAGGCAGAGGTAGCCCATCTTGAGGCGGAGCGCCGGTATTACTTGGACAAGATCAGCGTTACCACACCTCTCCCCCAGGCCTATGAAGGTCCCCTGCACATGCCTCACACCACCTTCGACCGCCACGAGGCTGTTGGCGACCGCACACCCCCCGTCATTATGGGTGTGAATCCCTAGGGGAGTCCTGACGACTCGCCTCACCTCGCCCACGATCCTCGAGACCTCGTGTGGAAGCGTCCCCCCGTTGGTGTCGCAGAGAACTATTGTTCGGGCGCCAGCCTCCTCGGCACTCCTAAGCACGGATAGGGCGTAGTCTGGGTTGTCCTTGTAGCCGTCGAAGAAGTGCTCCGCGTCAAACACCACCTCGAAGCCGTGCTCCCTGAGATACTGTATGGTATCGACAACCATTTCCAGGTTCTCTTCACGTGAAGCCTTCAGAACCTCCTCCACGTGTAGAGTCCAGCTCTTGCCGAATATCACCGCGTAGGGCACGTCGATCGAGACTAGGGTCCTGAGGATCGGGTCCTTATCAGCCTCCACACTCTTCCTCCTCGTGCTTCCGAAGACGGCGAGCTTACTGTGGGTGAGAGAGAGATGCTCCTTCGCATACCTGAAGAAGTCGGAGTCCTTGGGATTGGCTCCGGGCCAACCAGCCTCTATAATATCTATGCCCAGCTCGTCCAGCTTCTCAGCTATCCTAAGCTTGTCCCTGAGGCTTAGAGAGACTCCTCTCGTCTGGGCGCCGTCTCGGAGCGTTGTATCGAGGATCTCAACGTAATCGATTCAGACACCCAGTCATGGATCCATAAGCGGCCGTATATAAAGGCTACGGGTCCTCGAATACCATAGGACAGCCACCAACAATTTTCATCACAGACATCACATCCCAGTACATGTGGCGGCACAAAGAGTGATTGTATTAACTGCCTATTGGATGTCGCGGGTTTGGCCGCCTCTTGAGTCGCATTTATGTGTGGTCAGATCTATGCAAGATGAGCCCTAGATAGATATATCGAGGGTCACGTGTGTGTATTGCCGTGGCCCCGGTAAGAGTTGGTATAAACGGGATGGGGCGGATCGGGAGACTCTTCCTGAGGGCCGCCCTTCTAGACCCGCTCTATGGCGAGGCCTTCGAGGTTGTCGCCTTCAACGATATCGCGGACCCGAAGACCACCGCGCACCTGATAAAGTATGACTCGGTTCATGGGAGGTGGCAGGGCGAGGTCAAGGCCTCCGAGTCCACAATCACTATTGATGGGAAGGAGTTCATGTACTTCAGCGTCGCTGATCCCGCCCAGATTCCTTGGGACAGGGCTGGCGTGGAGGTTGTTGTGGAGTCGACGGGACTCTTCACGAAGAGGTCTGATGCTGCTAAGCACATGCAACACGGCGTAAAGAGGGTCATCATCTCGGCCCCCTCCAAAGACGCTGACGTAACCATCGTCCCCGGCGTTAACGACGGCATGCTTGACCTCTCTAAGCACACGGTGGTCTCTGGAGCCTCCTGCACCACGAATTGCCTTGCCCCGATGGTGAAGGTGCTTCTAGACAACTTCGGGCTCCTCAAGGGCTACATGACGACCATACACGCGTACACCAACGACCAGCGGCTCCTCGACCTCTACCACAAGGATCTCCGCAGGGCTAGGGCAGCCTCCCTCTCGATAATCCCGACCACGACGGGTGCTGCCTCGGCTCTACACCAAGTTATACCTGAGGTTAAGGGGAAGCTTCACGGCATAGCGATGAGGGTGCCGGTCGCGAATGGGTCGCTCACGGACCTGTCGGCGCTCCTTGAGAGGCAAGTCAGCGTGGAGGAGGTGAACCAAGTATTTAGGGAGGAGGCGATGGGGAGGTTTAAAGGCATCATCGAGTTCACAGACGACCCGATAGTCTCCTCAGACATAATCGGCAACCCCCACTCCTGCGTATTCGACGCGACCCAGACCCTCGTCCTAGGCGAGAAGAATGACTTCGTGAAGGTCTTCGGATGGTACGACAACGAATGGGGCTACAGCTGCAGGCTAGTCGACCTGGTACTGATGGTGTCGGGGCGTGGCCGTCGTAGGTGAGGTCAGGTACCGGTCGCTCGATCAGGTTGATCCTGCGGGGAGACGCGTCGCGGTCCGAATAGACCTCAACGCCTCGATAGACCCCCAGACAGGGAGGGTGCAGCCGAACGAGCGATTCCGAGCCCATGTCATCACAATCCGCGAGCTTATGTCGAGGGGCGCGAGGATCGTGCTCCTAGCTCACCAGGGGAGACGGGGCGACCCCGACTTCACGGACCTGAGCCAGCACGCAGAGATTCTCTCTCAACTAGCGGAGCGAGAAATACGCTTCATCCCCGACGTTGCCGGAGAGGAGGCCGTTAGGGCGATAAAGGGGCTCCAGAGGGGTGAGGCGATATTGCTCGACAACGTTAGGAAGCTGGAGGACGAGGATTTAGAGAAGCCGCCCGAGGAGCATGCCAAGAGCACCCTACCCTCCAAGCTCGCACCCCATCTGGACATCTTCGTGCTTGACGCCTTCTCAGTGGCCCACAGGTCCCACGCCTCGGTTGTGGGGCTTGCAGCCCTTCTACCGACCTATGCGGGGAGAGTAATGGAGAGGGAGCTCGAGGCCCTCAACAGGCTGGTGGCACGCACCGACAAGATAGTATTCATACTGGGCGGCAACAAGCCCAAGGAATGCCTCAACGTGCTCAGGAGGTTTGCGGTTGAGAGAAAGTCCGCCATACTAGAGGTCCTGACCGGCGGAGTTGTGGGCCAGCTCTTCGCCAAGACGCGGGGACATAGTCTCGGCGCCCCTAGCGAAGAGTTTCTCGCACAGAAGAAGCATCTGGACCTCCTCAAGACAGTCTCGGAGATCGACGCCACGCTTAGGGAAGTCATCAGGATACCCAGCGACTTCGCCTACGAGGCGGATGGGCGGGGGCGGGAAGAGATCCCCCTCAGCAGACTCCCATGCCCAGGCCTAATCCAGGACATAGGCGGCGCGACGATTCGCGAGTACTGCGGAGTCATCGGAAGACTTGGCCGCGAGGTCACGATAATCGTCAAGGGGCCAATGGGTGTCTATGAGAAGCCGGCCTTCAGGAAGGGGACACAGGAGCTGTATATGGCTCTAGCAAAGGCTAGGGCATCGACATTGATTGGCGGCGGGGACTCGGTAACCGCTATAGAGCTGCTCGGGCTCAGGCCGAGCGACTTCACCTACGTGAGCCTAGGCGGTGGAGCCCTAATCTCATACCTCTCCGGGGAGCCCATGCCCGGCCTCCAAGTCCTCTCAAGAACCATCTGACGGGCCCAATAACAAGTATAATGGATTTATTCTCGAGCACCGACAGCTAGCGCCGGGGGCCGTGGTCGAGCATGGCCTAAGATGCCCGGCTTGGGCCCGGGAGGTCGCCGGTTCAAATCCGGCCGGCCCCAATATTAGTTATTATTTTGAGGATGTTGAGTGGGGGAAATGGTTGGGGGAGGGGTAGGTTTTCTAGTGGTTCTCTTGACGTAGCTTTCTAGCCGTATCTGCTTCCTAGTAATTGTGAAGCCTACGTATCTATAGAAGCTCATATTACTGCTGGCCCGTATATGTAGGCGATGACAATCCTTGTTATGCGTGTATTTCTTACCCATCCTAGGATCATTGATTATAGTTCCTCGTTGGTTGAGCATTGGCCCCGTTGACTCTATGCCAAGTCTCCTAAGAAGCTCCTTAACATATATGAGTAGTCTCTGGTCGGTGTTATAGATACATATGTAACCACGTTTGTTGACGCTTCCTTCTAAGTCTGCGAATCCCCTGAGGAATGCTGCTATGCATCTTTCACAGTGCTCAATGTATTTCTTCAGCCTCTCGAGGTCTACTGGTTTTCTGAGTAGCTCGTAGAGCGTCTTCGACCCAACTTCAACGACATACCTTCCTGAAGATCTCCTATACCCCGGCCTTATTTCTCTCCTGCCCAGAACCTTTGCGAGACATCTAGCAAACTCCTCAACGAACTCCTTATCTTTAGCCTTGAGACCTATCATGGCGTCGTTGTAGCATTTGCGGACGCGGCTTTTCTTGCTAACATATCCATCGCCAACCTTCGCGCCTATCACGTACGCCAACTCCTCAGAGGGCTTCAACAGTTCTAGCGAGGGTAATCCTTCTTCCGTTGTATGGGTCATGCGCTCCGCGTATCCAGTAGCTTATGTGAGACTTGGATAGTCTGACTCCGTATCTTCGATAGATCTCCTCGATAATCCCTTTATATGTCAGCCCGCCTCTCCGAAGGGCAACAGCATCATCATACAACTTTATTCGGAGTTCACGTGGCAGGCACCTACTCAACACCCATCCACCTTGACTCGTATGGCCTCGCAACTATGTTGAACCTCTCTACCTGCTCCCTCTCTAGGACTATAGAGTTGAACGGTGGTAGATTCTCGGCGGCGTTTCTCCAGCAGTGGCCTCGTATATCAGACACCTAAGCGTCTCAATGGAGGGTATCATCCATGTCCTCAGCCTTCCATCCCACTCGTTCTGCACAATAATGATTCCGTCAGGTGTCTGAGTGATGTTCAGAACCCTATCCACAGGGTATCTAAAGACCTCTAGGAACCTCTCGGATAGCTCTCGCCACGCCTCGGCGACGAATCTCTGCATGATTAGGAAAGACTTGTAGTGTCGCACGCCCTCGTCTGCCCCATAGTCCCTGAAGACCACGTAATATCCCTCATACCTCCCTAGCTCCGAATCCCTAAGCCTCATCCACAGATAAGCCATCACCCTCCCCACCACCTCTATCCCCGAATCAATCACCACCAGCTCTATAGTTTTAATCTCGTAACTGATGACATTATACCCTTGGATGAGTGGGCGGGGGATTCTTACCCTTACCTTCGACGATGGATACCTGAACCAGTACGAGATGGCCTACCCGATCCTCGAGCGGTATGGATATCGGGGCGTAGTCTACGTGATTACGGGTCTAGTTGGGGGCTTGTGGGAGGGGCGCGACCTTATGGGCCTCTCTCATCTCCGGGAGCTGGTGAGCAAAGGGTGGGAGGTAGGGTCACATACATATTCGCATCCGCGGCTAAACATACTTGCGCCGGACTCCGTTGAGAGGGAGTTGGAGTCCAGCAAGGACTGGCTGACCAGACACGGATTTAGGCCCCTCAGCCTCGCATACCCCTTCGGACTCTATAACGATGCCGTGAAAAACATCGCCTCTAGGATCTACAGGTACTCACGGACGACCGACGAGGGTCTGAACGAGTTAGTGGAGAGCTCGGCCGAGCTGAGGGTCTGCAGGCTATACGAGGATCCATATGCGAGGACAGAGGGGCGTCAGGACCCAGTCGAGAGATGCCTAGCCATGGTGAGGAGGGCTAGGGAGGACGATAAGTGGGCGATCGCCATGATCCACGGGGTAGTAGAAAACGTCAGCGAGCTCCCCACCCCGTACGACACATTCTTCTGGGTCACCCAGTCCAAGCTTGAGCAGTTCATAAGGGAAGTCTACGGATTGGGGATAGAGGTCGCGACGTTTGAAGATTTAGCCAAAACCTTCAAGTAGCATGGAGCGGCGAGCGTCCCGAGAGGAGCGAAAGTTCTAGGAGGTTATATTGCGCCCAAGCCTACCAAAAAATTCGCACCGCAAAATAACCAATTTTGGGGTGAGTCCGGTGGAATCATCGCATGTTATAACAATTGTTAAATAATTTGTTGCGACTCTATCCCGCGGGGTGGGTGTTCTGTTTCCGGCCCGAAGACCTTAGACAGATGGCGCGAGATGAGCTAGTAGAAAGGAAAGAGGAGGGTTATTGTGTCGAGGAAGTCGAGGAAAAATTCTCGAAGATTGAGATTAGGACGATGGCCGATTTGAGGAGCTTCGTTGAAGCTTTAGAAAGATGTCCGTTTAGGCGTGATTTTCCATATAGGGAGCCTTCGAGCTTTTCTGAGATAGTTCTTCAGCGCCCACGGAGGCTCCAAAAAGTGAGCGTTAGGATCTCTGATGAAGAGTTGTTTGATAAGATTTATGGTGGTTGGCTTGGGCGTTGCGCTGGCTGCTTGCTTGGGAAGCCTGTCGAGGGGCTTAGTAGGGAGCAGATCGAGGTTTGGCTGAAGACCGCTGACTCCTACCCCCTAGAAGACTATTTTTCACCATTTCGCGATCTCCCTGAAGATGCCCCAGGATGGCTGAGGGATAGAATCCGCCATATAGATGAGCATTTTAAGAGGACTGGTATAGGAGTCTTACGCGGCCAGATAAGCTGCATGGCTCGCGACGACGACATAGACTATACAATAGTTAATCTACACATCCTAGAGAATTACGGCCTAGGCTTCACCACTATGAGTGTTGGAGAGGCCTGGATCAGCTTACTCCCATATCTCCGGGTTTATACTGCTGAGCGCGCAGCCTACAGAAACCTTGTGAACGGCTTAGGGCCTCCTGAGACGGCAACCCACATGAACCCTTACAGAGAGTGGATTGGCGCGCAGATCAGGGCTGATATGTGGGGATACGTGGCTCCGGGGAACCCGGAGCTGGCTGCTGAGCTAGCGTACAGGGATGCAAGCCTCTCACATGTCAAGAACGGGATATACGGGGAGATGTTTGTAAGCGCTATGATAAGCGAAGCCTTTGTGACCGATGACATCGAGACGATTATTGAGACTGGCTTAGCCGTGATTCCAAAGAGGTCTAGGCTTGCAGAAGCCGTAAAGGATGTTGTGGGTTGGAGCAAAGAGTATGCTGATTGGAGGGATACTTGGAGCCGAATAACCGAGAAATACGGGCATTACCACTTCGTACACACGATTAATAACGCGGCCATGGTTACGATGGGGTTGCTCTACGGTAAGAATGATTATGAGAAAAGCATAACGACGAGTGTTATGGCCGGCTTAGATACGGACTGTAATGGTGCAACAGTCGGCTCAATCCTAGGCGTGGTGCTAGGCGCAAAAAATCTCCCCGAGAAATGGGTCAAGCCTCTGAACGATACAGTAGAAAGTTATGTTTTAGGATATAATAACAGCAGGATATCACGTCTTGCCGAACGGACATTCAAGATATCAAAGAAAATCTTGGAGAGCTAGTTTTCCTAATCTCTTTACCGTAACTATGTGTGTTGATACATAGCCCCGTTTATGACCCCTAGTCTGACGCTGAGCTTGTGCCAAGTTACTCGGGCCCGCTGGGACTTGAACCCAGGACCTCCGGCTCCGGAGGCCGGCGCCCTATCCATGCTAGGCCACGGGCCCTGCCCTTTGGGGGTGGAGCCCAACCTGATCATGCTTGGGGCCTGTATATAGGTCTCCTGAGGCGCTGCTCCATCGGTACCGATGGGCACGTAGGCTTAAATCCCCCTCGGGGCGAGCCATATATGGGGTCGGGACTTGGCGCGGTTGAGGCCAGAAACGCTTCTGCGCGTCGCCGTCAAGGCTCTCGGGGCGGCGCTGCTCTACTACTCCGCGCAGATGGTGCAGTCGCTCCTGACGCTCGATCTATCCACACAGACCGTCTTCCCACACGTGACAATCTTTATCACGGCCACGCTGATAGTCTCGAGCATACTCGCGCTGCTTTCATAAAGGGCTGAGACTGTTGGACCAACAGAGCTACAAGCTGGTCTGTATATCGTGCGGCGAGGAGTACCCCTACAGCCAGATCATCTATAGGTGCTCACGCTGCGGAGACCTCCTCGAGTGCAGGATAGAGCCCGGGCGAGTTTTCAGCCTGTTGAGTCTCCCCGGCAGGGTCCAGAGCATGTGGAGGTATAGGGAGCTTCTCCCGGGCTTCTTTAGGGAGGTAGTGACGTTGGAGGAGGGATACACTAGGCTTGTGAAGGCGGAGAGGCTTGCCAAGATACTGGGTGTGAGGGAGCTTTACGTAAAGATGGAGGGCCTGAATCCTACGGGGAGCTTTAAGGATAGGGGGATGAGTGTCGGCGTCTCCATGGCTAAGACGCTGGGGTCCAGGCAGGTTGTCTGCGCCTCGACTGGAAACACATCAGCCTCGCTCGCAGCCTACGCATCGAGAGCTGGCCTCAAGTGCTCCGTCTACATACCGGAGGGGAAGATAGCGCTCGGGAAACTCTTTCAGGCACGAATGTTCGGCGCCGAGATATACCAAGTCAGGGGAAGCTTCGACGAGGCCCTCAAGATGGTGCTAGAGACTGCGGGCACCCAAGCGTACATCCTAAACTCGGTCAATCCTTGGAGGATAGAGGGGCAGAAGACGGCGGCCTTCGAGCTCTGGGAGCAGACGGGCGGGAGAACAGACTACTTCGTGGTCCTGCCGGTGGGCAACTCCGGCAACATCGCGGCTTACTGGAAGGGCTTCAAAGAGCTTCTAGAGAACGGCCTGATATCTGAGGCTCCGAGACTGATCGGGGTTCAGGCCGAGGGAGCCTCCCCAATAGTTGAGGCCGTGTCGAGGCAGCTAGACTATCTCCCTCAATGGAGTAACCCCGAGACCATAGCTACCGCCATAAGGATCGGGAGGCCAATAAACTGGAAGAAGGGCGTCAGAGCAATCAGGGAGTCTGGAGGCACAGCGGTCCGCGTAAGCGACGAAGAGATACTCTCAGCCCTCAGACTGCTAGCGTCTGTCGAGGGAATCGCCACGGAGCCCGCGGGCTCAGCACCCATAGCCGCCGTCAGGAAGCTGGTCGAGGATGGTAAGCTGGGACAAGACGACAGAGTGATCTGCATAGCTACCGGGAACATGCTGAAAGATACAAGAGAGGAGCTCGTCTCTTGGAACGTGCCTCAAAAAACCTGATAGGAGGATAGTGTCCAAATAAGGCTTTAAATACTGTCTTGGGGCGTCTATTTCTACTCGCGAGGTTGTTTCAGGAGGACCTCAGCTATATAAACCCGTTATTTGGACACTACCTTCTCTAAGCCTTTAATTCTTGATAATGTTTAGTAGATTTCTCTTGGAAGTATTAGCCCCTTTGAGGTCTTATATGTCTTTGGATGGTGGTGCCTTGTGGCTTAATTCCTGGGCTCTTTCGTCTCTCTTCGCTACCTTTTGGC
>JAVVGN010000031.1:0-20884 GCA_032249095.1 Candidatus Caldarchaeales archaeon | reverse complement strand
GCTAAGGCTGGAAACTTAAAATTATGCACCCACTGCCTTATCTCCCGGGGTCTGAGAATGGAATAGCGCAGCGGAGTAGCGTGGAGCGCTACAAGTTCAAGAGGTTTCTTGAGAGTTTGGAGGCACGGCAGGGGCGCGGAACCGAGCTTGTGACCCTCTATATCCCTCCAGGTAGGAGGCTTGACGAGGTAATAGGATATCTGAGACAAGAGCTTGCAACTGCCTCCAACATTAAGTCGAAGGGAACGAGGAAGGCCGTTATGGACGCCATTGAGAGCGCTATCCAGAGGCTGAAGCTCTTCAGAGACCCAGGCCCGACCGGGCTCGTGATTTTCAGCGGCGCCATACCCCAAAACGGTGAAGGAACAGAGAAGATAGAGGTGTACCATGTCGCTCCACCAGAGCCCATCAACTTCTTCCTATACCGATGTGACTCAAAATTCTATACCGAGCCCCTCAAGGAGTTTCTTAAAGAGAAGGATACTTACGGAGTAATAACGATAGACAACGAGGAGGCTGCTGTAGCGGTTCTAAGCGGTAGCAGGATTCTAGAGATCAGAACCTACACGAGCGGCATTCCCGGGAAACATAGGGCTGGCGGCCAGTCGGCTCGGAGGTTCGAGAGGCTTAGAGAGCAGGCTCTCCAAGAATACTATGATAGAGTGGCGGAGCACGCCAACAGCATCTTCCTAAGCTATCCAAACCTGAGGGCAGTCATAATAGCCGGCCCAGGCCCAACCAAGGAAGTCTTTCTCAAGGAGTCAAAGCTACACTACACCCTGAAAGACAAAATCCACCTCATCGACACCTCGTATTCTGGAGAAGAGGGGGTGAGAGAGGCCATAGAGAAGGCGTCGGACATACTCTCAGACCTGAGGCTAACCTACGAGAAGAGGCTGGTAGACGATCTCATGCGCAGACTGGTCACGGGGAACTCGGTGGTCTATGGATTGTCAGCTGTACGGGACGCATTGAAGAGGCGACAGATCGAGCTTCTCGTAGTCAGCGAGGATTTAGAGCTATATGAAGTTGCTTTGAGATGCGGCAACTGCGGCTATAAAATTGTCGAGACCATGAATTCCCAAGAGATTGTCACCGAGCTTCCCTCAAAGTTGTCACAGAAGTGTCCCTCCTGTGGAGCAATGGGTCTGAGCCTTGACCGTCAAGAGCCAGTCATAGACGTCATTCTCAGGGAGGCTGAGGAGGTGGGCGCGAAGGTTGAGCTCTTGTCATCCAAGCACGAGGCTGGAGAAATCTTTCTGAAGACTTTCAATGGGGTTGCAGGGATAGCTAAAGGGAGACTTTGAAGTAATGATTTTTACAAAGCTTCTCCATATTGGTGCTCGGATTGAGACACTTCCTCCAAGTGCTTGACGCATCTAAAACCGAGATTCTAAGCATCCTTAAGGCCGCCGCAGAGTTTAAAAAAACGGGATATGGTGAGCCCCTACTATCCGGGAAGGTGGTGGCGCTGCTCTTTGAGAAGCCCTCCACGCGGACACGAATATCTCTATCTTCAGCCATCCTAAAACTTGGAGGCGACGCGGTCTACCTATCAGCGGGGGAGCTTCAGCTTGCACGCGGAGAGCCGATTAAGGATACTGCCCGAGTTCTCTCCAGATACGTCGACGTCATCGCCGCGCGGCTTAACCATCATGCTACTCTAGAGGAGATTGCCAGATACTCTGACGTGCCAGTCATCAACGCATTGACAGATGCTCATCACCCATGCCAAGCCCTAGCTGACATAGCGACAATGCTGGAGTACGCGGGGGGCTGGGGTTTCAAGGTGGCCTACGTGGGTGACTGTGGGAATGTCTGCCGCTCCCTCCTACAGATCTGTGCCTTATTGGGTGTTAATATCTCAGTGGCCTCGCCCAAGGGATACTGGTTTCCGAGGGAGGAGATAGATAGATACCGCGAGATGGCGAGGTCAAACGGTGCCCACGTAGCGTTTACCGAGGATCCCCGTGAGGCTGTTAGGGAAGCTGACTTTGTCTATACTGATGTTTTCGTTTCTATGGGCCTAGAGGCGGAGCGTGAGAGGAGGCTTCGAGACTTCCTGCCGCGCTACCAGGTCACACCAGAGCTTATGGCGCACGCTAAGCCTACTGCAAAGTTTATGCACTGCATGCCGATTAGGAGGGGAGAGGAGGTTGTTGATGAGGTGGTTGAGTCTAAACAGTCAATAATTTTTGACCAGGCTGAATATAGGATGCATACAGCGGCCGCCCTCCTCTGCCATGTTTTGGCCGCTAAGAGCTAGGCTCCACCCGGGCCTCCTGACCAGCCAGCCTCTCAATAGTTATGACGTAGGACTTAGGAAGCTTGGAGGCGGCCCTGCATAAAGCCTCTTTCGCCAAATCGAGATCCGAGCCGGACACGTATAGTTCGATGACGGTGTCGCCCGCATCAACCTGCGCAGCCCTACCGACTGGCCTGCCGAACGCCCTGCTCATGCCCTCCTGTAACCTGTCTGCGTGAGCCCCAAAGATCATCTTGTTTTCCCTCAACACATGGTGTGGATGAGCCTTGATTTGGAGATAGAAGTTCTCGCCGATCTTTTGTGAGAGAAGCTTCCCGGCGACAACCCTAGCCGACTCAAGCGCTATGTCCCTTATCTGTACGTGCTCTTTAGACTTTAGTGAGAGCTTATACTCATATCCCTCCCTCCACTTGCCATAGTCGAACTTAGCGAGTCGGGTTTGGGGTGCGCCGTGAATATACTCAGTCCTAGTGTATGGCCTCTCGGGTGAGCGGTAGTTCTTTGCCTTCATCTCTCATAACACCGCGCCTCTATGCTAAAAACCTATTTCCAAGCACCTCAATACATATAGAAGGGAGGAACCATCCTGAAGAGTGAAGTAGACCCCTCTCGAGAGTCCGATCAAATAGATGCGGAGCAGGTTGAATCCGTCAGAGTGAGGATAGCCGGTGAGATAGCGTCCTCCAAAAACCCAGGCCTAGTCATGAAGAAGTGGAGAACACTATTTGGCGAGAAGCAGCGCGAAGTGGCGCGAACTATGGGCATCTCACCCTCAGTCCTGAGTGATTATGAGAAGGGAAAAAGATCGCCCGGCATCAGATTCGTAAGGAGGTTTGTAGAGAGTTTAGTTACACTTGATCTGGCGAGAGGAGGAGCCAACATCAGGCATTTCGCCGAGCCCACAAGGTCCCGCCACAAAGCCATCCTCGATATAAAAGAGTATCGGGAACCAGTCTCTCTAAGACGCCTTGTAGAAGCCATAGACGGCGTATATCTCTACGGCGAACAGTTTGCCGAGAGCGAGGTGTTTGGCTACACTGTGATAGACAGCATAGCCGCGATAAGGCACATGGATTCCTCCGAGTTCATGCAGATATTTGGCCTCACCTCTGTAAGGCTACTGACATTTACAAATGTTTCAACTGGACGATCTCCCCTCGTCGCGGTCAGGGTATACCCCCTAAAGCCCCTCGCCGTAGCTCTCCACGGGCCTAAAAACATCGAAAACGTTGACAGACTCGCAGTAGAGCTGGCAGAGCTCTCCAACATACCACTCATCCTAAGCACCAAAAGCTCGGTGAGGGAGATCTTAGAGTCGCTGCGCGCGGTGAAGTAGGCGTATGAAGATCCTTGTGGGCTGCTGCGGCTTCACCAAGGCTATGAAGAAGTACATGGAAGAATTTACACTGGTTGAGACGCAGACGACGTTTTACAGGATCGTGCGTCCTGAAGTAGCCAAGAAGTGGAGAGAGAGTGCACCTACCGACTTCATATTCACTGTAAAGGCTTTTCAGGGGATTACGCATCCACCTTCAAGCCCCACATGGCGTCGTTCAAACATAAAGCCAACACAGCTACATGGCTATTTCCAGCCCACCAGAGAAGTTATGGAGTCGTGGGAGAAGACCAAAACCATATGTAAGGAGTTAAATGCGCCAGTCGTCGTTATACAAGCTCCTCCGACATTTACCGACAACCAGGAAAACCGCAACCGTGTCGCGAGGTTCTTCAGCACCATCAAGCGAGACGGATTAACTATTGGGTTCGAGCCCAGGGGCTGGAGCCGAGAGTCAATAATAGAAGTATGCGAGAATTCACGCGTAACCCACGTAACAGATCCTTTTGCGTCAGACCCCCTAAGTCTCGGGGGGACAGGCACGATTTATCTGAGACTCCATGGAAGCCCGCCCGGCAGAAAGATGTATAGCTACACGTATACGGACGACGACCTCAGAATGCTTGCAAACAAGCTAGCAACCTATGACGCGAAGAGTATATTCGTTTTGTTTAATAACATGTCCATGGAGAGTGACGCAAAGAGGCTCCTGAAGATTCTTAGAGCTTGAGACGCTCCGAGTGTTCCCACAACATATCAAAGTAGAGTTGCGCTATCCCTGATAGGGCAGTGTAGGTGGAGTATATCGCCATTTTGGGCGAATTTTCGCCGGGGGAAAGGAGCAATAGGACGACCTCTGAGGAATCGTTAATCACTCCTCCCCCGAAAGTGATCTCTCTGACCCTTACCTCGGCTACGTTGCTAAGCAGCTTTGCGGTCGTTTTGTTAGATAATTGGGGGCTAATGATGATTCTCACGAGGCCACGCTTCTCCTTTAGGATCGAGGCGACGGAAAGGAGCATATGGTTGATCTCGGGTGGGATAACCGGTATGGCGATCGAGAGCTGCATATTCGCGCGCCCGATGACCTCTTTTACACTTCTCCAGAGCGAGGCCTCGCTCCTGATGATCCATATATCCGGCCTCTCAGGCCCCTCGCCCTCGTAGATGGGGGCGAACGTCGATACAAAGAGCTTTAAGTCCTCGTTTAACAGCCCCTCGAGAGCCGCTTTCAACGCTTCCGCAGCAGACTGGGGGTGCTCTGGAAGGTACCTCATGGGTCTGCCTCTCTCAACCCGAATCAAGCCTTTGTGCTCCAGAGACCTCAGGGTTTCGTATATTTTGGAGACGGGGATCCCAGAGGCGTTGCTTATTTCGCTCGCCGTACCTGATTTCAAATTAACGAGAACCATGTAAGCCTTTACCTCATACTCGGAGAGGCCAAGCCTCTTAAGAGATTCCCAGACCCTTTCGTCAAGAGGCGTAAGGCCTCGTCTACTCAAGGCTCGGTTACCCCGTATCCTAACCAACTAAATAGGGATTCACCTTGCACATTCGTTGCCCCCATGTCTTCAGGACCTCGGTGCCGCCTCGCCCCTCTCCAAGACATGCCAGCCCATGCCTGCCACCTCTAAAACCTCCTGAAAAACTTCGTCGGATCTGCAGATGATTATCCCGAAGCGTTCGCGGGTATCCAGCCTCTCCTCTGTCAGGTTCTTTGGATAGGTTGCAGCAAGGAGGCCGCCGCCGAGAGACATGTATAGTGCTGGAGCTATATCGTGCATCCTCAGCTCCTGTGTGAGGCATATGTATGCGTCTCCTCCCCCCGCATAGACCAGACACATCTCCAACAGCGCCGACCCCATCACACGGAAATACCTCATCTTGCCTAGCAGTTTGTAGAGCTCGGGCCTAGCCCTGCCATGCTTCTTGATCGTCGCGTGATGTAAAAAGGCGGTTATACCGGAATCGTCGACGCTTCTGTCTTCGCGTTTGGAGCTCGGCATTATAAAGTCCGCCTCCCTCAGGAAAATCCTACCTGTTGAATGGTCAATCACACCTGAACAAATTATGTCGTGGAAGAACTGTCCCTCAGCTACGGCTATGCCAGTTGAGTAGAAGTCTATCCCGCGGCTCATATTAGCACTGCCATCCACTGGGTCTATGAGTGCCCAGTACCGGGTACCTTTCGGAGACCCCAAGAAGCCCCTTTCCTCCGAGATCAGAGCCACATCACCAAGGCGCCTCATCAATACCCCAAATACGGCTTCTTCGCTCACGATGTCTCCGCGGTACGAGAGATCGCCATATGCTCCACGTCCCATTGGATACGCGGCCTCGCCCCTCTCTACGACAGCTCTAAGGGACGAGCGGGCTGCAAGAAGGGCCTCCTCCACGACTTCGCGGATCACCAGCATCACCAAACTATACTACATACACTATATACCCTTAACCCCCTGAGACCTCAACAAACGCCTTATCGAAGCCATAAGCTCAGGATACCTTTTGGCAAGCTCAGACTCCACGATGCCGGCAACCTCATCACTTATGCTAAAGCGCGGCCTCGTATTCTTCAGGTAGTTCAAGACCAAAGCAGCGGAGGGCGAGTAAAAAGTTATCCTCGGTTGACGCTTAGCGGCCTGGGCGGACAAGGCGAGCGCTTTCCTGTCAATCTTGACAGACGACCTCCTACCCCGACCAGCGGCCTCCACCTGAACCCCCTCTCCTGACCCAATCCCCCTATGGACTCCGACCCTTCGAACCACAAAGAGAAAAACCAGCATACCCGTATATATGGTTCACCTTACACATTAAACCTTACAACAAAAAACAAAACTAAATGCATTAACATTCCACGTAGAATCTTTACACCGATTTGGACAAAGAAAGCTTGTCTCAAACAACTCCTTCTTAAAAGTTAGAGCGCATAAAGCCGCCTACAACAGATTAACGCAGAATTTTCCGTTTTGTGGTTAGGAGTCACTATATATAATTTTGCCCGTACTCAACGATTACGATTTATTTTGAAATGGGAAAACATTTTCGTCCCAGGCGTTTTTCAAAGTTATACTTTTTAAGTTAAACCGTATAAATTAACACCGATTATGGCCAAACAAAAATTGTTTTCCGGAGGTCGATTGGGGACGGTACTTTTTCCGACTTTTTTAGTCGTGTGGGGGTTTTTTCGGATAAAAAGTGTATAGATTTGATTAAGTGGCGTGGGCACGTTTCTCGGCGTCATGTTCCCGCGGGGACACATTTAAAAGCATCCGCCCTTTTGGTCGGTTGAAGCGGATGCAGGTAGCTCGTAATGAGGTTGGGGTCGGTGTAGTAATCGGGAAGCATGTCTACGGCAATCTCTATGGTTGTGATCCCGCACTCCTCTCGAACCTAAGAGCTCTAAGGCGGCGCGTAATTATGGCTGCAGAGGTGTCTAAGATGCATCTTGTAGCAGTTCGGGGGTGGAAGTTTGGTGGTGAGAAGGGGGGCGTCTCAGTTCTAGCGCTTGTCACCGAGAGCCATATAGCGGTTCACACCTGGCCTCATTATGGATACGCCACCGTCGACATATTTACCTGCGGAGAAGAGAGTAACCCCGAGGCGGCCTTCGAGGAATTGTGCAGATACCTTGCTCCTAAAAAAGTCGTCAAGCATTACGCAGACAGATCCTCAAACACGATATAGTGAATACTGTAGTCTTACTTTGCCTCTATCTACGGACTTTTTGCGACGTAAGAGTTATTTTAACCCTACGGTAACCCTTAAGACATGATATTGTCTGACTTCGATCTCTGGAACTATATCAGGAGTGGTAGGCTGAAGGTCCAGCCAATATCTGAGGACGTTGTGAGAGAGAACGGGCTCGACCTCCGTATCGGCTACGAGATAGGGAGGCTCAAAAAGACCGGAAAGGTCCTTGACCCTTCCGATGGACCTATTGAGGAGTTTTATTCGATCGATAAAGGCGAGTCCTTCATCATCAATCCCCACGAGCATGTCCTGCTACATACGATCGAGTACCTATCTCTCCCGAGAGATATCATGGGTTTTGTCAACTTAAGGAGCAGCTACGCGAGGATAGGGCTCTCGATACCGCCGACGATCATAGACGCAAACTTTGAGGGCCAGCTGACTGTAGAGATCATTGGGAGCGAGTTTCCGGTTAGGCTTAAGGCTGGGGAGCGGTTCATACATGTTGTTTTCGCAAAGCTTACTTCCGAGGTTGAGAAGCCCTATAAGGGTAAATATCAGGGACAGACGGGAGTGAGACTCCCCCAGTTCAAATCCTAATCTCCATCAAGTCCCTCCCGACTATTACCCTGCACTTGTAGGCCTCTTCTATCGCCCTGACTATCTGGTGCTCAGCCCCACTCCAAGCCGGGTAAAGGTGCGTAACTACAACTAATCTTGGCCTCGCCTCCGCAACTATGAGGGCAAGCTCCCTCTCTCCAGTATGCTGACCGATAAGCAAGTCTGAAGGAAAAGAGCACTCATGAATAAGGATGTCCGCCCCCCGAGCGAACTCTATAAGCCTTCTATCGGGGGCGGTGTCGCCGGAGAAGACGACTGAGCACCGGCCATCCCAAAACTTATACGCAACGCCATAACTATGCGTTACCGGTACTGAGCTGAATTTCAGACCACAAATCTCATATTCTCTCCCCTCCTCTACAGTGGTAAGAGCCGTGTATTTGCGATAATTCATGAGGCTTTCGAGATATTCGAAGAACTTGTTAGAGTGGATCAAATGGTTGAGCAGCTCTGTGAGGCCTGAGGGTCCGATTATGTTTAGTGTCTTCGGACTTCTTTGAGGTTCTCCTGTGGGTGTGTAGGCCCGAAGCTTGATGAGGGGTAGCAAATCTGATACGTGGTCTAAGTGATAGTGTGTGAGAAAGACAGCATCAACATTGTGTGGCGATATTCCCATTCGTCTCATTTTCTCCAGCGTCCCCGGACCACAGTCAACCAATATTCTCGCTTCACCCGCCTCTAGATACGCTGCTGTACAGAATCTATCGGATGTCGGCACAATTGATCCCGCGCCTAACAAAACAAACCTCAGGGCTAACTCAGCCCCCCTTCTTCTTCAGGACCACGCGTATCGACTCAATGGCTGTGTGAGGATATTGACCCTGATCATCCTTTTCATATTGCTTCACCATGTCCCAAACATTCAGAAGAGCTGCTGTAACAGAAAATAATGCTTCCATCTCGACTCCAGTCTTTGCGTGAGAGACTACTGTGGACCTGACCACCAACCTCGAGTTCTCCTCGTCGATCCACGCGGCTATATCCACGTACTCAAGCTGTAGAGGATGACAGAGAGGGAGGACTAAGTGGGTCTGTTTAGCGGCAAGTATTCCAGCCACCTTTGAGACGGTGAGCGGATCCCCCTTCTCTATCTTGCCGTGCTGGATCAGCTCTATAGTTTCCTTCCTTAGCCTGATGTAACCCTCGGCGACCGCCTCTCTATAAATCACGTCTTTACCGCTTACGTTGACCTGACTCATGCTCATGAGTGGGGGGTTGGAAGAATTAAATCTAATTATTGGGGGGCTAGGAGGTAAGCACCCTGCGTCTTAGCAACTGAATAGCTAGGGCAGGATCGACCCCCTTCGGACACACCTTGCTACATGATCCCGCGAAGTGGCACCTCCACACGCCTTCCGAGGTATCCACCAGCCCTAATCTTTCCCTCCCCCCCTCGTCTCTGCTGTCCGCGATGTATCTATAACTCTTCATGAGCGGCTGAGGACCATAAAATTTAGGGAAAGTCGCGACCACGGGGCAGGCTGAGTAGCATAAGCCACACTGGATACAGTATGAGAACTGCAAATATCTCACAAGTTCCTCGTCGCTCTGAAGATACTGCGAGGTGGGATTGTCCTGTTCCTCGGTGTCACGCCTTACGAGCCAGGTCTTGAGGCGTCTCTGCTTTATGAACATCTCGTCCATATTGACGACAAGGTCCTTGAGGAGTGGGAAGTTCCGCATCGGCTCGACCGTGATTATTTGCACCCCCAGCTCCGCAACCTGCGTGTTGCATGCCAACATCTCTATACCGTTTATTCTCATGCCACACGACCCACAGATGGCCATCCTGCACGAGTATCTGATCGAGAGCGTGTTTTCGAGGTTCTCCTTTATATAAATCAGGCCATCGAGAACAGTCATCCCCCTTCTATACGGAACCTCGTATTCCTCATAGAAACTCTTACGGCCTTTCTCCGGGATGTACCTTTTGACCCTGAAGACTACTTTCTGCACCATTCACCACCTACGTGATCATGTTTGCCACGATTATGGTCCTTGTCCCGTAAATCATTATAATGACTCCAACCAGGTACAACACCTTGCTCACTACCCGCATAGCACCTCTCTCGCCTATTAACTCAAGCAATATAACTCTCAGACCGTTCATGGAATGGATCGTAGTGCATAGTAGTAGTCCCCAAAGGCTTGCTGCGAGTATGGCGTTACGATATACTGGCAGAATTGCGAAAGGGATATTGTCAAACTTGAGAGTTGTTTCCCAAATTGTGCCCTGAAGAGGATACGTGAAGAAGACGACGAAGACATGAATAGCCCCGAAGACAAGTATTCCCAGGCCCGTCGCATAGTGAAGTAGCATTATGTTCCTCTCCCTCACTACCTAAACACCCCCATCAGCGAGTCAAGAGTATACAGAATGGCGAAGACACCGATAGCGACGGAGAGCCAGAATATTGCTCTCTGCTTGTTGCTGAAGGAGGCGGGAAGATAAGGTGGCTCGGGCCTCGATGGCTTTCCAAGAGTAACCCCGAAATGTGCAAGGATCAGTCGGATACCGTTGAATGTGTGAAAGGCAACCAAGAAACCTATTATCCCGAGACCGATATCGAATACTGGGTTCTTCAATAGAGCCTCGGCGGCTTCATATGATCGCTTAGCGGTTTCGTAACTGACAGGCCCCCAAACGGTTGGCCCGCCTACAAAGTTCCCTGTCTCAACTACATGCGCGATGAAGTAGAGTGAAATGACGACGCCGCTGATCCTCTGGAGGACATAACTCCAGCGCTCAAGGCCGTACTTGGCCGGATAGAGCATTACTTTTAGAGACTGTATAACCGAGGCTCGGGTTCTTTCGTTGTGCACGAGAAATAACCTCATTTAGCTGTTCAAAAATGTTTTCCGTCGCCCCGCGTGGATTGAGGTTAATATTAGAGGCGAAAATTGGTTAGTGGTAGAGACCGCCTTGGAGTCTAGGCAAACACAAATTACCCGCCTTGTGATGACTATCGTCGATATAAGGCAAGAGATCGATGAATGCAAAACTTATAGATTTGTCAGCGCCCTAAACAAGGACATGTTTGCTTATCATCCGGGGCAGGATGTCAAACTTTACTTTGACACCCCTCTAAGGAAAAACGACTTCAGACTCTACTCCATAGCCTCGTCTCCCACCAGGCGAGAATACATGGAGCTCACCATTAAGAGCGAGCACGGTCAGTTCGCTCCCTACTTCCTAGCGCAGGCGAAAATCAACGATCAATACGTGATCGAGGGCCCCTACGGGCGTTTTCTAAGCAAACCCCTAAAGATGATAGAAAATAAAGAGCTCGATACTGTGGTCTTTCTCGCGTCCTCAAGCGGCATCGTGCCCTTCAGGTGCTTCATAGAATACGCGATCGATGTCGGGCTAGACGTCAACATATGGCTTTTCTATGTTAACAGAACTAGGAGAGACCTAATCTACAGGACTCTACTCCCAACACTTCTATCAAGTTATAAGAAGCTCAACCTGATACTCAACTTTACTAGAGAGCATGAGGTCAGCGCGGAGGAGATGTATGAAAGTGTCTTCCCTATCGACAAAAGTTTCAAGGACCGTGTCGACTTCGTATTTGGGCGGAGACTAGAGTTTCCCGATATAAATTCGAGGGTTCATAATTGGAAGGAGTGTTGGTACGCAATTTGTGGGGGCGCAAAATTCATCGCGGGGGACAGACAGTTTGGCCAGGATGGGATGATGCAGAAGATCGAGAAGGGTGGGGTCGAGAGAAGTAGAATCGAGATAGACTCGTACGGTACAAATTAGGCGGAGACTCCTAGCCGGGTTAGCCGCCTAGAACCGTCCTAATGTTGGTCACATCAGCAATCAGTTCCCCAAACATGAAAGTTGCTCCCGCGGTTCCCAGTGTTAAAGCTATTCCTATCAAAAGTTCTCGCTTAAAGGACTCGTCCCTAAGGACAGCTCCGTAAAAAGTGAAGGCAGAGATCATTACTACAGATAGCGCAAGTGATGTTGCAAAGGCGATAAGCATGTCATGGATTAATAGGTAGGGGAGAGCTAGGATTATAACGGCGGTCATGTATGTCGCACCTGTTAACGCGGATGCTTTTAGCGGCGAGATCCAGCGAGCTTGTTTCGCCTGCATGTAAGATGCTGCAGCCATGGATATTGATGCAGCGAACCCTACGACGAGTCCTGCAACGCCTGCTATCAGCGTCGCGTTCGTGGCTCCTAGGAAGCCAGCGTGCACTCCAGTTATCTCGATTATAGCGTCGGAGAGCCCGAGAGCTATGTACCCGACGTAGTTTATTATTGACTCCTCTATCTGGTTTAGGAGAGCCTTTTCATGCTCCTCCTCTTCACTTATAATGTGAATAAGGGTGTCCTGGTCCTTGTGTGTGAGGGACTGATATAGCTGCTTATACCACTTCACGACGGAGCGCTCATGAATCTCGAGTAACTTCGCGACAAAAACTAGTCCTAAGAGTCTGCGTAAGGTTACGATGATGAAGGCCTTAAGCCTCGGTTGCCCTGCGGGCTCAAACCCACTTAGGTCTCGCCAGAAAAGGTAGTGCTCATACTCTTTCTGTGAAAGTTTTTTGAGAACCGCCCTCCTGCGTTCATTGGTCTCGGCTTTTGCTAGAGCCTCATATATCAGATAGTCCTCATATTCGTCTCTCGCGTATTTTGCTAGCTGGTTAGCCACTGGCCTTCAAGGTGTCCACTCTGAATATATACCTTGATGTGGTGGGCGCTCCTCATGGTTTATGCGGAGAACCCGAGCTGCCGAGGCGTTCGCACCTTGGATAACCAAAAATACCGGATACCCTGGGCTCAACCCATCTGATTCTCAACCCTACACCAGCACTAAGCCTCACAACACTCTCCTAATTAAACCACTGACCCCTCATATTAAGGATGGTTTATGTATTGGTTTGACACGTTTTTGAACAAGTTGCCTAACTGGAAATACTCGGTAAGGGATCTCGACCCAAACGTTTCCGTGAAGGCGTCCCTGAGGGAGATTGATGTTTCGCCGAAGTGGAGCCGCGAGGTGTGCGCGGCCATCAAGGGTATGAGAGTAAGCGAGGCGAAGCGCCTACTAGAGGACGTAGTTGCCGGTAGGAGGATGATCCCTTACCGGAGGTATAGGAAGTTGAGGGCGCACCATGCCCAAACCAAAGGGCCGGGGGGATACCCGGTAAAGGTGGCGAGGCACGTGTTGAAGCTTCTCGACTCGTTAGAGGCGAACGCAGAGTTTAAGGGCCTGGAGACGGACAGGTTAGTGATTGTTCATGCAGCCGCCCATAAGGGGAGAGTGCTCAAGAAATACTTCCCGAGGGCTTTTGGAAGAGCTTCTCCGCACAACAAGCTCCTTGTACATATCGAGGTTGCGGCGGCTCAAATTAGCTAACTTATCCCGTCTCGGCAAAGCCCAATATTTAAATAGCGTTCCCAGATGAGAGACATCAGATTGGTGACCACGGTTCGCAAGATACTGCAGAAGAATCTGAACCGGGCTGAGCTTATAGAATTCATAAAGGAGAAGGTGCGTGACGCTATTGTGGGTGATGTTGTGATAAACACCTCCCCCATAGGTACCACCATAACGATATACTGTATGAAGCCTGGGCTCGTGATAGGTACGCGGGGGAGGACGATCAAGGCCCTTCAGGAGGAGGTCGAGAGGCGTTTCAACCTAGAGAATGTCCAGATTTCAGTCTCGGAGATCGAGGTCCCGGAGGTTAATCCGGAGGTAATGGCTCAAAGGATCGCCCAGGCGATCAGCGGCGGGGTCAGGTGGAGAAGGGTCGCGTTCTGGGCCTTGAGACGCATCATGGACGCCGGAGCCGTGGGTGCCGAGATAACCATCTCTGGGAAACTCATTTCAGCTAGGGCGAGATCGGAGAAATTTACCGCGGGGCTGATACCAAAGTCTGGCGAATACGCGAAATTTGTGAAGGTTGGAATAGCTCACATACAGCTCCCCACGGGAATATTCGGGGTTAAGGTGAAAATTTACCCGCCGACCGCGCCGTTGCCGGAGCATGTTTACGTGGCCGAGCGGGCTGAGACCGGCGCAGAAGAGGGGGTGAAGAGTGGTGGTTAGAGAGGTGAAGGAGCTGCGAGATAAAAGCGAGGAGGAGCTGAGGCGAGAACTCGAAGAGGCGAGGACTGAGTTGAGAAACGTTAGAATGAAGATAGCCACTGGTAGTGCTGAGGTTGGGACGGCAACCATCAGGAATTTGAGGAGAAGGATTGCCAGAATACTTACAATTCTTGGTGAGAAAGAGAGAGCAAAGTGAGGCCACGCCCCCCCGCTAGTTTGGTCGGGCTCAAATGCCAAGTCATCACTCAGAAAGGGTCGCAGGTGTTTGAGGGAGTAGTCGTCGATGAGACAGCGGGGATGATTTTCCTCATGACGGAGAAGGGGGTGAAAAAGCTCGCCAAAAGAGGGGCCGTGATCAGAGTCTCAGCTGGCGGCGTGGTCCTTGAAGTAAACGGGAAGCAGCTTATCGGTAGGCCGCTCTATCGGCTGAAGAGGCTGAGGCGTGTCTGGTCGAAGCCCTCAGAATAGCCCGTATCAAGCATTTGCCACAGGTCAGGCGGGTGTTAAACTAATTAGATCGCTTTCAACAGCCTTAGGGTAGCTGGGTAAGGCATGTCGCAGCAAGTGCTTCGTAACATAGGTATAAGAGTTTCACCCCCCGAGACTACCTGTGATGATGATAACTGCCCATTCCACGGCACGCTAAGGGTACGAGGGATTCTTCTTCGTGGTAAGGTGCATAAGAAGTTGATGACGGGGGCAGTTGTAGTTGAGCGGATCGTAACACAATACGTAAGGAAGTATAAGAGGTATATGAGGAAAAGGTCGAGGATTTCCGCTCACCTTCCCCCTTGTATAAAGGTGGAGGTGGGTGATGAGGTGCAGATAGCGGAGTGTAGGCCTATATCTAAGACTATTAGCTTCGTCGTGATAGAAAAAGTTGGGCGGGGTGGTGGGAGTGTCTAAGCGTTCTCGCGCTGTTTCAGAGGTTGGTGTTCTGCTCCGGCGACCAAACATACCCCGAACGATAAATCACGGTGCAAGATTAGTGTGTGCCGATAATACCGGGGCTCAAGTGCTTGAGGTTATTCAGGTGATAGGAAGTAAGCAACGGTTGCGAAGGCAGCCTGCGGCGGGTGTCGGCGATCTCGTAGCGGTAACTGTGAAGAAGGGGCCACTCGACCTTAGAAAAAAGGTCGTCCACGCAGTAATCATCAGACAGACCAAGCCCTACAGGAGGCCAGACGGCACGTGGGTCATGTTCGAGGATAACGCCGCGGCTCTCGTCACCCCAGAAGGTGACGTGAAGGGGACTGAGATCAAGGGCCCGGTTGCGCGGGAAGCCGCGGAGCGATGGTCCAAGATCGCCAACATAGCGTCCATCATAGTGTAGGTGATGCATATGGCGTCTTCTTCCAAACCTTCGAAGCAAAGGAGTCTCTTACTCAACCTTCCGAAACACCTTTCCCACAAGATGTTATCCGCGCCGCTCAGCAGAGAACTGCGGGAACGCTACGGCCGAAGATCCCTATCCGTCAGGGTGGGCGATACGGTCAAGATAGTGAGGGGCGGCTACAGGGGCGTTCAAGGCAAAGTGAAGAGGGTGGAAAGCCGCGAGGGGAAAGTCTACATCGAGGGATTGACGCGTAAAAGGGTTGACGGGCGCGTAGTAGATGTCCCCGTGCACGCCTCAAACCTCGTGATCATCTCTCTGAACCTAGATGATGAGTATAGGAAGCGGAAGCTAGAGTCATCTAAACTGGTGGAGGCGAGAGGCCCTGCATCTTAAGAGGCTGGCGGCTCCAAAGTCGATCCGCGTCCCCAGGAAAGGCCCTAAGTTTGTGCCTCGGGCGCTGCCTGGGAGGCATCCATTAGATGCCTCAATACCACTCGCAGTAGTTCTGCGGGACTATCTCCAGCTGACAAGCACGTACCTAGAGAGCAAGAAGGTGATACGGTTGGGACACGTCATGGTTGATGGAAAGATAGTGCGGGAGCCTAGAATGGCGGTGGGGCTGATGGATGTGATCCACATCCCGCGCATCGGGAAGTATTTCAGAGTTTTACCCCGCTTCAATGTGGGGCTTGATCTTCTTGAGATAGTTGAGGAAGAAGCAATGATAAAGCCGTTGCAGGTAAAGACAAAAAAACACGTGCCTGGAGGACACATTCAGTTGACTCTCCATGATGGTCGAAACCTACAGTTCCCCAGCTCTAATGCCGAGATGATGCGTATAAAAGTTGGTGACACGGTCTTCATTAACCTGCAATCAAAGGCCGTTCACGCTACTGTCCCGAGGGTTGAGGGGGGTTACTGCCTCATAACCGCCGGATCGCAGATGGGTATGCATGGGAAACTCGTACGCATGGATCATGAAAGGCGGTACCCGGCAAAAAGACACGCTGAACTCCAAACAAGTGTCGGCAAAATCACCACGATTCTCGACTACTTTATGCCTGTGGGTGATGATAAACCATGGATCAAGCTCTTTTAACCAACCCCATGAGGGGGATTAGGATCAGCAAGGTAGTGGTCAACTCCGCGATAGGTCAGGGAGGCGCGAGGCTGGAGAAAGCGGCGAAGATCCTAGAACAACTGACCGGTCAAAAACCCTCCATCCGGAGGGCCAAGAAGACGATAAAGGGCTTCGGAATACGTAAGGGCGAGCCTATAGCGGTTATGGTGACGTTGAGAGGCAAGAAGGCGCAGGAGTTTCTCCAGAGGGCTCTCGACGCCGTGGGTAGAAGAGTGAGGGAGAGTTCTTTTGACGAATTCGGTAACTTCGCGTTCGGGGTTAAGGAGCACCTCGAGTTCCCCGGGACACGCTATGACCCTGAACTCGGAATCATAGGCATGGACATCATAGTGAGTCTCACCCGGCCGGGAGAGCGGGTTGCCTCGAGGAGGTTGAAGAGGGCTAGGATAAGCAGAAGACATAGAGTGACGAGAGAAGAGGGCATAAAGTATGCGAAAGAAGTGCTTGGAGTAACGATAGTGTAGCCAAAAAAGGCGGATCAAGGACAAGAAATTTATCCTTGAATTAGGCCTTGAGGCACGTGCCTAGGCCCCTCGACATAGCGGTTTTCCTCGCTATCCTTGGATTAATCCTCACCACCTCACCCAGCTTAGCTCTCCAACAGACCCCAGACACCCTCTCTCAAAACCTGCTCTATAACGATGGGCTCGAGGCTTTATCACAAGCGGCCACACCCTCCGACTCTATAGAGGTCTTGGGGGCATGGCACAAGACGACCCTTACCATACTCATCATCCCCCACGAGAGTGAATATTTCACACGCGTTCTGGGAGAGGCGGTCGACTGGTGGACCAATGCTTTACAGACGTTCACGAGTCTCCACGGATACGAGTACCTCGGCAGACTTACCCTGGTCAAGCTTGTGAGGGGCGTCAACGGCAGCTCGGGTGATATAACGGTACAGTACGTCGCGTCTCTCGGAGGGAGGATATGTGGCTTGACGAATCTGTACATTGAGCGGGGAGAGATTCTTGACGCTGATGTCGAGGTTTCTCTCGAGTGTGTCTCGGGAAGGGTGGACCTTGCTAGACTTGTCGTCGCTCACGAGCTGGGGCATGCTTTGGGTCTCGGGCATACAGAAAGGTCCGACGACCTAATGTACCAATATGTCGTGCCGGGGGCCCGCCCCTCGACGCTCGATCTCTACGCCCTCGCAAAACTATATGAGTGGATTGAGAGTGCAGGCTTTCGGTCAATACCTTCAAGCGTCAGCCTCCCCAGCGATATAGCTTTCATGTATCTTCTTGACCAGTCAGGGAGCCCAATAAAGCTTCGGATCAGGATCTATCTAGACCTCGATGGGGCGCTTCAGCTAGTAAAGACCTATCTCCTTACCCCAGGTTCGAGTATCATACTTAACGCGGACAAACTCATCTATCGTGAGGGGGTCAGGGGGGTCCGCTACGTATTTAGTGGGTGGTTCGTAAAGGGCAGTAACGTGAGTCTGGGTGACGCATTGGAGCTGGAGGTTAAGCCTCGAGGCCACGTGGACTACGTCGCATCATACTCCTCGGAGTTTCGCGTGGTAATAGTGATGCCTCCCACAGGTCCGACAGAGAGCTGGAGGCGGAGAGGGGAGAAGATCAGCGTTGATGCACCCGAGCTATACTACCTCTCAGAGGTTGAGAGGCTTAGGTTCCTGGAATGGCAGGGTACCCTAAACACGACTGAAAACTCCCTCGAGCTGGCTGTTAGTGGGCCCGTCAAGCTGGAGGCCGTGTACGTCCGTGAGCTCCGGGTGGAGGTTGCCACACCGATTGGGATGCCTGTTGGAGATGGATGGTGGCCTGAGGGCACGGTGGCCGTAGTCACGGTCGACCCAACGTTAGTCTCTTTCGGTAATGGCACAAGACTTGTTCTCAAAGGATTTAGGGGAGACGTAGAATCCACAGAGAGAATTCTCGAGATTAATGTATCAAGACCCTTCAGAATTGAGGCGGTCTGGTCAAGGGAGTACAGCGTAAAAATATCAAAAAACGGTGCAGAGCTGTTGCTTGAGACTTGGGTTGAGGATGGGGAGTTATTCACGGCGAGTGTGCCAGACCAGCTCGACTACGGCAACATGACCAAAGACATATTCAGGCGATGGATCGACCCACCTGGCCCATCACGCAACACTCTCACATTCATCATCCGCGGACCCACCACCCTGACCGCCGAGTACTCCAGGTATTACTTCATCAAGATAGTCTTAGAAACGGACTTCGAGGCACGTGAGGGCTGGTATGAGGCGGGAGGTATCCTCTCATTATCCTCCCCCAGGATTGTTGAGAAGGGCCGCGGGCTGAGAGCGGTCTTCATCGGTGTTAGTGGCGGAGCATATTCAGAGGTTCCGGAGATAAGCGTCAGAGTTACGGAGCCACTCGTGATTATGTGGCACTGGAGAATGGAGGCAAGTGTACGTCTCATTAACAAAGAACTCGGCGTCGACGAAACCTATTGGGCGCAGCTCGGCGAGACCATTCTGCTTCGGACACCATCAATTATTAGCCTAAGCGAGGACGAGGCGCTCGAGTTTGTTTCCTGGCGCCTCGAGGGTTACGAGTTTAAGGACCCCACCATTGCCCTAACGGTAAACGAGCCCTTAGAAGTTGAGCAGCAGTATCGCCGAATATACAGGGTCTTGTTGCGGACTGAGCCAGAGATCGACATCCCAATCGTATTGAGGAGCGGGGGCAGGACCGTCATGGTCGAGCCGGGGCGGTCGGTCTGGCTGGTGGAGGGGGACGCAGAGATACTTAGGGCTGACTGGGGAGGTGAAGATGTAAAGGCCGTATCGAGAATCAACGTGGACAGGCCGGGCGAGTATGTCTTGCAACTAGCCATCCATCCCCTCGAGATCAGAGTGCGTGACCACCTCGGCGTACCCGCGCCCTTCTACACGGTTAGGGCGGTGCATGGCGACGGCTTTGTCGAGTCGGAGGCAGTATCTGACCCCCTGGGAAGGGCATCGCTTGAGAGAGTTTCGGAGCGCGCCTCGCTACTCACAGTGGAGTTGGGAGTTTTAAGGGGTGCTCAGCAGCTGAGCAAGGAGGCCGTAGAGGTCAGAGCACCTATCAGCCCCTATACGATGTCAGCAATTGCGGGGGCAGTTGTAATTCTTACGCTTCGCCGAGCCCTGCATAAAAAGCCTAAAGGGGGCGAGGCCTAGCCGCGCCTACCTCCTAGGCTTCTTCACCTTGCCCAATACTAGGAGCTTTAGGGGAACCCCGTTCACCATAGTTACCTCATACCTCACTCCTGGCAGATCTCCGTACGATTTGCCCAGCGTTCCACCGATACCCTGCACAATAACTTCATCATGCTCGTCCACCACATTAAGAGCGCCATCTCCTGGCAGAAATGCGGTTATTACTTTCCCATTCTTCGTGAGCTGAACCCTCACACATTTCCTAACAGCACTGTTAGGCTGCCTCGACTCAATCCCCTTCTTCTCTATCACAATCCCCTTAGCCATCGGAGCGCCTTCAAGCGGGTCAAAACGCTCCTTCAAACCCAGCATCCTAATCTTATACGGCCTGCTACTCCACCTAAACCTCTTCCTAACCTTTATCAGCGACCGAGCGGCAAACTCTCCGTTCCCCATTTCTGCAGTAATTATCGATATGACGAATTATTTAAGCCCCATCTTTCCACTTAGGCTACTGGGAAAAAGACCGAATTGGGCTAAAGGGAGTAGCCCAGAAATTAGGATTGTGTTATTGTATGTGGTACTGACAAGTTTTACTTAAAGGCCTTTTGGGATGGGTCTCTGGCCATGATGCACGTCATCGATGCGGTACTGGGCTCTTTCTCCAATCTATTTCGATCCCACAGGTACTCTCCCGTCGAGAAGCTCTATTCTGTCGTCGTCTATGACCTAGGGGGCCTGCCGGGCATATACCTGAAGACTCTCTACGCCAACTATGTCCTGACGACTCTCTATCGGAGGGCGACTAGGGCTGGCATGGATGATAGGCTGAGGACGCTGGTTATCGCCGAGGCGGCTCAGAACTACGTTAGGCCTAGGAGGCTTGACAAGCTTCCTTCGATGGGTGAGAGGATTGTGAACGAGCTGAGGGGGTAGGGGTTGGGGTCGTCCTGGTCTGCCCCGACCCCGAGCAGCTACCGCGACACATGCCGAGGGACGTGGCCGCCGTCATATCCACGGCGATCCAGAACCTACCGAGGGACATAGCGGAGATGGCCATAGATCTTAGGACCGGTAAGGCGAGGAAGGGGGTCATCGTCTTCTACAACGGGAGGCTATACACTGCTATAAGGCCTAGGCCTCTGAAGATTATCGGGGTTCCGTCTGAGGCTTGAGGAGGTGGCCACGGGGGCTGTGGCTCCCGAGCCAGCAGGTGAGGGGTCTACAGGCTCTTTGGTCACGAGCTGGTTGAGGTTGCTGGCGGCGAGGTCAGCAGGCTGCGATGCGTCAGGT
>JAVVGN010000030.1:0-21025 GCA_032249095.1 Candidatus Caldarchaeales archaeon | reverse complement strand
ACTCCAGGAGGAGGGGGTATCTGAAGATGCACTTCGCTATAGACGCCAGGACAGGGGAGATAGTGTATTTTGAGAGGACAACGGATAGGGTACATGACTCCGAGGCCGCTAGGAGGATGGTGGATAGATCAATGAAGGCTGGGAACGTCATAAAGGTAATCGGAGACGGAGCATACGACTCCATCCGACTCATAAGACACCTCGAGAGGAGAGGGATAGAACCTATTATAAGGCCGAGGAGGAATGCGAGAACTGACAGAGGGCCTCCCTCCAGAAGGTCTGCAGCCAGGATGATAAGAGATTACGGGTACAGAGCCTGGAGCAGAATAGTGGGATATGGTAGGAGGTGGATGGCTGAGACTGCAATATCCAGGTTCAAGGCATTGTTCGGAGAACATCTCCTCTCCAGGAAGCCGAGATGGATGGACTCAGAGCTGACGATCAAGGCGCTCATATACAACATGCTATTGAGAGCCGTAACAACGTAGAAAACTGAGCCCCAGCCGGAGAGGGGAAAAACGAGCCCCAGGAATTAGGCCACAAGGCATTAATAATGAAACATAAATAAGTTGGGAGCGCAAGTGATCCGAGACAGCAACCTATGAGGCACGAAGCGCTACTCGATATAAAACTAAACTATATTATCTCGGCGAATGATTGTGGATTGTTGGGGCCGGTAGATCAGCGGCAGATCGCCCGGTTTGCACCCGGGAGGTCGCGGGTTCGAGTCCCGCCCGGTCCAGAAGGTTAGTGCCACATCCATCCACTCACAAATGCCTATTCTCGCCCCAACGGAAGCACCTATTCCTGTCCCTTTTCCAGCCGATCCCCGCAGCGCGCGTTCTACGTGTCCCATCCCCTTCTTCGGAGCGTCCTCCTCGGGTCTTTGACCAGCATAAGTAGCTCCCAAAAGATGAGAGCCGCGAGCAGCATTGAGAGGCCGAGAACCGTCGCCTCTATGCTCGGATCGATGAAAGGTCATCCTCCGCGAAAAATTTCACGAGCCGATCAACGAAGCCCATTATGGCGCCACCCCAGAGAATGAGGCAGAGGTACCTAAACAGGTAGTCGTCCCTCTCAGCCCTGCTATACCATATGGGTGTTACCACCGCTGCGGCGAAGCCTATGATGAGGAGCCACATGTCGTCCCTGATAAGCTTTTATTTTTCCTTCCAAATATATAGTTGTGTAGCAGGGTGGTTAATGGTTGGCGTGCTTCCTCTTGCCCCTGTTTATAGGAATATTGTTGCTGATGTTGCAGAGGTTCGCGGGGGAGGCGTCTGAGAAGCTTAGAATCTGGGTCTTGGACGCGATGCTTCTGGGAGGCGCCGGATTCCTCGCGCTAGAGCACCTGTGGGCAGGAGAGATAGTGCCCTGGCCCCCATTCCTCACATCCATGGCCAGCGAGGCAGACTTGGCCGCGTTCCTTAACGAGACGTTATTCGTAGGCGGGGCCCTAACAGCAGCAGTTACTGGAGCATGGGCTCTAATTCTTCTTGCCGCAAACACCTTCTCGAAAACACGGTCTTTGAAGACCGCGGTTCCGGCCAGGGACAGCCGGTTGAAAGACGGGCACAACAATAACCGCGCCCCAGTCTAGACATTTTCCCCCTTTTTTACAAAACTTTTTATCGGCGTATCTGTTAGGCATCGCCGTGGACGTATCGATCTCGGTGGACCCTACATCCCGGATGGGCCGCATTGATAGACGGATTTATGGGCAGTTCATAGAGCACTTAGGGAGATGCATATATGGTGGTGTCTGGGTCGGAGAGCGGTCAGAGATCACCAATGATAGGGGGTTTAGGAGGGATGTCTTGGAGGCGGTAAGGGCCATCAGGCCTCCAATTGTTAGGTGGCCGGGCGGGAACTTTGCCTCAAACTATCACTGGATGAACGGTATCGGGCCTAGGGGTAAGCGGCCCAAGAAGCTAGACATGGCTTGGGGCGCGGTGGATTCAAACGAGTTCGGAACCATTGAGTTCTTGGAGTGGTGCCGCATGATAGGCGCCGAGCCCTATTTGGTGGTAAACGCTGGGAACGGGACGCCGGAGGAGGCGGCGAGGTGGGTAGAATTCTGCAACTCTCCCCTCGAGACGTTTTATACAGCGTTGAGGGCTGAGGCCGGGTATAGGGAGCCGTTCAACGTCAAGATCTGGGGGGTGGGGAACGAACTCTACGGCGACTGGCAAGTCGGCTACTGCATAGATGGCAAGGAGTGCGCGAGGCGGACCATAGAATTCTCAAACGAGATGAAGAAGGTCGACCCCAAGATCGAGATAGTAGCTGTTGGGTGCGACTCGGACATGGAGTGGAACATCGACATGGTCAAGCACGCTGGGAGATATTTCGAGTACCTCTCCATCCACAGATACTTCTTCACTAGAGACGCGAGTTATGACGACATAGTGTCGGAGCCATTCGTCTGGGAGAGGATGCTGCACTCCATATACGATACAGTCTCAGCCACCACTAGGAAATATGGTCTTAAGAAGGAGATCAGGATAGCCTTTGACGAGTGGAACCTCTGGCACCCAGAGGCAACGCCCCCCGAGCACAACCAGGTGACGAGCCTGAGGGACAGTATATTCACGGCGCTTGTCCTCAACTCCCTGCAGAGGCTCTGCAGAGAGGTTCCCATAGCCTGTTTTGCCCAGACCGTGAATGTTCTGCCCCTGATCGCCACGGATGATGTGGGGAGGATGTATGTGAATCCACAATACTTGGCCTTCAGGCTCTATGCTGGGACGACGCAAGAAGTCGCGGTGGGGTGCCTGGTCGACTCGCCTACGTTTTACTCGAGACGGATAGGCCAATCACTGGGCTACTGCGACGCTGTAGCAAGCATCTCAAATGAGGGAGACATTGTGTCGGTGCAGATAGTTAATGCGAGCCCTACGGAGGACGCCCTCTGCGGGATCAGGGTCAAAAACTTCGAGATACGCGAGGCAGAAGCCAGCTATGTCTGGGGAAAGAGTCTCGAGGAAAAGAACGACTTCGAGAGCCCCGAGAGGGTCAGAATACATGCTGGAAGAGCGACCGTAAAGAGTGGAGTGGTCGAGTATGTTGCTCCCAGACACTCGATAAGCAGTATCGTCTTTAAGGGCGTTCCACGCAAGTGATTGTTGCAACGCAATGCTTATAGCGGAGGGAGGCAGGTCTTAGTGATGATGCTGCTTAAGGCGCTTTCAGCTTCACTTTTGTTCATCGTCCTCCTCGCAGGCGTTGCGTATGCAGGCCCCATCTCAGAAGGTAGCTACGTCGTTTACGGTTATTCACTTGTTTGGGGTGATAGATCGGTCTCCGGGAACGTTCGTGAGGAGGTGCTGAGGGACTTCGGCAACGGAACAATTAGGCTTAGGCTTGAGGCCACCATGAATGACGGTGTCTTAACGGTCGAGAAGAACGCTCCCACGAGCGCATTCCACGTCCCTCGCCTCATACGCGTCCCAGAGGGTACAGTTACATACTCCAGAAGGAATACCACGATCACTCTTAGTGTCGAGAGGGCCGGGTCTGTTGAAGTGGGCGTCGGAGGCCGGAGCTATGTCGCCGACGTTTACCGCATTAATCTGGTGGTTGAGGGGCAGTGGGGCTTTGGAGGCGGGTCGGAGGGCTCGAGAGATCGCCTCACGCTCAGCGGCATACTCAAGGTTATTCGGGGCTCAGGCGTGATCTATAGCTTCGAGGGGGCCGCGGATGGCGTAGTAGGTGGGCGACTTGAGGGGAGAGTCGTGCTGCTCGACACAAACCTCGACCTAGAGGAGGCTCAGTCGGCAGATTCGTCGTCCATCAGCGACGCAGGACTATCGATGCCAGTCGAGTTTATAGGACAGTACCTAACGATGCAGAGCCCAATGCGGCAGGCACCAACACAGGCCCAGACAAGCAGCAGGCCGGATGATACCTCGCTGAGGGCCCTGATAATAGTCGCCGCCGGCCTAGCCGCTCTCTCAATAGCCGCTGTAGTCCCGTCAAGGATCAGGCCAAGAGATTCTCAAGGGCGCGAGGCCAGTAAGCCCCACTATGTCTAGGGGGCTAAAGGTCTGATGAGTTCGGAGCTGGTCATCAAGGTTAAGGACCTCGTCAAGCGCTATAGTGGGGGAGTAACGATTGGCCCAATCTCAATCGAGACCATGCGCGGAGAGATCCTGGGACTAGTTGGTCCCAACGGGTCGGGGAAGACTACGACTATAAGGTGCCTCGTCGGGCTCCAAAGGCCGACCGAGGGCGAGGTCAGGGTAGCTGGACTAGATCCTCTCAGGGACAGAAAGAGGCTGATGCGGCTCGTCGGCTACTCGCAAGAGCTACCAGCATTCCCTCCATTCCAGTCGGGGAGGGACATCATAGAGACCACGGGGAGGCTGAGGGGTCTAGACGGCCCGGAGCTGAGAAAGGAGGTCGAGAGGGTTTTAGACCTCTCGGGCCTAGTCGGGCATGCAGACAGAAAGGTAGGCAGCTACAGCAAAGGGATGGTGCAGCGCCTCTCGCTAGCTCAAGCCTTGATAGGTGATCCAGAGATACTGATACTCGACGAGCCGATGCTTGGGGTTGACCCGGCAGCTAGGATCCACATGAGGGAGGTCTTCCTCGAGCTGAAGAGAGCCAGAAAGACGATACTCTTCTCGACCCACGAGCTATATGAGGTCGAGAAGATCTCCGACAGGGTCGCGATGATTTATAGGGGCAAGATAATCGTGCAGGACAGCGTGAAAAATCTTCTCGGAGGGGTGGGCGACACCCTCCGCGTAGAAGTAGAGCTCCAAAGGCCCCAGCTAGCACCGATAGAGCAGATACGCCTCTTGCGGGGTGTGTCGGGGGTGGAGCTTGACGGGACGAGGCTCGTAGTTGAGTTCGCAGGCGGCATAGATGGCAGGGCGGAGCTGGCTGAGCTGATAGCACGCTCCGGGGCGGGCCTCCTCGGAATGACCCCCCAACATAAGACCCTCGAGGACATCTTTATGGAGATGGTTAGGGTTGGCTCCAGAAGCTAGAGCCATTATTACCATCGCAGGCTACGAGCTTAAGAAGACATTGGCGAGGAAGCGCGTCCTAGCAATAGTCGCGCTCATCTTCCTACTCGAAGTGTCGATTTACCTCATCTCGACCCTGCTCCCACGCTCCTTTATAGCCCCTTTCATACCTGTGGCATGGGCCGTAGGCCTCTTGGCACCTGCAGGGCTTCTCCTCCACATACTCGCCCTCACAGTGGGCTCAGCATCCTTCTCAGAGGAATACGAGTTGGGGACAGCGGATTACTGGTTGACGAGGCCGGTCTCGACCACAGAATACTTCGTAGGCAAGGTGGCTGGGTCCGCGGTCTTCATGACCCTAATCATAGCGCTCTACAGCGTACTATCACTGCTCCTCCCATGGTTCATCTATGGCCCCCAATCCAAACTGGAATTCTACGTGCTCGGCGCCTCATCCTCCATACTCGCCATGCTTACCTTTCTATCCATCGGGATAGCGATGGGTGAGATTCTCAGGCGGAGCATGCTCGCAACGATTACCTCGGCCGCAGCGTTCTTCGCCTCCTTTATAGCGGAGTTCTATCTCAATATAGTAAGCCGGATAAACAACGATCCATCCCTCATAGAGCTTTCGCGGCTCCTACCAACGTGGCCCTCCATACGCCTAGTCTCGTCAGTAGTCGCTGAAGCGCTTCCCGGAGGGCTCCTCCTCACCAGCCCGGCGCCGATCGCGGGAACCATACCTGCACCAGAGCTCGGCACGGCCGTGGCAAGCATCTCGATGTATGCGGCGATATTCCTCGCGATGGCCCATGCCAGGCTATCAAGAACAGATGTAACTCGCCGGGCCACTTAACCAGCTCTAATAAGCGGTCACCCCAGCAAGATTTATTACGCCATAGACGATACCATCGTAACGTTATGTCCACACCGATACAGTATGTGGAGCTCGGCGAAGACCTCTGGATCAAGGCAAGAGGGTCGGCATTAACCCTATTCAAGACCGAGGAAGCGGAGTTAGGGATACTCGAGCTATCACCCGGCACAAGACTCCCAAGGGAAGGATATAGCATACACGCCTCGAACGACGAGTTCGCCTACATTGTCTCAGGCGAGGTTGTTTTCTGGACAGACAAGGGAGCAACCGTTCTAAGGGAGGGGATGCTGATCTACAATAAAAAGGGGACACCACACTACACGGAAAACGTCGGAGAAAAACCAGCCAGAATCGTCTGGCTCCTCGCTCCTCCCAGAGGTGTATAGAGATTGTATGCTGAGAGGATTAAAAGGTTCACGCGATCTCTGGCCGACATGGAGATCGATGCGGGACTGATATGTTCAGACACCAACATGCTCTACCTGTCCGGCTACGCGGGGATATCCTTGGAGAGACTGATTGCCCTAATAACTTTTAGTCGTAATGAGAGGACATACCTCATAACCCCCAAGCTAGAGAGGAAGAGGGCTGAGGAGAACTGTAGGCTCGAGTCAGTGGAGATCATCAGCTACGATGATTCTGAAGACCCCGCCAAGCTTTTAGCCACATTGATCTCGAAGAATGGCGCAACCAGGATAGGTATCGAGGAGACGATCCAATACAAGTATGTCAACGCATTATCCAAGCACGAGCCAAAAATCGTGTTCAAGCCCATCACAGAGGTCTTGTACTCCATGAGGATAGTTAAAAGTCAAGCAGAGATAGACATCCTCGAGAAGGCTGCCGAGATAAATATCCAGGTACTCATCGAGGCCATCCACAGCGTTAAACGAGGATTATCCGAGAGGAGGTTGATGCGTCAAATTGAAGATACGGCCTTTGATCTGGGCGCCGACGAGGTCCCCTTCGCACTGGTTCAAAGCGGGAGAAACTCCGCCCTACCTCACCAGGAGCCCACCGATAAAGTCATCGAGGATGGCGACATAGTTGTGCTGGATATTGGAGTAAGGTATGGTGGCTACTACTCCGACCTAACCCGCACGGTCGCCTGCGGATCTCCCTCCCCCCTCCAGACGCACATACATAGCGTGATATTAGAGGCCCAGCAGAAAGCCCTTAACACCATTAAGAGCGGGGTCAGAGCGGAGCTGATCGATGCCGCCGCTAGAGAGGTGATAGCTGAGGCTGGCTTCGGTGAATACTTCATACACCGTACGGGGCACGGGCTTGGACTGGAGGTCCACGAGCCGCCCTACATAAGGGCAGGAAACGCAGAGGCGGTCAGAGAGGGGATGGTATTCACCGTAGAGCC
Organism: Candidatus Caldarchaeales archaeon; assembly: GCA_032249095.1. Lineage (GTDB taxonomy): Archaea > Thermoproteota > Nitrososphaeria_A > Caldarchaeales > Calditenuaceae > HRBIN02. The sequence continues at coordinate 13,803 of JAVVGN010000030.1, read as the reverse complement.
AGGAATATATCTGCCTGAAAAATTTGGGGTGAGGATCGAGGATAACATAGTTGTCACGCAGGGGGGGTACATAAACCTCGCCCAGCTTCCAAAGTCACTTAACATGGAAGACTACTAAGACTTGCATTGGGGCGAGTTCACTCGTACAACCAGCACCTAACGATGTGCCCATCCCTAACCACCACATCGGGGGGTTCTTGTTGGCTACAGATGGGCTTCGCAAATGGGCAGCGCGTATGAAAGCGGCAACCGCCAGGCGGATTTACAGCACTAGGTATCTCCCCCACCGATTCAACCCCCTTCGGCTTCACCTTCTCATCCTCTTCACTCAGCGTAGGGATTGATGAGAGGAGCATCTGTGTGTATGGGTGCAATGGCGAAGAAAAGAATCTCTCAGTAGGTGCCTCCTCATAGATCTTGCCGAGATACATGATCATCACCCTGCTCGATATGTTTCTTACCACGCCTAAGTCATGAGTGATGAGGAGATATGTCAAGGATAACTCTCTCTGTATCTTTAGTAGAGTGTTTAGAACTTTCGCCTGCGAGGAGACATCCAGCGCCGACGTAGACTCGTCGAGAATCATAAAGGAAGGCCGTGGGGCTAGGGCACGGGCTAATGCGACTAACTGCTTCTCGCCGCCACCTAACTCGTGAGGATACTTAAACATATACTCAGGACCGAGGCCGACATAGTCCAACAGTTCAGCCACTTTTTCGTAAATGCTACCGTGGTCAGCAATATGGTGTATACGGAGTGGGAGGCTTACGATGTCTTTAACCGTTCTCTTGGGGTTTAGAGAGGTGCCCGGGTCCTGAAAGACTATCTGGATATCTCGCCTAATCTCGAGGGGCCTGCTTCTGACCGGTGTCGAGAGGTCATATTTCCCTTTGTAAATTATTTTTCCGCCGTCTGGAGGATAGAGACCCATAATCACGTGGCCAGTGGTGGTCTTGCCCGATCCAGACTCGCCTACGAGGGCCAATGTCTCGCCCCTGTGGACGGTGAAGCTGATATCGTCAACTGCTCTCACGATACCTTGTGGTGTCGCGAAGTACTTCTTCAATCCCGATACATCCAGAATATTCGGTGTATCCAACGCTTTCTCACTACTCATAGAGATAACAAGCTACTAAATGGTTATTGTTTAGCCTCGTCACACCGGGCTTTGCCGCGAAGCATTTCTGCATAGCATACGGACACCTCGGAGCGAATCTACACCCCGGCGTTGGGAAACGATAGTCGGGCAACTTCCCCTTGATGCCCTCCCCTACGCCGACCGAGCTTAGGCGTGGCGTGCTGGAAATCAGCAACTGTGTGTATGGATGCCGAGGATTATTCATTATCTCGGAAGTGTTGGCTGCCTCCATTACATCGCCAGCATACAATACATAGACCCTGTCGGTCATGCGGTTGACCATACCCAAGGCGTGAGAAACCAGTATGATGCCGAGGTTCTTTTCGATGACAAGCTTATGTATCAACTTGAGAATTTGATCTTGGATAGTAACGTCGAGATTGGTAGTGGGCTCGTCAGCGAGAAGAAGACTATTAGCCGATGCGAGGGCCATCGCTATCATCACCCTCTGCCTCATTCCGCCGCTTAGCTGGAAAGGATAAGAGTTCAATACCCTCTCGGGGTCTGGTAATTTAACATCACTCAACAGCTCCAAAGCGCGATCCCTCAGTACCCGGTTATCCGATTTAGATCCTTCCTCCCCAAGCTTATACCTCAATATGTCGTAAAGTTGATCCTTCACCTTAAACACTGGGTTCAGAGCCGCCATGGGGTCCTGAAAGATCATCCCGATCTCTCTTCGTCTAATATGTGACAATTCCTTCTCACTTAGAGATGTTATTTCCCTGCCATTGTAATTGATTCTGCCCCCTACTATCTCACCATTGGGTGGCAGAATGCGGAGTATCGACTTGAGAAGGGTAGTCTTGCCACTGCCAGACTCACCGATAAGGCCGACGCGCTCGCCTCTCCTAAGACTCATGGATACTCCATTGAGGACGTGGAGAGTATACCAGTATTTCCTGTAACGTACGTATAGATTTTCCACCTCGAGCAGCAGACTATTCTCCCGCAAAGACATCCCTTATTCCGTCCCCCAAGAGGTTAAAGGCTAGGATCATTAATACGATCCCAGAGGCGGGCCCTAAAGTCATCCACCAGTAATCGGGCAGGTACTTACTGTACTCTGAGACCATGGTGCCTAGGTCTGGTGTAGGTGGCTGGGCGCCTAGTCCCACAAAGCTAATCGCAGCCCCTATCAAGATAACCCAACCAGCGTCTAGTGTGACTTTGGTGAGTATTGTTCCTAGCTCGATGGGTAGAAGCTCCCTCAAAAGTATATGAATGACAGACGCTCCCTGCAACTCAGCGGCCAATACAAAAGGCTCGTTCCGCAGCGAGACAGTCATTGAGTGGGTCAGCCTAACATACCAAGGCCACCACATAAGTGAGACGGCTAGCATAGCGTTAAACACGTTGGGTTCGAGTATAGAAGCGATGGAAAGAGCCAACACAAGTGGGGGGAGAGAGATGAATATGTCTGAGAGCCTTATTATGACTGTCTCAACCCAGGTACCCCTGTAGTAACCCGCAATTAGCCCCAACATCACGCCAGTAGGAACAACGAGGGAGAGGACAATAGATATCAGGAAAAACGCATACCTGAGTCCAAATATTACTCGGCTCAGAACGTCCCTGCCATACATATCTGTTCCGAGGAGATGCTCAAGGGACGGGGGCTTGTAAGCATCTTTGAATCCGATGTATAGACCGGCATGGTGCGGATATGGAGCGACGAAATCAGCAAAAATAGCGGCTAAAAGTAATGTAGCGACCATCGATAAACCCACTATCGAGAGTCGACTCCGCTTAAACCTGTACCATATCCTTTTCCAGTTCTCTCGCCTGATGCTTCTCTCCAAGTCCTTGAAAGCAATGCCAGAAACCTGGTCTCCTGACATGAATGACTCACCTCCTATGCCTAACCCTGGGATCCAAATAAGCCACCAACAGGTCAATGACTATCGAGGCCAGAGTGTAGGCAAGACCTATGACTAGGACGACCCCCACTATTGCGTTCAAGTCTTTTCTTAGCATCGCCACGACACCGTAGCGTGAAAGCCCTGGCCAATTGAATATTAATTCCACTAAGAACGCGTTTCCGAGGATTGATGCCGTGTCAAGCGCCATTATTGTCAGCGTAGGTATCATCGACGGCTTAAGCGCGTATTTGAAGAAGATGACCGTCGGAGGAATTCCATGTGAATACATGTTCAAAACGTAGTCCTTTCCGATGTTCTCTATAAGATTTGCCCTGAGAATACGCGCCTCCTGGGCTATCGACCCCAAGGCAAGTGAGAGAGAAGGAATGATTAGGTGTCTGATACCGTCTATGAAGGCTGGAAGGTTACCAGTTAATAATGAATCGACTGTTACTAGGCCGGTTATTCTGGGAACACTCATACCCACGCTCAACCGGCCGTAGGCAGGTAACAGGTCGAGCCAACTAGCGATTACGAGTTGCAAGATTATAGCCCATACGAAGGATGGAATGGCTATAGCGATGTAGGTGAATATCCGCACTGAGTTGTCGATTATGGAGTTTGGTTTTCTGCCGGCGAGCACGCCCAAAACGAATGCACCAATGAAGTCTATAATGAGCGTGAAGACTATCAGTTCCACTGTCGCAGGCAGGAACTCGACGATATCCACTGCTACATCCCGAAAAGTCACAAGAGAGATTCCGAACCTACCTTGGAGAACATCAACCAACCAATAGTAATACTGGGTATAAAGTGGCTCATGGAGTCTGAGAGCCCTCCGATACTGCTCGACAACTTCTTCAGGAGCCCTCGGTCCTAAAGCCAGTCTGGCCGGATCCCCAGGCAGGACGCGAGCTAGGGTAAATATTAGGAGTGAGATACCAAGTAGAGTGATGATGCTCACGGCAAGTTTACGTACATAGTAGTTGCTTGTTATGGATGATGTGAGGCCCTTGAACCTGCTCGCAGTGCTTCCCGGCACCAGCTCACCTCGTATGGGGGTAGATTTTAAAAATTATGTAGCTACGGTCTTCAGAGCAACTCTTCGAGGCCCCATGCCCGGACCTCTGACTCGGGGGGCTTCTCGTACGTGTATAGTCGGCTCTGACCCCAACCGCAACGCTCCTTAAGCTCTGTTAAGTATTCGGCGTGCTTTAAGGCCGCTATTACAGGATCTATCACTGGAATCCGGTACCTTTCTTGGACAAGCCTGAAAAAGCCAAAAAACGCCGTACAGCCGAGTATGATGACTTCGGAGCCCTCTTTAATGCTTTCCTCAATTACGCTGTATAGCCTGCGGGTGGTCTCCCTCTCGTCTTTATGCAGATCGTGGACGCCCATCTCGATATCCTTGAAGGACGCTAATCTGTCCTCCAAACCATATTCCTTCACCCTGCTCCTCATAAGTGGAATCCACTTCTTTCTCCCAACAATTATTGAAAACTTGTCCCCGAGAGACAAGGCCGCATTTACTGATGACTCGAGGGGCGCTGTCACTACCAAGTTGCTTATCTCCCTCGCCTCCCTCAAGCCTGGATCATAGAAACAACCTATAACGCATGCATCGAAGCCATCCTTCTCTGCCCTCTTTATCTCTCTGAGGATACGCGGCACCACGATGGCGTCGTAAGAGTAGTATTCAAGGTGTCTTGGGCCAGCCTCAAATGATGAGACCCGAAGAACAGTATCGTCTCGTTTAAAGTCTTCCAGATATTTGAGCATTGGATCGTCAAAAATATTTATTCCTATAGGGTTTATGAAAAGAATCTTCATAATCACCGAACCATCCTCATCACTACTTCGGTATTTTCTCAGGATATACTTGGAACCATCTGAAGTCTAACTCGTATTCCGCTATTGGTATTATCTCTCCTCTCGCGGCTGGGTAGTCCACATATGCAGACTGGTATGCTCTTAGCACGACGTGCTCGTAGACATATAAGGATGGGTAGAGCTCGACTATTTTCCTCTGCACCTCATAATATTTCTGCATCCTCTTGTTATAATCAACCGTCGCGAGGGCGTCCTCTATCAATGAGTCTATCTCCGGATTCATTAGCCATTCGCCCTGCTCCCACGTACCAGTAGAGTGCGAGTGATACCTCGATGACAGAATAGACCCAGCCTCAGCGTAGTGGGCGACCACAAAGATAGAGACGGCGTTAGGGGTGGTCTCCATCTTCGTCATGCCCTCGACTACTGAGAGCCATGGAACCTTCACGACGTTAACCTTTAACCCGATCTCCTCCATGTTTGCCTTGAAGAGCAAGGCAACCCTCTCCTCCCACGGCACCTCAGCGATCCACCAGAATTCTATGGGATATTTGTCCAGCTGGCCCCAATACTTCGAATTCTTAAGTTCCTCCACGGCAGCCTGGATGTTTCTCTCGATCGGCTTTAACGAGGGGTCAGCACCGGGCATTATGCTTGGCACAGGCCCCGAGGGTCTTTTCTCGTATGGAATTATATCTTTTATCGCTGTTTCGTAGTCGAATGCTAGTGCTATCGCTTTCCTGACATGAATGTCGTCCGTGGGAGGCTTCCTCGTATGAAGCATGATGTAGAAGACCATGGCCTGCGGGACCTGCGCTATCTTAACGCCCGGTATCTTACTCATAGCCTCATAGTTCTCGAGAGGCTGCCACTGATCCGTGACCTCCAACTCCCTCTTCTCCATCATAGTCCTTATCGTGGTGGGCTCGGTGAAGCCATACATTATCACCTTGGTTGGCGAGTTTTGCGCGGTCTCACCCCAATACCCGTCGAATTTTACGAGAGTTACCGATTCGCCTCTCTTGAATTCCTGAAGCCTGTATGGCCCTGACCCAGCGTCAGCCTCTCCAGACATTAGCCAGTTCTTTCCATAGTCCCCCATATCTCCGTACGGTCCTTCGGCGATGTGTTGACGCACCAGTTGACTGTCAACGATGTATAGTCGCAGTAATGTGAGTAGGAATGGCCCGAAAGGCTTGGATAGAGAGATTTGGACGGTATAGTCGTCGACGGCCTTTGTCTTCTCCAGATCGACATATGGCTTAAACAGATACCCGTATCCCTCGCCAATCACTATCATCCTTCTCAGGGAGAAGACAACATCTTCGGCCTTCAGCTCTCGACCACTATGGAATTTCACCCCCTTCCTAAGATAGAAGGTCCAAGTCAGACCGTCGCTAGAAACATCCCATCTCTCAGCTACGTGCGGCTTGACGTTCCCCTCCTTAGTGGGATATACCAGCGTGTCATATACGTTGACAAAATATACTGAGCTGGCCTCATCAGATCCCACAGCCGGATCCATGTATGGAACGTTAGCAAAGGATACTCGAAGTAGCCTCTCTTGCGGGGGTGCAGTAGGGGTAGTCGCCGTGGTCGTTGTGACGACCGTACCAGGCGGGGTCTGCGTGGTTAATAGTGCTAGTACGACGGCAGCGATGACGATTACTACAACAACCGAGGCTATGACCGTCTTACTTATCCCAGAACGGCTTCTCTTGTTTTTTCTATTGGGTGATTCTTCACTACGGCTCATAACGGCTCTATTAGCCTTCTAGAGATATATAAAAGTTATCTATGTGGGTTGTAAGGAGGGCCCGGCAAAGCACATTTATATATGGCCAAGCGCCTCGTGGCTCGATATCAACATGGTATATCGGGTGGGAATAGACATAGGTGGTGCATTCACAGATCTTGTGGCTTACGATGATCAAACCGGCGAGTTTATATGGGTGAAGGATGAAACAACACCCCAAGACCCTGCTATCGGTGTAGTTAAAGCCATCGTAAAAAGTAAGATAGATTTTTCAAAAGTATCTTCAATAATCCATGGACAAACCTTAGTGATAAACTCCATAATAGAGAAGAAGGGCGCGAAGGTCGGACTAGTGACTACGAGGGGGTATAAGGATGTTTTAGAGCTGCAGCGATCGAACAGGACCGACATGTATAATTTCAGGTATAAGAAGCCAACCCCTCTAGTCCCTAGGTATCTGAGGCTAGAAGTTGACGAGCGGGTAATGGCGGACGGAACCATACTGAGGCCACTGAATGAGAAAGATGTCGAGGAGGCGGTGAAGAGGCTACTTAAGGAGGGCGTAGAGAGTCTGTGTATCAGCTTCATCAACTCATACGCGAATCCGGAGCATGAGAGAAGAGCCGGCGAGATAGCGCGAAAGCTCACCGATCTCCCCATCACACTCGGACACGAGATAACACGGGAGTGGAGGGAGTTTGAGAGGACATCCACGGCGGTGCTCAACGCCTACGTTAAGCCGAAGCTTGAGAGATACCTCGACACGCTTGAGAGAGAATTCGCGAAACGCGGGTTCGGAAAGAAGCCTTTCGTTACACTCTCGAGTGGCGGTGTGGCTACCTTCGACTTCGCGAAGCAATACCCCATCTACACAATTGAGTCCGGCCCCGCTGCGGGCGTTACAGGGGGCGTATATCTGGCTAGCCTGATAGGTGAGCGAAACGTCATTGTTTTAGACGGTGGAAGTACGACCACAAAGGCAAGCCTGGTGGAAAACTTGTCCCCCAGAGTGCATACAAACTACAACGTGGAGAAGACGCGCTTCTCCTCAGGATATCCAGTCCGCGTGCCAATAATCGATATATTCGAGATCGGGAATGGTGGTACAAGCATCGCATGGATTAACGAGATCGGAAACCTGAGGGTGGGGCCGCGGGCGGCAGGCGCCTATCCAGGACCCGCTTGTTATGGTAAAGGTGGTGAGGATCCGACCGTTACGGACGCCTACGTCGTAAACGGCTTGATAAATCCAGAGTATTTGCTGGGCGGCGCGATGAGAATATATAGGGATCGTGCAGAAAAAGCAACTAAGAAGATAGCTGATCACTATAATATCGAGGTAAGCGACGCGGCGGAGGGCATCATAAAGCTGGCAAACGAGAACGCGGCCTATGCTATACGAGTTGTATCGGTGCAGCGGGGCTATGACCCGAGAGACTTCACCTTGATTGCGCACGGTGGCTCTGGACCCATGTTCGCCCCCTTCATTGCGGAAGAATTAGAGATTAAGAGAACAATTGTGCCGGTAATTCCTCCAGGGGTATTCAGTGCGTGGGGTATGCTCTGTACCGACATCAGACACGACCTCGTTTTAACGGAACTCATAAGGCTTGACGGTGACGACGCGACAAGGCGGATAGACGAGATCTACTCGATGCTCGAGGAGAGAGTTGTCAAGATCTTTAAAGAGGAGATCGGGACAACCGATATCGTGACCCATAGGTACGCAGATATGAGGTACTATGGGCAGGAACACACGGTGAAAGTCCCAATACCGTCTACAAAGATAGACGCCGAAGCTCTGAAAACAATTCAGGCACGGTTCCACGACTATCATGAGCGAGAATACACCTTCCGGCTTGACAGCCCAATTGAAATAGTCAATTTCCACGTAGTCGGCGAGTTCAGGGTGGGCAGGATCCAGTTGAAGGAGTTGAGAAATACGGCTGAGGATCCTGAAGACGCGGTGATAGCTGATAGGAAGATATATTTGAACGGTGATGACACCACGGTCACTGTTTATGCAAAGCAGAAACTTTCCCCACTCCTAAGTATAGAAGGCCCGGCGATAATTGAAGATCCCACCTCAACTATCCTTGTACTAAACATGCAGAGGGCTATTGTCGATAAGTATGGTAACATCGTCTTACTGAGAGGTGAGTAGGATGAGCAGCAAGAATCTCTTCACGTTTGAGATCATCCGAAATGGTCTGATTACAGCCAATGAGGAGATGTTTTATGCGTTCGGAAGGACAGCTATGAGCCCAGTTATCTACGAAGTGCTGGACTATGCGGTTGGGATTACAGACTCAAAAGGAGAGCTAATCGCACAGGCCCCTGGTGTCCCAGGATTCTCGGGCGTCCTAGACTTCGTTGCGAGAGAAGTTATCGAGAAATGGGGAGAAGACATGAAGGCCGGCGACGTTTACGCACTGAACGTGCCTTACAATTCCGGGACCCACCTGAATGATGTAACGCTGGCAATGCCCGTCTTCTATAAAGGCGAGCTCCTATCCCTGATCCTCAATAAGGGGCACTGGAGCGAGGTGGGGGGCATGCATTTCGGAAGTTGGACCTCCGATTCAACCGATATCTATCAGGAAGGGCTAATGCTACCAAACGTACGGCTATACGTCGAGGGTAAACCAAATAGAGATGTGATTGACATTATACTCGAGAATTCGAGGCTGCCGAAGCATACCCTCGGAGACATGGAGGCACAGGTGGCGTCTATGAAGGTCGCAGCTAGGCGGATCGAGAAACTGATCGAAAAATACGGGTTCGAAAGTGTGAAGTACGCCATGGAGAAGATAATAGATGATGGGGTTAAGCTAGCTCTAGTTAATATCCGAAAGCTTCCCAAGGGCGTCTTCGAGGCAGAGGATTATGTGGACGACGATGGATTGTCTGATGAGCCTGTCTACGTAAGGGTTAAGGTCACGATTACTGATAACGAATTTGTCGCAGACTTCACTGGAAGTGGCACGGCTAGGGGGTCTATCGCCTCGCCATTTGCAGCAACGGTTTCAGGAGTAAGAGAGACCTATATGGCTATAACAGACCCTCATGTGCATCTGAACGGCGGATACTTCAGACCGCTAAAGGTAATTGCGCCAGAGGGGTCGGTCTTCCACCCAGTCAAGCCTGCCCCCACGTCGACTTATTGGGAATCGATGGCCTACTCAACTGACCTAGTGTGGAAAGCCTTAGCGCCCCACGTGCCAGACAAGCTTACGGCGGGACATTTCCTATCGATACTAGCAACCATTCTAGGCGGAGTCGATGACCGGACTGGAGAGCCCTTCGCCATAGTCGAGCCCCAACCCGGCGGCTGGGGAGCAGGATATGACATGGATGGCGAGAGCGGCTTAGTAGCTTGTGGGGACGGGGAAACATACATCGCGTCGAATGAAGTCTATGAAAAACATATGCCAATACTTGTGGAGAGGTTCTGTCTAAACGTCGAGAGCGGGACTGGGCATGGAAAGCATAGAGGTGGATTCGGCGTGATCAAGGACTATAGGGTGCTGTGCAGCGAGGCCTACTTCACTGTATCGATAGGGAGGAACAAATTCCCACCCTGGGGCGTCGACGGAGGCACAAATGGTACATCAAACTACTGTGTGATCTTTAAGCAAGGCGAGGAGCCGCGCGTCGTGAGAAAAGTTGCGGCGGTGAAGCTCAAGAAGGGTGACCTGGTAAGCTTGAGGTCCGGTGGGGGTGGAGGATGGGGAGACCCGCTCGACCGTGATCCAGAGCTGGTCCGGATGGATGTCAAAAACGAGTACATAAGCATAAAGGTCGCCCGCGAGGTATATGGCGTAATACTCGATCCCGACACCCTCTCAATACGATGGGAGGAGACGAAGAAGCTTCGCGAAGAGATGCGGAGACTCAGAAAGAAGTAGATCACCATCTTCATAAAGAGAATTTAATTAGTAACCATCCACGCTAGGGTGCCAGACGCGTCTCTACGTGGTGAAGCTTCGCAGGCAGGTCTTGGTTTAATGGTCATATAGTGTCTATGTCTTGATCTTTACAGGATTTGGCGGCTACGTCATTCGTCATCCTAACGCGTAACTCTGCAAAGACTATCGGCACTGTTCTTAGCTCGTTAAAGAGGGTTACAGGATTTCTTTCCGAGATAGTTATCGTTGATGGAGGATCATCCGATGGGACTCTCAAAGTGGTCGAGTCATTCACCAACTCTCTCCCAATCAAAGTCGTGCACGATAGGGGGAGGGGGCTCGGATTTGCGAGGGATATCGGCTGGAGGACAGCCACCGCCCCCTACGTCGTTATGCTGGATAGTGATGTTGTATTGGAGCCGCGTTTCTTATTCGAGGGTGTACGGGTCATGGAGGCGGATCCTAGGGTAGGGGCGTTGGGGGCTAAGCTGAGGCCCATTATGATGGAGGGCGGGTGGCTGGCAGCCTTTCAAGCGAAAAACCTCGCGATCACGCTCCACCTGGCTGAGCACTACTACCCCGCTGAGGCCATAGCGCTGCACACTGCGTGCACAATGTTTAGGAGGTCGGCCCTAGAGAGGGTCGGTGGATTCGACCACTACTTCAGGCTCGCGAAGGAGGATAGCGACGTGAGCTTCAGGCTGAGAAAGGCTGGCTATAAGGTCGCTTATCTTCCCATCGAGGTTAAGCATCTTGAGAGGGCGCGATTCTGGGAGACCAACTTCAGGTATGGGAGAAGCTACGTTCACATAGCTAGGCGGCATCCAGACCTCTCGCCACTCAGCACCCCCAAAAACGTCGCATTGACGCTCTCCCTTCTCCAGCCATACCTAAATGTAGCCATCTACCTCTACTACCTCGTGCGCTATATGCGGCTAAGCCACCTGACCCCAGGTGAGAGGAGAATAATGGCCGGCATCGAGACACTTAGACAGGCGGTAAGGACGGCAGGGATGCTTTACGAGCTCCTAAGACCAAGCTAATATGCTTTCGGCAGATCTCGCGCCAGCCTGCTGTACTCTACGAGTCCCAGCATATGCCTCGTGACCGCGCGATCCTGCACCCTCCTCTTAGACTGTATCTCTATACGTTTGCGCATGGTCTGTCTAAGGTTCCTGAGGTTCCAGAGGACCGCGGATACTAGTGCGCGCGCTACGGGGATGTCGCCGCGGCTAAGTGACCTCCTAGCAGCTGATAGTAGATAGATGCCCATCAAGATGAGGGAGAATAGCAAGGCGTTGCCGATGGAGTAATTCTTCATCAACATCGCCAGTTGATTCCTCCTGCGGATGTGGATGATTTCTGGTTTAGCCCCTCCAGAGGTGGCTCCGCCTAGGTGGTAGACAAGGGCCGTGGGGACGGAGACAACACGGTACCCCAGGAGCCTAGCCCTCCAGCACAGGTCCGTCTCCTCATAGTAGATGAAGTAGTCTTCGTCGAAGCCTCCTAGAAGTTCGAAGACGCTGCTCCTGACCACTATGGCGGCGCCCCTCGCGTAAAAAACTTCTAGCGGGTTTTTGACGGATTGTGGTGGTCTCAAGCCGCTTCCAATATCGTATGCCCTCCCAAGCCGGTCTATTGTTCCGCCGAGGCTGTCCAAAAGCTCCCTTCTTGAGAGCTGGAGGATCATGGGCTGGGCTGCAGCTATCTTTTCGTCGCCCTCCATGACCTCTATTATTTTCTTGAGCCAGTCCGACTCGACTTCTATGTCGTTGTTTAGGAAGCCAACGTATTTTGAGCCGGGCCCGAAGAGTCTAAAGCCGTAGTTGTTGCCACCGGCGTATCCCAAGTTTCTCCCTGACCTCACCACCACCCCTCTACCAAGACTCTTCAGTTCCTGCTCGATTAGTCTATCGCTTCCGTCACTGGAGCCATTATCCACCACCACTATCTCTAGATTGGGATAGTTGGTTGACGCTATGCTCCTGATGAAGTGGAGAGCCTGCTTCCCCATCTTCCGCAGCGAGTTATGGTTAAGTACGACGAGCAGCGCTTTTGGGGCGCCCTCCATGTCCAGCGTGTTGACTCCCGAAGGTGATTTAAGCGTGTCGGATGAGTTGCCTCTCATCTGCATCTGTACGCTCTTTCATAGCCTAAAGGGCGGGGTTCTGCTGGAGGCCCTGAAATCTATTGAGAGTCTGGACTACCCGAAAGACAGGCTTATGCTTCTCCTGATAGATAATTACTCGAGGGATGGAGCGTATGAATACGTTAGAGACTGGCTGGAAGAGAGGCGGCGGGATTTTATGCAGGCATTCCTCGTCAGGGCTAGGGGAGGTCCTCCGAGGCTCAGGAACATCGCCCTACTCCTAGCGCTGAAGTCTGGTGTCAGGTACCTCTCCTTCATCGACTCAGACATAATAGCCGATGCAGACCTACTCAAGCGGCTTATCAGACTCATGAAAGAGAATAGCAAGAAAGGCCCAGTCTTCTCGGTTAGCGCTGTCTGGGACGTGGGGTCCGAGAATCTAGACTGGCTCGAAAGGAGGAGAGTACGGTGGATGAAGGCGAGACGGACCCCCATCCAGGCTCTGAGTGTGGGGGAGGCGTGTAATACATCCGCGTGCCTAATTGACCTCGAAGCCGTCAAGACGGTGGGATTCTTTGACGAGGACATAGCATTTATCGAGGATCTAGACTGGGGTAGACGCGCAACAAGGAGAGGCTACTTATGCCTCTTCGACGGTACAGTTATACTGAGGCATCTGAGAAAGTATTCTCTTAAAGAGTTTAAGAAGTATTTCTTTAGAGGAGCTCTGTCTGAGGCTAAGCTTTTCCTGAAGAACAAAATCGCATGGAGGGCCGTCAGGAGCGCCCTGTATTGGGATGCGGTCTTGGCGTCGACGCTTCTTACATGGATCAGCCCCATCCCGCTGGCCCTGGCTGTCGCTGTCGGATTTGCCGAATACTTTCGCAGAACAGTTGGACTCGGACGCCTCCTCCTATACCCTATCACGGCGCCATTTGCGGTTGCCAAGTCGGCGGCGCTGACAGCCGCTATGCTTTACTGGTTGTTGAGAGGCGATTTTAATACCGAGAAAGTCACGGTGCTCGGCGAGCCTGACTGGGAGTTAGTGGAGTTTCATGGCGATATTTCCACTACACGTTCATGGACATCTAAGAAAATTGGTAACGCTATATAGGCCTTCAAAATAAAATGTATCTACATCAATCTTTTCCCGAATCGTTAGGGTACTGACAAGTTTTACTTAAGCCTTTTGGGATCGGTCTCTGGCCGTGATGCA
>JAVVGN010000029.1:0-21348 GCA_032249095.1 Candidatus Caldarchaeales archaeon | reverse complement strand
AATCACATGCGGCAACTGCGGAGCAGTAAGGCGGATCCCCGTCTAGCCCTTTGACTCCAACGCTCCAGCAAGTATCGAGACCCTCTCGACCAGCCTCCTATTCTCCTCCCTCAGCCTCTCAACCTCCTCCCGCAACTCCTTGTACTCGACGCCGCGCTCGAGGCTCTTCCTGACCCTCTCCGCGGCATCCCTCGCCGACCTCCTATTCATCTCGTAGACATCGTTCTGCGCTATGTCCTCAAGTATCTGTAGGGCCTCGGCGGAGAGGAGCTCCCTGCACGCAGCTATCACGGCCTGCCTCACGCGGTAGTTGGGGCTTCTCGCGAGTTCTCTGAGCCTGTCATAGACCTCGCGCCTAGAGGGGAACCTGCCGAGCGAGGCCACGGCGGCGGCCCTCGCGGGAGTCTGCTTATCCTCCTCCGTGTAGCGCATAATCACCCTGAGGGCCTCCTCGGAGCCGATCTCCGCGAGGCCCCGCAGCACCCCGACTGTGATGGCCGAGGCGTGGGAAGGCGTGTCTATGTGCCTCACAAGCTCCTCGGCCGCGCCGCTGCTTCTAGTCTTCCCCATGCTGATCGCCGCTGCCTGCCTGACGTAATAGCTCTCCTCACCGTCCTCTAGGACTTTCCTGAGGGCCTCGAAGACCTCTCCTCCCCTATAGTTGCCGAGGGCCTCGCAGATCGCCCTCCTCACCTTGGGGTTCTTGACCTGGTCCAGAGCCGTCAGCAGAGCCTTCTTGGCCTCCTCGCTCCTTAGATCCCCCAGCGCCCGGGCCGCCTCCGCCGCGACGCCCCAGAACGCGTCCCCTGTCAGGGCCTTCCTGAGGGCCTCGACCGCCCTGACTCCGCCCATCCTACCCAGCGCGCGGGTTGCGATGATTCTGCAGTAGACATGTGTGTCGGACTCCAGGACCTTCGCGTGTTGCTCCACATTCCTAGAATACTCCAACGTCTTGAAGCACTCGAAGCTCGGGTCGACGCAGACGAGCTCGGGGGCCTCGTCGAGGCTGAAGACGTAGGTCTCCTCCCTCTCCCTCAGCTCCACCCTAAACTCCCTCTCACCGCTCCCAGACTTTACGAGGACCCTCAGCCCGAGCTGGTAGGCGGGGAGGGAGTCGTCGCCCTGCGTCTGCTTAAACCGTAATACAAACTGCCTCGCGCCCTCGCGCCACTCCTCCTCAACCCTTATCGCCGGGTGGCCAGCGTTGTAGAAGAACTGGTCGAAGAAGAGCTCGAGGCTCCTCCCCGAGGCCTCCTCCATCGTCTTCCTGAAGTCCTCCGTGTCTGCGACGGAGTAGGCGTATCTCCTGAGGAAGAGGCTGAGGCCCCTCCTGAAGACCTCCTCGCCGAGGAGGCTCCTCAGCATGTTGAGTATTAGGCCGCCCTTGGGGTAGGAGTGGGCGTCGAAGAGCTCTGAGGGATACTTGTAGACCTTGGTCACGATGGGCCTGGCGTAGCTCTCCCTATACTCCCTGAGGTAGGCGTCCATGTCCCTGACGAGCTCGTAGACAAACTCGTCCTCACCCTTATCGTGTCTGACGAAGAGGTTCTCCAAGAACGTCGCGAAGCTCTCGTTGAGCCAGGTGTGGGGCCAGTCCCTCATCGTGACTAGGTCTCCGAACCACTGGTGTGCGGCCTCGTGGGCGACGAGCGGGTCGCTCGAAAAGTCCATGTGGGCCTTCTCGTCATGCAGAGTAAGCTCTGTCAGGGTTGTGGCGGTCGTGTTCTCCATCCCCCCAAAGATGAACTCGTAGACCGCGACCTGTGCATACTTTCCGTAGGGGTAGGGATAGTCGAGGTATTGGGAGAAGAAGTCTAGGATCTTAGGCGTCTTCTCGAAGCTTAGGCGGTAGACGCCGCCGTAGCCGGGTGGGACGTAGTAGCTGAGCTTGACGCCGTTATGCTCCTCGTGATACTCCTCGAAGACTCCGGCCGCGACGCTGATGAGGTAGGGGGAGTGGGGCTTATCCATCCTCCAGTGCCAGTAGCTCCAGCCGTCCCTCTCGCCCTTCGCCACCAGGTCTCCGTTAGAGACAGCGACGTATCCCCGCGGGACGTAGATTATGAGTTCCGAGGTGTGCTTGTGGGAGGGATGGTCGAGGAGTGGGACCCAGTACCTATTGTACTCGGTCTCGCCCTGGCTCCAGGCCTGCGGCCTCCTCTCGGGGTTGGCCCTATCGGGCTTGACGAAGTGGAACCCCTTCCTGGGCCTAGCCCTGTAGGAGACCCTGACCTTGGACAAGCCCGGCCCAACCCGGACCCTCAGCTTCGCGCCGTCGTACCTCCACTCGGCCCCCGCGTCTTCCATTCTCACGTCCTCGACCTGCATCTCGCAGGCGTCGAGCCCTACCCATCCCCCGCCACCCTCGTGCTGGATCTGAAGCTCCGCCACACCTCTAAGCGACTCGTCCTCAAAGTCTATCCAGAGCTCGAGCCTCAGGTGCTTGACCCTGAAGTCGACGACGTCTTGGTAGCGCGAGGTGTATTCCGGGTAGGCGAAGTCTCTTCCGGGCTTGAGGTAGGGATAGATCGGCGTCGGCACGGGATAGGATACCACAGGGTCCTCACTATTTGAATCTTATATTTTTGGTTTTGGATACCCGTATAGGTAGTGTCCAAATAACGGGTTTATGTGGCTGAAGACCTCCCATAATAGCCTCGCGAGTGGAATTAGCCGCCCCTAGAGAGTATTTAAAGCCTTATTTGGACACTGCCGCACACGAGATAAGAACAAACAAAAGAAGACCCTAGACAGGGAGAATTAGGCCACAAAACACTGTGTAGAAGATTGTGTGCAACTTTCTTAGCAGCCGCTAGGTAATCGGGATGCTTCATTACAAGGTGTTGTGGATAGGGTATAAGTGGGACGCATACTGTCAGACAGGTGTAGAGCCCTGCCTGTCACTCGCTTCAGCTAACGGGCTCGCCGCACAAAGGGCATCTCTGCACAGCAACACTATCGTAGCCATACATAAAACCGTACACGGGAACCAAAATGCTGCAACCATGCTCTTATTCCGGATGAGGTTTAACATTTGTTCAAAAATTCTTAAAATAAAGATGAGTGGGCGAAGCTAGGTTGCCAACGCACCCAGCTGAACCAACACCCCCATGGCATCGTATATCTCCCACTCTTCCGCAATCTTTCCGTTTTTAAACAACACTATACCCATAGTTGATACGGTGAATTTCTTGCCTGTGGGGGCTATGCCCTTAAACTCACCCTTATGCGTTCCGGAGACAGTCATGCGGTAGGCGACTCTTTCGTCTTCTGCGACCAACTCATCGATACATACGTTGAAGTCTGGGAATGCCTGACGAACTTCGTGTAGGAAGTTCAGGTACTCCTCTTTTGAAAGCTGAGACTCCTCACCTATTCCATGGTAGACGAAGTTTCTGTCTAATACTTCATTATTGATTATGTCAAGCTTTCCACGGTTGACCGAATCTACATATCTGTGCAGAATCTGCTTATGTTCAACTGTCGTCATGTGAAATAGTCGGTTTGGTATCTATTAAGAGCGCTCTAAATACATTAGGTAGTGTCCAAATAATAGGTTTATATAGCTGAGACCCTACCGTAATAGCCTCGCGAATACGTTCCGCGTCTATTCTCGTTATATGGGGCAGAGCATAGAGAGCTAGGCACTGGTATTTTTCTCTGTTGAGCCCGCGGCCCCCCGCAGGCCCACAAGCCTCGCGAACTCCTCGTCAAGCCTCGCCAACGAGTGGAGCGCGACGCCCTCGCCAGCAAGCAGCTCCGCCGCCCCCTCGCGTCTATCCACAATCACGAAGTACTTCTCGATCCGGCCCCCAGCCTCCCTCACGGCCCTGACGCACTCGAGGGCGCTCCGGCCCGTCGTGGCTACGTCGTCCACACCCACGTAGGTTGCTCCGGGCTTAACGACGCCCTCAACCCTCTTCTCCTGGCCATAGCCCTTCTTCTCCATCCTCACGTAGACGAGGCCGGCGCCGATTCTGTCCGCGACTAGGCTCGCTATAGGTATCCCAGCCGTAGCGGTCGTGGCGACCTCGACCCCCTCCCGCCCCGCCCTTCTCGAGACAAGGCCCACCATCAGCCTCGCGATCAGAGCCCTCGCGGAGGGGTCGGAGTAGAGGGCCCTGCAGTCGATGTAGATGTTGCTGAGGCGGCCGCTGGAGAGCTGGATAGGTCTTTCGTAGACGTTAAGGACTCCTGGCGTCTCCGCTATAGCCCTCGTGGCGAGGACGTACTCCCTCCTAGAGGAGAGCCGTTCTGCGGCCTCGCGCGCTGCTGAGGCTGGGTCTTGTGCGAGCGTCACGGAGCGCCCCACGTTTATCAGGATCCTCTCCCCTCCGCCACGGATAAGGGGCTCGGGGTCTCCTCCCTGCGCGCCCGCTCCCGGCGAGAGTATCACGGCCTCCTCGCCCACCGCCGACCTCAGCTCAGCCACCATCCGCTCCGTGAGCCGCGGGGAGAGGCCGACCACGTATCCGTCGACCCCGGCCTCCACGCCCTCCCTCACGAACCTCCAGAAGAGCTTCTCGCCGGCCACCTCGAGCTCAAAGTATCTGGAGCCGTAGTCGCCGGAGGGGTATGCGACTAGGAGGACTCCGAGCCCGCGGGCGTGGGCGAGCTCGGTGATCTCGGCGACGTTCCCGAAGAGGGGGTTCGCCGTGAAGGCGTCGTAGCCGAGCCTCGAGATCGTCTCAACCGCAGCCCTCGCGGTCTCCCCTATATCACCGAACTTACAGTCCAGTACCGTGAGGAGCCCGAGCCTCCTCGCGAGGCCCGTGACCGACCTGTGCCCCTCCTCCCCAACGCCTCTCAGATGGTTCTCATTCAACTTCACCGCGGCACAGAACCTCCCAGCCTCCTCTAGAAGCCGCAGGCAGCGGCCCACCCTCTCCCCGGGACCGGGATACTGGAGGGGCGAGGGATCGAGGCCTAGGCAAAGGATGCTCCCCGACCGCTCCACCGCCCTATCGTACCGGTCGGCCAGCAAGCTCATCGCCGCCCCCCAAGACAACACCCAAAATATTAGCTGTTCCCCCAAACCCCCGCAGGCGGCCCGGCTAAGCGCCCCGAGGCGGAAGAGCCATAACTTACCTAGGTAAGTGCTTACCTAGGTAGGTTGCTCTTCGACTTAAGGCCCAAGGAGAGGATCGAGGACCTTTTCGGCAGGAGGGAGGAGTACGAGGAGCTCACGAGGCTTGTCAAGGGTGGGCTTGGGTGGTTGTCTTAGGCAGAAGAATGACCGGTAAGACCTCGCTGGTTAAGACGTTCGCGAGGGAGAAGAGCGGCCTCTATGTGAGCCTCATGGGGGTCAAGAATCTCGTCGGTCTTGCTGAGGCACTGCTCCAATCACCGGGCCTCGAGCTGAAGGAGCTGGAGCTGGGCCCCGCGACGTTGCTGCGGTTAAAACTGACGAAGACGATGGAGAACATCTTCTCAAGGCTGGAGGGCAAGGTCGTTGTTCTGGACGAGGTTCAGGAGCTGGTCTCGCCGGCTTTTCTAAAGCTGCTCAAGACGATGTGGGATACGTCCAGAGGGCTGAGGCTGATTTTCACCGGGTCCTACGCAGGAGTGCTGAAGAGGATGCTGGAGCCAGGCAAAGGGTCTCCGCTCTACGGCCGCCAGCCTGCGAGGATAGAGCTCATTCAACAAGGACCTCGCGGAGGAGTTTCTGCGCCGAGGTTTCGCCGAGTACAGAATGAGCCCGAGAGAGTCCGAGATAAGGGAGGCCGTCGAGAGGCTCGGCGGCGCAGTAGGGTGGCTCACCTACTACGGGAACTCTAGGTGCGTCAGACGGATGGGCCACGAGGGGGGTCTGAAGACGACTCTCAGAGAGGGCTCCAAGATAGTCCTAGAGGAGCTGAAAAATTTCTTGGCCGGCAGGAGGAACAGGGGGCTCTACGTGAAAGTGCTGAGGATGTCGAGGCATGGCGCCAGGTGTGGCGAGCTGCGAGACGAGCTCCAAGTGAACGACAAAGTCCTGGCGGAAGCCCTGTCGAGGCTCCTAGACATCAGGTACCTCAGGAGGGAGGACAGCCTCTACGTGGTCGCTGACCCTGTGGTGGGGGAGGCCATAACGAGGCTCCGCGCCTGAGGCTGGGCGCGTCCACATAGGAAATGCTTTATAGCCAAATACCTGTGGAGAAGCTACGGTGAAGCCTGTAGCCAGGATGGCGGGCGGCGGGCCTGTGCTTGAGCTCCCCGGCGCAGCGATCCTCTTCGACTCCGCGGAGGGGGGTGGGGTCAGATGCATAAGCCACGCGCACATGGACCACGCCGGCCAGGCAGCCGGGATAAACGTGATGACGCGGGAGACCCACCGGATCTTCGCCGCACGCCGGGTCCACTATAGGAGGTTCATCAGCTCGCCCCTCGGAGTGAGGATTGAGGTCCCGTCTGGCGTCAGCCTCGTCGCCTCAAACTCGGGACACATGCTCGGCGCAAGCATGTTCAAGATAGAGGCCGACGGCTTCACCGCCCTCTACACCGGAGACATGAACGCCTATGACACCATACTTCAGAGGGGCGCCGAGCCCGTGGAGAGCGACGTCCTAGTCATCGACTCGACCTACGGCTCCCCCATCTACAAGTTCCCCGAGAGGGAGCAGGTCTACGGCGAGATAGTTAGATGGGTCTCGAGGACCCTTAGGGACGGTGAGATACCGGCCTTCAAGGTCTACTCCGCCGGAAAGGCTCAAGAGATCATCGCCCTGATCAACAAGACAGTCCAGGCACCAGTCGTAACCAGCCCCCAAGTCTTCAGGGTCTCTAGGGTCTACCGCGAGAAGTACCCCTGGATGAGCTTCCTCAGCGTGGGGGGGAGGGAGGGGCGCGAAGCACTTAGGGGCGGCGCGGTCTACGTCTCCTCTTGGGTCGACTTCACCACTTGGGCTGGCAGACGGGCCCGGTGGGCTGAGGCGACAGGCTGGGTCCTCGTGAGGAGGCTACCGGAGATGGATGCCCACTTCGCCCTGAGCAACCATTCAGACTTCCAGGGCATCCTCTCCTACGTCAAGTCCTCCAACTACTCGAGGGTCCTCACGGTCTACGGATACTCAGGCGTCCTAGCGAGGCATCTGAGGTCTGCGGGAATAGGGGCGGTCTCGCTCGACGAAAAGATCCGCGTAGAGCTGGGCTAGCATTCCCACAACTGAGCTACTGGCTCGAGCAGGTTATGCAGAGGCCACACCTAGGGCACCTGTGGGTCCCCTCGGGCACCTCATAGTGGCACCTAGGACACTCCTCTAGAACGACGGCAGGCTCGGTCATGACCGGCTACGGACTAGTTTGCCGACACACAATATAAACGTTAAACCCATAGCCCATGGCTGGCGGCCAGGTTAGGGCGCCGCAAACCTTATATGCCGCTAACCTATATAAGGACAGTTGGTACTGTCAAGTTAGTATTACCTCCTCTAATCCCGCTCTGATGATGTTGTATATTGCTGCAATGCGGTTGCTATCTCCTCTATGCTCTTCAGTGTCTTCGCGTTTATGTTGTTGTAGAACATCTTCGTTCTTTACTTCATTTCCCTGAACCACCTCTCTATCCTGTTCCTTTTACAGGGAGTCTCTTGGAAGTAAGTCATTCTAATATGAGTGGCTTACCTTCACATGAGTCCAATACCTTCCTTAGGAACTTGATTGCGCTTGGAATCCCCTCGACGCGTATACGGCCAATACCTCTTTGGTATCAACGTCTATTTCGGCCCAAAGATAGCAGGTCTGACCACTCACCTTCAGGACAGCCTCATCTACGGCGACAAGCCTGCTTACCCTCCTGAACTGCCTGAAGAGGGGCGAGAACCTGTGAACCCATATCCCGACGGACTCTCCCTCTACGCCGGTGAGACAGAGCCCTCGGAGAGATCCCATAAGCTAAGGCCCGCTATGAAGAGAATGACAAAATAGAGCTTCTCGAGAGGAGAGTACCTGTGGGATCGAAATAGATTGGAGAAAGAGTCCAGTACGGCATCGATGATGTGCATCAAGACCAAAGACCCTAAATGGCTTAAGTAAAACTTGTCAGTACCAGCGGGGTCAGTGGAGCACGTCGCTGTATTACCCGCCCAATTCCCCGAAAAACAGCCGAAAAAGGCACGGTTACAACAAAAGAAATCCCTAAAATTACCATCCCGTAAACTCCTCATCGCTGGAAGTTCTACTAGTTACAACAAAAGAAATCCCCAAAAAGGGAATTGAGAGACATGCATGCCGTAGTTGGGGCAGCCGCTGGATCATGTTGTAACATTTGAATTTGAAGAGGGACATACATCTCAGCCCTTCCTTCAACGCCGCGCAGAGGACGTAGTTACAGCAAGAGAGATCCCAGAAAGAGGGTGTCTTCTCTATGGCCACGCTCTCCCCGGTCTGTAGCGCCGGCGGAGCCCTTTTTTTGGAAAGATTTTTATGTTCTGGGGCAGAACTATGGTTCTGGGGCAGAACTTGCTATTTGACCCAAGGCCAAAAACAAGGAGGGCGGACCTGTTCGGACGTGACAGGGAGCTCGAGATGCTCGCCGAAAACGTCAACTAGCCCCTCATTCTAATAACCGGCATCAGGAGGATAGGCAAATCATCAATCCTGAGCGTTTTTCTGAACGAGGTCGAGGCGCCAAGCGTCTTGCTCGACTTAAGGAGCCTAAAAATCAACTATGGTCTTAGAGACCTCTACTATGTGCTGTCGAGGGCCTTCTCCACGAACCTAGATAAGTTTAGGGAGATACTCACGAGCCTCTCGTCAGTGAAGATCTTGGGAAACGAGGTCGCGATAAGATGGAGGGGAAGGAACGCGCTTACTCTGCCGACCCTATTCGACTCTCTCAATAAAAGAAGGACAATCATTGCGATGGATGAGGCCCAAAGGCTGAAGGGGTCCTAGGGCCCGTGAGGTGCTTAATGCGATAGCGCACGCCTACGACTATGACAGGAATCTAACGTTTATACTAACCGGCTCTGAAGCAGGCCTCCTATACGATTTCCTGAGGCTGGACGATGTGGGCTCTCCTTTGTATGGAAGATACTGCTACAGGCTGGTGGTGGAGAGGTTTGATGAAGATACCGCCAGAGAGTTCTTGAGACGGGGTTTTGAAGAGCTCGGCGTTGACATAGGTGAGGAAGAATTAGAAGAGGCCGTAAATTTCTTTGATGGGATTCCAGGATGGCTAACGTTCTTTGGAAACGAGTACGCCAGCGGAAACAGAAAGCTGGAGTCTATCAAGAGCATGGCCGTGAATTTGGCTCTGAAAGAGATTAGAAACATAGTCAAGGCAAGGGGTCGCAGATACTCCCTGGTCTTGAAAGGTGTGGCAGAAGGCTTGGGTAGCTGGAGCAGGATAAAAAGGTACGTGGAGGAGAGGGAAGGCGTGACGCTATCCTCCAGCATACTCGCAAACGTCATTAACAGCCTAGAAGACATGAGCATCATCAGGGACTACAGGTTTCTAGACCCAGTGTATAGGGAGGCGTCTTTGAAGCTTATTTAGAATGCGTCTTAAGCAGATGGGGAGTTGTGGGGCTCGGGATAAGATATATTAATGTGAGACATCTTGATAGGTCTTCGCGGCCATGACCAACGTGAGGATCGTCTACTGCGTGCCCTGCGGCCACCTCCCGAGGGCCATGGAGCTGGCCAACCACCTGCTCCAGACCTTCGGGACAGAGCTGAACAAGAGGTTCTCAGTGACGCTTGACACGTCGGATGGCGGGACCTTCGACGTCTATGTCGACGATAGGAGAATCTTCTCGAGGAAGGAGCAGGGAGGCAGGTTCCCGACTCCCCAAGAGATTGTGGAGGCGGTCAGGAGCAGCCTCAAGCGCTAGCGGCTCTAGGCCTAGACTGCAGAAACTCCGCCGAGAGCCTCACGTGGTCCTCGGGACTCACACCCTCGATTATTTTCTCGATCCTTCCCTCGGGAGATATTATGAAGGTCTTTCTCTTGGCAGTCCTGAATAACGGGTTGTAGGCCTCGAAGAGTCTCGCGACCTCGCCCTTCTCGTCGCTGAGGAGGGGGAAGTTGAGGCCGCGCTTCTGGATGAATTTCCTGTGGCTCTCGAGGCTGTCGGTGCTGACCCCGTAGACCTGGGCTCCGAGCCTCGTCAGGATCCCCATGTTGTCCCTGAAGCTGCAGGCCTCCGCCGTGCAGCCGGGCGTGTTGTCCTTGGGGTAGAAGTAGAGGATGATGTAGCCCTTGCCGAGCTTCTCTCTTAGCCTGAACTCGCCCTCGGTTGATGGTAAAGTGAAGTCGGGGCAGGTGTCGCCCTCCTTCACGGTTCTCGACCGCCGGCGCTAGCGGTGGTGCCCTCCGCAGCTACAGCTCGATGACTCGTTGGGGTTGTGGATCACGAAGCCCTCCCCATCTTTGCCCTCGACATAGTCGATCTCGGCACCATCCATGACCGCGGCGCTATACTTGTCGACAACTATCTTCACACCGTTGTTCTGGACCACTATGTCACCCTCGAGCACCTGGTCGTCCAGCATCATGCCGTACCTGTAGCCACAGCAGGTCTGACCCGCGATAAAGACCCGCAGGGCCAGACCCTCTCCCGACGCCTCCGCCTCGAGGATCTCCCTAACCTTCCTCGCCGCTCTCTCCGACAGATTTATGCTCAGACCCGTCATAGAGGTGTGACACCTCCCAGACGTGCCGCCAGCCCCCATATATAGGTTGTCAAACATTCCAGCATCGTGTCGACCTCCCATAGTAGCCTCGCGAGTAGAATAGAGCCTCTAGACGGTACTTAAAACCTTATTTGGACACTATCTTGTTTTTATTTATCGTGTTTGGGTTGCCTTGTGGCCTAATTCCTGGGGTTCGTTTTTCCCCTCTCAGGGTGGGGCCCAGTTTTCTACGTTGTTACGGCGCTCAATAGCATGTTGTGTATGAGCGCCTTGATCGTATGCTCTGAGTCCATCCATCTCGGCTTCCTGGAGGGGGGATGTTCTCCGAACAATGCTTTGGGCCTGGATATTGCAGTCTCAGCCATCCACCTCCTACCATATCTAACCATTTTTCTCCACGCTTAATGAGTCTCTCACCGACCCTCTCCCAGTAGCTCATCATGGGAGAGGAATGGAGGCATGGCAATAGGCCTTGAGGCGAAAGGATATAGGGAATCTGAGACGAGAGCCGAAAACGTCACAGGAATAGCCAAAAGGTAGCGAAGAGAGACGAAAGAGCCCAGGAATTAAGCCACAAGGCATCTTGATCTAGGCATTTAAATTTGATAATGTGGTGCCTTGATGACGAATAGGGACTTTGGCACAGCCTCCCTCATCATCTCTCCCATATTCATCCTTATCTATGGGGGCGGACTGCTTGGTGAGTGCTGATCCATGCCTCAGCAGGCTGTTAAGAGGAAGCGCGGCACCCTTGCCCTGATCTTCAGGAGGAGGTCGATCAGGATCTTCGCACCGTCGAGGCCTAGCCGAGAGGTCGTCGAGCTTCTTGTCGAGGCGGGCCAGAGGGCGCCGTGCGTCTACCAGTCCTACGCGGTGATCAGAATAACTAGGGAGGAGCTTAGGAGGAGGCTCTACGACTTGACGGGCGACAGCATCATCCAGAACGCTCCAATACTGCTGGTCCTCTGCCTCGACCTCAGGAGGCTCAGAGCCCTCTTCGACATAGTGGAGCCCCTAAACCTCCTCGCCAAGCCTCCCTATCCAGTCGAGGCGGTGGAGGCGGTCTTTGAGGCGGGACTCTTCGTCGAGAACCTGATACTCGCTGGCGAATCGCTCGGCTACTCCTCCGTGATCCTCGACTGGCCCCTCAGGCTCGGCTCCGAGTTCCAGGAGGCCCTCAGACTCCCCACCGGAGTGATACCGCTCTTCATGATCTGTATGGGGCCGCCGGCGGAGAATCCGCCCACGAGGCCTAGGCTCCCCACGGAGATGGTGCTGATGGATGATGCCTACGTGGAGGCCCGGAGAGAGGACATGGAGAGGTACTTGGAGGAAGCGTCGGAGAAGCTGGCGCTCGAGGGCTACCTACTCAAGTATGCCGGGACGAGGGCGACCTACAGGCAGTACTTGGCAGAGAAGATCAGACTCGACATCGAGGCTGAGAGGCTCAAGGAGGAGGTCTCGAGGTTCCTCAGGCTCAACGGGCTGGCCGTCTAGCGGGCCTGCAGGGATATAAATTTCTTAGATAGATTACGTAGCTTGACAACGTCTGTGCTTAGGAAAATGGGTTTGTATATTTTGCATCCTCGTTATCAGAATTCCTGTACATAAAAACTCTAGGTAGACCAGCTTTGTGTGTAGCAAAATAATTAGGATATTGAGTGGAAAAGGAGGAAAGAGTGAGGGGAGGGGTTGATTAATCTGTAAGCCTCGGCAGCAAGCCTAGGAACCCCAGACACCGGGATTAATATCCCTGAGCCCGCCGGACTCCGGCGATTATATAAATGGAGCCCCCGGTGTGTATAGTTCTGGGTTTTTCCCCTTGCTGCCGGGGGCCTATCCCAGTGCCTGAGCAGTCACCATTAGTTGCTTGATCTGTTTCATCAGTTCCCAGCATTGTCGTCCGTTTGGCCAGTTCTTGTAGTATACCAATGCTAGCCTAGTGGTCGCCTGATGTAGCTTATGATCGAACTCATCTCAAAACTATTTAAGCTTCTCTTACTTGGTTTTCTTTATGAGGTTTCGTGAACTTAGCGATTATGAGTGATAGGTGATTAGGCCTCTTCTTCCTCCTATGCCTAGGGTTGGTAGGAAGATGAGAAGCTCCGTGGAGAGGTTCTTCGGATGGCTGAAATCATTCAGGAGGATGATCATAAGATATGAGAGGCTAGCATCAACATACAAGGTCCTAGCAACAATAGCACCAATAACCATACACCTAAGATACGGAATTTTGAGATGAGTTCATCGTATAACTTCCAATTTACCTTTTTCGCCAGCCTAATCGGTTTGTAAAGTCCTAAAAGCTTCTTCAAACCCCTCAAAGGACTATCAACAAAATCCGCATATGTTAGCAGCTCTGCCAGGGCCTCCCTGCCAGCCAGGCCATCATTTATCCCCAGCCCCTCAAGAATCACATTATAGGCCGGAAGTCTTCTGCCAGCCTCCTCATCTATCTTTTTCGCCATCTCCTCCATCTGCTTCTCTATGGATGAGGTTGCTGGTTTCAGAACCTCCCTCTCAGCCTCAGACAAAGCCCTGTATTTGTTCAGTAGTTGCTGATGAGTCTTCGATAGAGACCTATAGGCCAGAATCATCCTCCTCAAGACTAGGAAGTCCTCGGTAACCCTCCTGAACCACCTCTCTCCTATCTTCATCAATGCCCTTATGTCTCCCCTAGCGCTCTTCGGCAGCCTAAGCTCTCCGCGCACCTTCTTAAGCAATGTAAGTCTCCTGAGATAGTATACCTCTACCCCTCTCCTTAGTAGTTCTATAGCACCGTCAGTATGCTGAGGTGGTATTGTATCCATTAATAGCCTGTCTCCAGGCCCAGCCGGGACCTCGCCGAAGCTGTCTACATGCCTGAAAGTCGTTCCGTCAGTAGAGTATGTTATCCTGTATCCCTCGCCGTTCCTCTTACTCTTATGAACATCGGCATAGAACTTCAATATCCCTACACCTCCTTATTCTGTGTCTTTATCTCGTATGGCCTCGCCACTATGTGGAACCTCTCTATCTGCTCCCTCTCTAGGACTATTGAGTTGAATGGTGGTAGATTCTCGGCGACGAATCTCTGCATGATTAGGAAAGACTTGTAGTGCCGCATGCCCTCGTCTACCCATAGTCCCTGAAGACACCGTAGTAGCCCTCATACCTCCCTAGCTCCTCGCCACTAAGCCTCATCCACAGATAAGCCATCACCAACCTATCTCCATCACCCGTTCGGGTAAGACCCTCCACCGGCCCCACATATAAAGAGTGGTGGCCCCAATAGGCCGGTTAGACCACTAGCTAGGAAGAAACTTATGTCTAAAGGCTTGGCCTACCCCAGTCGCAACAGACAGTAAGCAAGCTACTAGAAAAAGTTAGGGAGAGTCGGCTCTAACAGTAGGAAAAATTCCTGAGCTGGGCGCGCTACGACCTGGACAAACCATCCATAAGAATCACCCCAAACCCCATATTGAGGAGGATGATTTGGAGATGGCTCGAAACATCCTACTATACCTCACAGAGAGCGCCAAGGAACTACTACCAGGATACATAAAGACCCCAAAGGGACTAATACTGCCAAGAGAAATCTACCACACACAAACAAACATTAAGGGCTTAGAGAAGGAGATAAGAGTAGTAAAGAAGGAAAGGTCTAAACTAAGACACATATTGGGACTAGAACACGGAAACATCCCCATACAGCTAGACCTGTGGGGAAGCGAGGTAATATTCAGGGGAAAAGGACAACTAACGCTATACGGATACCCGAGGACAGAAGCATGAGCTTTAGGCGAATTCTATACTAAAAACTTGTTTATTTAGCTTAGCTTCTCGTGGCGAGTCCAACAATTAGGCTCATAAATGGCCGGCGCTATGGCTGGGGCGTGGATACCGAGAAGGAGCTGAGGCCCTACGTAGAAGCCGTGAACAGGGCTCTCGAGGAGATGCTTCCGAGGATTCCCGCGAAGGAATACTTCCGCAGGGTGGCGCGGATAGAGGGCGAGCTCGACGTCGAGGCTCTGCGCGAGTCTTTGGCGAGGCCTGTCTGGGACCTACTCGACAGGGGTGGGAAGCGTTGGAGGCCGATCCTAGGCATCCTCACCTACGAGGCCCTCGGGGGGAGGGGCGAGGACGTGGTAAAGTTGATGGCTATCCCCGAGCTAATACATAACGGCACGCTGATCGTGGACGACGTGGAGGATGGGAGCGACTATAGGAGGGGGAAGCCCTGCATCCACAAGATCTACGGAGAGGACATCGCGATAAACGCTGGCAACACGCTCTACTACCTCCCCATCGCCGCCCTCCTAGCCGAGCACCAACTCCCCGCAGACCTAGAGCACACCCTCCTCAGGATCTATGTTGAGGAGATGGTGAGGCTGAGCATCGGCCAGGCACTCGACATAGCTTGGCACAGGTCCTTCGGCGGGGTTCCGGGCGAGGACGGCTACCTGACTATGTGCAGCCTGAAGACGGGGAGCCTCGCGAGGATGCCCGTCAGGATGGCATGCGCCCTAGCGCGGGCCGACGGCAAGGTTGAGGAGGCGCTCAGCAGGTTCTCCACCTCCATCGCCGTCGCCTTCCAGATCCAGGACGACCTGCTCAACCTAGTCGGAGACGAGGTCCTCTATGGCAAGGAGATAGGGGGCGACATCCGGGAGGGGAAGCGGACACTCATGGTCATCCACGCGCTTCGGAGACTCCCGCGCGAGAAGTCTGAGAGACTTCTGAGGATTCTAGAGATGAGGACGAGCGACAGGGCCCTAATAACCGAGGGGATAGATCTGATAAGGGAGAGCGGAGCGATTGAGTACAGCCGGGCCGTCGCCGAGAGGATGGTTGAGGAGTCTTGGCGCGGAGTCGAGCAGCACCTGCGCGAGGGGCGGGCGAAGGAGCTCCTCCGAGGGCTCGCAGAGTACCTCGTGAGTAGGAGCAGATGATCGCCGAGGAGGAGCCTATCTCCTCTGAGGCCTCCCAGACTCGGCAGCCCTCAGCAGGCCCAGCAGAACCCCGATGTCCGTCCTCGGCATCCTCAGAGACCCCGCCTCGCCTCCCTCGACCAAGACGCTTCCGCCCACAATCCTTAGGCTGTACCTCTTCTGGCCGCTGCACTCGTAAATCTCCTCGCCCGTCAGGGGGGTCCGAGTAGACCAGCCTAGGCCTAGCGGTCACGACCGCCTCTATGGAGGCCTCGAGCTCCATGCTTTCCGCGAACTCCAGCACTCTCCTAACCTCCCTCGCCGATAGCCTCCACTCCCCCGCCTCCCTGAGAAGCCTCCTCTTCTCGTCCTCCATGAGGCCTGACCCGGAGACGAGTGACCTCACGCTAACGGGCAGCTACTCGCTTCTCGCCCTACGGACCCTCTCCAGCTAGTAGTACCAGGACCCGCTGATCATGAAGTGGGCGCAGGCCTCCTCGATGCTCCCGGAGACCTCCCTCTCCACCATCAGGCTGATGTAGCTCACCAGCTCCTCGCGGCCCAGGTTCTCCTGGCTCAGGTGGATCGAGAAGGCGATCTTCATGGCCTCCTCAGCCTCGACCTCGTAGATGAGGGCCGGCACCTCCGCCAGCCCAGCCATCTTCGCTGCCTCGAGCCTCCTTCAGCCGTCTAGGACCTCATCCCGGCCCTCCTGTTCAGCCAGAGGACGAGCGGCTGCGCGACACCTATCTGGCGTATAGTGGTGGCGAGCGCCTCGATCCTTTCCCGGCTCACCACTTGGCGGGGATTCATCGGGGTCTTCTGTATCTCCACGACGGGTATTTGGTGGACCATCACGGCCACTCCACCCTGATCCTTATCACGGGCTTCTCACTGTCCACTATCTCTATGTTCCAGTGGGGAGTCTCGACCGTCCGCGAGGAGAAGCGCTGGAGCCCGCGTCACGAGGGTCTGGGAATGGCCACGCGTGTTGGCCATGGAGGCTGGTGGCGGCGGAGGCGCCTCGGGGACAGGCCCTGAGCGGTAAGGCCCCGGCCCTCCATCGGCGGAGCATACCCCAAAGGGTTATAGGCTGGGTGCGCACGGGCCGGCCCGGACCCTGCTTGCCCCCGCGGAGGCGCGTAAAGCTCGAGATCGTCGGAGACGACGGCGACAAGCTCACGATGATACTCGAGGGTAGGGTGACTAGGGAAAAGATTATGCAGCTGGCCGACCTCGTAGAGCTTTATGGGGGTGGGGGGGAGAGGCCCTCGCCCTCGATGGAGAACAAGCTTACGAGGCTTGCGAGGCTCGTCGAGAGACGCTTCCCCTACACCAACTTCACCTCGAGGGATGTCGTCGAGGCTTACCAGTCAGAGTACGGCGAGCAGATCTCGCTCAGCACCGCCTCGACCTATCTCTCGAGGCTCGCTGAGAGGGGGTTCCTGGAGAGGGCTGGGGGCTCCATGAACAACATCAGGTATAGGCTTCCTAGGGAAAGAGCGGAGGAGGTCGGGGACGCGGGCTAGCCTCCTTGGCCAGCTGGGCCAGCATCTCAAGGGCCTCCTCTATCTCCCCGTCCTCGAGGGCCCTGCCCAGCTCCATCAGCCACGAGAACCGTCTCTCCCCAAGCATCCCAAGATACCCCAAGAGGAGCAGGGTGTAGAGGGACTGGGAGACGTTTCTGAGGGCTTGGCCAAGTATCCTGGCGTAGGTGCCCCTCGAGACGCCTAGGAGCCTAGCCTTCTCCTCAAAGGTCCTCCTCCGGCCCAGCACATAGTCCTCCGCCTCGAGGAAGAGAGCCTCAAGCTGGCGCCTCGTGAGGGAGGAGCCCCTCAGGAGGAGCCTCAGGATCGGCTCCTTCTCGACTATCTCGGCAGGAGAGCCCGAATATTCTTGGGCGGAAACAGTCATCTACTCGACGCCTCCCTGCTAGCCAGTTTTGTCAACGAGCGCGCCCTCATTAGTGCTCCGGGCCCCTGGGGCGGCCCCCACTCCCCCGAGACTCTCTCCGTGATACCTCTCAAGGCGCTCGAGGACCTCGGCCGCGAGCGAGACGTAGGCGCGGGCCGGCTCCGAGTCGGGCGCATAGACCACGAGGGGCGCCCTGTGAAAGTGGCCCTCCTCCGCCTTCACGCTGAGAGGTATCTCGGTCCTGAAGAGGCCGTCTCCGAGCCTCGCCCTGAGGTCGCTCCGCACCTCCCTAGTGACCCTGTAGCGGTTGTCGACCATGCTTAAGAAGTGTCCGAGTATCTCGACCCTCCGACCGAGCCGGGTGGCCATTAGCCGGGTGATCGTGTAGAGCCGCCGGAGGCCGTCGATGCTGTAGAGCCGGGGCTGGATGGGGATGAGCAAGTAGTCGGCCGCATATATAGAGTTGAATGTCAGGACGCCGAGGCTTGGCGGCGTGTCGATGATTATTCCGTCGTAGCGCTGGCGGACGCTCCCAAGTACCGAGGCCAGAACGCCCTCCCTGCCCGGCTGCCTCGAGATCCTGTCCTCCGCCGCGGCGAGAGAGTCGTTGCTGGGCGCGACGTAGAGGCCGGGGATCTGGGTCTCCCTGACCACCTCCTCGAGGAGGCGGGCGCCGACGAGGGCTGAGGTGATGGTTGCTGAGGTATCGTGGGCGTCTATGCCTAGTGAGAGGGCGAGGTGGCCCTGGGGGTCCATGTCTATCGCCAGTATCTTCAGCCCGTAGACCTTTGCGAGCGCTGCTGAGAGGTTTATGACGCTCGTCGTCTTCCCGACCCCGCCCTTCTGGTTCGCCACCGATATCACCCACGTCCGACGCGTCACCCACGTCACCCCTGTCCCACACGAGAGACAAGCTCCCTGAGCCCGATCTTCACCGAGACCCTCAGGACCTTCGAGACCAGTCCATGAGGGTCCGCGACCGGGCCCTGCATCTCGGCCAGCCTGCCCACAAGCCTCATCAGTACCTCGTAGTCCTCCATATCCATGTAGAAGTGGACCTTCCTCCTGCCGCCGGCCCTAGCCGGTTCTCCAGCCCCAACGCCGGACCCAGCCGGCCTGCCCGCCTCCGCGGCGGCACCGAAGAGTTCCTCGACCGAAGGCAGCACTCTGTCAAGATAGTCTGAGGGTAAGCGCCGGGTCTGGCTTGACATGACGGAAATCTCTGGCGGCGCCCATATAATATATGTCGCCTACGTCTCCCTTGGAAGATATGTCTCCCGTATCACCTAGGACGTATCCCCTATCGGGAAAAGCTTATACGTTTAATAATTTTTTTATATTTCAGTTTCATATGAAATGCGTGGCGATCTATACTTAACTTTAACTTAACTTACATGACTCATCCTTCTCGGAGGTGATTGGGTGCCATGAGTCTTCCGGCTAAGGTTGCTGTAGGCGGAAAGTCTGGCCGGAGCGCCGACGAGCTGATCAAGCAGATCGAGGAGCTGAGGGAGCCGATAGAGAAGACTCTTCTAGACATTTAGGGAGATGATTAGCGCGCTCGACAACCCCCTAATAAGGGTCATCGAGGAGGCCGCCCAAGCCGGCGAGCAGAGGGCTAAGCCGCCGGAGTCGAGGCGCGAAGCAATGCAGCCGCGAGCCCCGGAGCGGCGGAGGCAGGAGGCCCAGCAGCGCGCGCCACAGCAGCAGGAGGGGCAGAGGGGCGCCGGGCCCCAGGCCGGGGAAGGTTCATCCCCCACACGCCCGCCGGCGCGGGGCGGGCCGGACAGGAGGAGGCACTCGAGAGGCTTGAGAGGGTCCTCGAGCTGTATGGAGAGCTTCTATCCGAGATGGAGAGGCTTAGGGGCAGGCTATCTGAGAAGCTCTCTAAGCCTGGCGGCTAGCCTCCAGAACCTGTCGTCGGGGTGGTGGAGGTTCTCGGCGACCCGGCCCCTCCCCCGCGGCGCCAGCTCCCCGCTCGGCGCCAGGGCCCTGCAGATCGCCACCGCCCTCCCATGCCTCTCGTCCCTCACCACCACCAAGTCTCCCACGCCGAACTCGCCCGCCACGGCCACGACTCCCGGCCCCATGACGTCGGCCCCGCGCCCAATCCTGGAGACCGCTCCCATATCGACCACTATGCTCGGCATCCTGGAGAGGACGCTGCTGTTCGAGGCCTCGTCGAGGACTGGAAAAAGCGCGTCCCCGGCCTCCGCGAAGATCATGCCATCGACCCAGTAGATCCTCGCCCCCTCCTCCTCCAGGACCGCCGCGTCCCTCCCCGGGGTCTCGAGGCCGGCCCCCCTAAGCCTCTCCGCAAGCCGCCTCGCATCGCTCTTCGCGAGCCTATGGAACCTCAAGCCGCCCGGCAGGGATGCTGTGCCCGGCGAGAAATATACGTGCCTCCGCAGAGTTGTTGTGGGTGCATAGATATTACCGAGGGCGCGGAGTGGCTGGGGCGTGGCGAGGCGTGTGGGGCTGGCGGAGGCGAGGAGGAGGGTGGCGTCCCTCAGGCCCTGGAGGCTGGCGGGCCGGAGCCTCTACAGAAGCGTCGAGACGGGCGACTTCGCCGGCGCCCTGAGGCTGCTCAACAAGATAGCGAGGGTGGCGGAGGAGATGGAGCATCACCCCGACGTAGAGATCGGCTATGGCTACCTCAGGATAAGGCTGACGACCCACGACGCGGGGGGCCTCACGGACCTCGACTTCAGGCTAGCCGAGAGGATCGAGGAGATCTTAGCGAGGGCTAGACGCGCTCGGAGAGGAGCCTGAGCGCCTCGGCCGTAAGCCTTACGGCCGCCTCCAGGTCCCTAAGGTCCAGCACAAGGTTCGGCGAGTGGAGGTATCTGCAGGGGACGCCCACCACGCCCGTCGCGACCCCCCTGCCGTGCAGGTGTATCCGGCCGGCGTCGGTCGCGCTGCCCGGAACTATCTGGAGCTGGTAAGGCACTCCGACCCGCGCCGCGGCCCTCTCGAGGAGCCTGAGAACCTCGCGCCCCGTGATCATGGAGGAGTCGAGAACCCTCACCGCCGGGCCTGCCCCCAGCCTTGTGACCGTCTCGGACTCAGGGACGCCGGGGGTGTCGGCCGCGACCGTCCCCTCGAGGACCAGGGCGTAGCTCGGTGAGACGGCGTTGACCGCGGTCGAGGCGCCCCTAAGGCCCACCTCCTCCTGGACCGTGAAGGCCGCGTAGATCTCCAGCTCGAGCCCCATCCGGGAGGCCTCCCGCGCAGCGAGGGCCGCGACGGCGCAGCCCGCCCTGTCGTCGAAGGCCTTGCCCATCACCCGCGTGCCGAGGAGTCTCGCGAAGCTGGGTGGAAAGGTGGCGAAAGTCCCTATCTTGACACCGGCCGAGGCCGCCTCCTCCCTGCTCGAGGCCCCGATGTCTATGTAGAGATCCCTAATCTCGGGCGCCCTCTTAGCCTCCTCGGGGCCGGCTACGTGGGGCGGCTTTGCGCCGATGTATCCGTCTAGGGGGCCCTTCTCGGAGTGGACGACGACCCTCTGGCCCACGAGGACCCTCGGGTCGAGGCCTCCGAGGGGCGTGAAGATGAGGAATCCGTTGGCGTCGATCCACCTGACCATCATCGCCACCTCGTCCATGTGGGCCGCCAGCATCACCCTCGGCCCGCCCTTACCTATCCTGACCAGCAGGTTGCCCATGAGGTCGAGCTCGACCGAGTCACAGTATCCCTCGAGGAACTTCGCGAGGACCCCAGCCACCTCCCCCTCGCCGCCCGGAGGCGCGTGCCTCATGCACAGCTCCCTAAGCAACTCGACAGCCTCCTCCACGCGCAGCCACCTCAAGGGGGTTACCCCCATGCCCAATAAAAAGGATTGACGGTTCGATGGACGAGACCACAATCTGGAGAGCATACGCCAAACACTACGGAAAAGAACCCTTCG
>JAVVGN010000028.1:0-21939 GCA_032249095.1 Candidatus Caldarchaeales archaeon | reverse complement strand
AGCCAAAAGGTAGCGAAGAGAGACGAAAGAGCCCAGGAATTAAGCCACAAGGCAATAATTAGTTAGACTATGAAGTTGGAAGCAACATACATACCATCATAAATTTATAATGTATAGTAATACACTTTGGATTGAGATAAGAAGTTTTGTGATAAATTCTAATATAAACATGAGAAAGGGGGAAGAAAGGGGAAGGGTTGATTCTGCTCCAGCCTGACGGAGAAAAGACCCAACGGGCTGGAGTGGTCTGCTCAGCCTTCTGGGTCTTTAGTGTTAACCAGATGGTCTTCAAGACTTCTTTGAGGTCGTTGCCTCTTATTTTATGCCCCTTTAGACGTATCGTAAGCCTTTCAAGGGCCTGTCTAGCCGTCCTCGATCTATGGAAGTATGTCCTCCTAGTCCCTTTTCCACATACCATAGTAGTTCTTGATCTTCCGCCACGAAGCCCATTCTGTTATGATCAGGATCTCGGCGAGAGACTCCAATGCCGACGGATCACTATTAATCCCCAGCACCTCAAGAAGTATGTTATAGGCCGGATATCTTTTTCCGGCCTCCTCAGCTATCCGTCTGGGGAAACGAAGCAATATTCAGGGGAAAAGGACAAACAACACTATACGGATACCCAAGACCAGATTAACTAACAGGCAACTTAATCTCTACAATCCTTAACATAATTTAAAAATATTAGCAGCGAGGGCGAGATCTATAGAGATAGGAAATGGCGCAGGTGGAGGACCTACTAGGCCATGCCATCAAAGTAGCCTCTAGACTCGGCGCCAAATATGCAGAGGCCCGCTTTGAGGAGCATCGGGGAGAACTCTATGTTGTGAGGAACGGAGTCCTTGACGCATCCGCACACTCTGTCTCGCGCGGAGTGGGGGTAAGGGTGCTGTATAACAAGGCGCTTGGCTTCGGCTCGACGAGCACGTTGACGAGGAGGGGGGTTGAGGAGGCGGCGAAGCGGGCCATTGAGTTCGCTAAGGCCTCTTCACGGATACTTTCGAAGGGTGTGGAGATGTCGGAGGAGAAGATGGGTAGGGATAGAGTTATCTGCCGTCCGAGGGTCAAGCACGAGTGGGTCGAGACCGGAGACAAGGTCGGGCTCCTCCAAGAGGCCGATAAATCCATCGTCGAGGCGGCGGAGAGGAGGGGTGTGAAGCCAGTTGCAAGGTTCTTCCAGCTAGACTTGACATACCTCGAGAAGCACGTGGTCAACACAGACGGCGCCGATGTCTATCTCCATAAACCCCTCACGACGCTACTGTGCATCTTTAACATACGTGGGAACGGCAGGTCGCTGCAGCGACACCTCCACCTCGGCGAGTCGAGGGGGTGGGAGGCGGTAGAGAGATGGAGGCTAGACGACTTCGTGACGGAGGAGACCGAGGCTGTCTCGGCTGCGGTGAAGAAAGCCGTGGAGCCCCCCGAGGGGAGCATGGACGTCGTATTAGGCCCGGAGATAATTGGGCTCGTCTGCCACGAGTCGGCGGGGCATCCAGGCGAGGCTGACAGAATGCTGGGCCGTGAAGCGGCGCAGGCCGGCGAGACCTACATCACGAGAGAGCACCTCAATACAAGAATCGGGTCCGAGGCCGTTACGATCGTCGACGACCCCACCATACCTGGCTCCTTCGGCTACTATCTATATGACGATGAGGGGGTAGCGGCTAGAGAGCGGGTCCTCATCGAGAACGGGGTAATCAAGGAGCTTCTGCACAACAGAGAGACGGGGGCCGAGTTCGGGGTTGGTAGCAACGGCGCCTCGAGGGCGAGCAACTACAACAGGGAGCCGATAGTCAGGATGGCTAACACGTATATGAGGCCCGGCGACCATAGCCTCGAAGAGCTGATAGAGGACGTTAAGCGCGGCGTCTACATCAAGAGCTACATGGAGTGGAACATCGACGACAAGAGATGGAACCAGCGCTATGTCGGCGTCGAGGCGTATCTGATCGAGAATGGCAGGCCCGGGAAGATGGTCTTCCAGCCCGTCATTGATCTGACGACGAGGGGGCTATTCTCATCGATCGATGCTCTGGGGAAGGAGCTAGAGTTCTACGCCGGCTACTGCGGAAAAGGAGACCCGATGCAGGCGCTACCCGTCTGGTTCGGGGGGCCAGCGGCCAGGCTCAGAAACATCAGGCTCGGTAGGACCGTTCTATCCGCCTGACCTCTAGGCGCACGGCGTGGCTAGTTCTGGGTGTGGCTGCGGGACGAGAGGCGTAGGAGCGCCTCCCTGAGCCTCTGGGGTCCAACATCGAAGAGGTAGGGGCCCAGCCTCGGTCCATGAGGCCTGTCTAGGAGTAGAAGGTAGATCTTCTTGAAAAGATCTGGGGGGTCTATGCCCCTCCTCCGCGCTGCATCAAATATTGCTGACTGGACCTCCTCACCGTCTCTGGCACTCTCGGCGACCCCTACGATCTCCTCGATGGCCTGCCTCTCAGCCTCCGACAGCTCGACGGCCACGGCGACCGGCGAGAGCTCCCCGAAATCTTCAAGATATCTCCGAACCCTCTCAGCCTTGTCGAGGAGATATTCGTCATAGGGGATTCCATACTTTTGAAGCCTCCTAATCGTGAATTCCTTGAGCTGATCCTGCGGTGCGATTGACACGATATCGGCTAGTAGCCTGAAGGGGGCGTGGGCCCTCGGCTTCTGGGGGGGTCGCAGCAGGTGAATATACTCGTACAGGCCCCTCAGCTTCGCTCTTAGTCTCTCGTCCCCGACCCTCACTCGCCCGAAGTATACGTCCTCGAGACGCTCGAGCTCGTCGTATAGTCTGGGTATGAGTCTGGGGGAGACGACTCTCGCCCCGACACTCCTTTTGAAGATCAGGAGTAGGAGCGTCTGAGGCGGAGCGTATCTAAGCCACTCTTGGGGGCTGAAGACGTTGCCCGCGGATTTGGAGAACTTCTTTCCACCTACATCGATAAAGTGCTCATACTTTACGTGCATGGGCGGCTCATACCCTAGGATATTTCTCGAGACCCAGTCGTTAACCCTGACGCTATCGATCAGGTCCTTCCCGAACGCCTCGAACCTTATGTCTAGGAGCCTCCACCTGGCTGCGAACTCGACTTTCCAGGGGAGCTTCCCGTCTCCATCCCCCACGTAGGACCAGCCCTCGTAGCCGCAGCCTTCATGCATAATCTTCTTCACCTCTATGCCCTTGCAGACGTAGCGTACCGCGCGGCGCCCCTCATCATACTCAACGGCACGTGCCGTGTAGATTCTCCCACATCCCTTACATACGGGGTAGTAGAGTAGTTCGGATAAGAATTTCTCCTGACCGGTCATAGACTTTATCATCTCGCCTATCCTCTGCGAGTTGCGCAGGACCTCGTTTATCGTGTCAGATAGCAGGCCCGAGCCATATACATCGCGCGCTCTATAGAGCTTATATTCTATACCCATCAGATCCAGGACATCAGTCATCTTACTCAACATGTGGTCTGCATAGCTCTCATGGCATCCAAACGGGTCCGGTATGCGAGAGACGGGCATCAAGAGATAATCCTTAAGTGTTTGGGGTAGGCCCGCAGGGATGCTACGCAGCCCGTCCATGTCGTCCGAGAAAAGTATCATCTCGGAGTTGTGGCCGAGCCCCCTTAACGCAAGTGCGACACCGTAGGCCCTCGCCGGGTCTGAGAGGTTTCCTATATGGGGGATGCCGCTCGCTGCGATGCCGCTCTCAACCCGCAATAGGTCTAGGCTTCTCCCAAGCTTCCTCTCCCTCTCGATAAGCCTATATGCCACCCTGTCAAGCCAAGTCCCTCTCCCGATCACCGCCCTACCCGAAGGTCCGCCCAAGCGCCGACCTAGCTCCCAAAGAATCCGGCCCAAGCAGGATATTAATGGATCTTAGCTAGACGACCCAGAATAAATTGCTAAGATTAAGAAAGGAGAGAAGGGGAGGGGTTTGGCTGGCCATCCGTGCAGCATCTGGGAAACCCTACAGGAGGCCGGACGTTAAATATCCTATCGCAGCACCCGACACCGGGGTGCGCGTTAATCGAACCATCATACCGGCCTCTCGGGTTTTATCCCTGCGCCGGTATGGCCAGCCTCCCAAGGGCTTCCTGCCTATACATCCTCCAGACTCTCGATAACACCTCCCTTCTCCACCCTCGCGGTCAGTTGGAGTGGTGATATGTTGTTTGTTGAAGCCGTCAGCCTCTGCAAAGCACGCCTCAAGTGCCCGCTATAGACCTTCCTTCTACCAAGAATCGGTTTAAACAGCCCTAATAGGTTACTCGTCTTCCTGAAACCCTTAGATGGATCTAAGTATGTAATCAGCTCGGCCAGAGCCTCCTGAGCCTTAATATTCCCACGAATACCCAGCCCATCAACTAGCCTATTATAGGCCGGATAACTTTTACCAGCCTCCTCAGCAATCATCCCAGCCATCTCCCCCAACTGTTTTTCGATAGAGGAGATGACTGGTTTTAGTGTAATCCTCCCACTCTCCGACAAAGATTTAGCCTTATTGACGAGTTGTTGATGAGTCTTCAGAAGAGACCTAATAGGCCAATATCATCCTACGCACGACTAGGAAGTCCTAAGTAACCCTCCTGAACCACCTCTCCTCTATGCTCATCAATGCCTTTATGTCTCCCCTAGCTGTCTTCGGCAGCTTATGCTCCCTGCGCATCTTCTCAATCAACGTAAGCCTCCTAAGATAATTGACCTCCACTCCCTTTCTCAGAAGTTCTATCGAGCCGTCCGTGTGTTGGGGTGGTAGTGTATCCATGAATAGCTTGTCTCCGGGCCCAGCAGGGACCTCGCTGAAGCTGTCTACATGCCTGAAAGTTATTCCGTCAGTAGAGTATGTTATCCTGAAGCCCTCGCCGTTCCTCTTACTCCTATGAACATCAGCATAGAACTTCAATATCCCTACACCTCCTTATTCTCAGTCTTTATCTCGTATGGCCTCGCAACTATGTGGAACCTCTCCACCTGCTCCCTCTCTAGGACTATCGAGTTAAGTGGTGGGTGGTAGATTCTCGGCGGCGTTTCTCCAACCGTCGCCTCGTATATCAGACACCTAAGCGTCGCGATGGAGGGTATCATCCATGTCCTCAGCATGCCATCCTACACGTTCTGCACAATCACGACTCCGTCTGGGGTCAGAGTAATGTTCAGAACCCTCCCCACCTCGATCCCCGAATCAGTCACCACCAACCCCACCGGCCCCACATATAAGGAGTAGTGGCCCCAACACACGGCAACGTACCAATACAGCTAGACCTATGGGGAAACGAGGTAATATTCATGGGAAAAGGACAAACAACACTATACGGATACCCAAGACCAGAAACATAGAATCCAATTCCGGGAGTGGGTGGTGGTTAGCGTTGCGCGCCTTTTTCTGAGTACATTTTTTTAAAGATCCTGGCTATCTCGATCCTCTTCAGGAGCTCGATGCTTGTAAAGGTTACGAGGCCTCCCCCTATAATCCACGCTAGGTCTGACTGAGACGGCGGAACTATGTGGAGAGCCTCCTTGGTAATGGGTATTGAAGCTAGCAGTGATATCAGGAATATCTCCCAGATAATCGTCAGCACGAGGAGTCTGTGGGGCCGCGTCTTAAAGATTGAGTGAATCAGGGACCTGCAGTTAAGAGCTATCACAAGCTCTATAACGATAAACATGAGGAGGAGTCTACTCCTAGCAACCTCGATCCCTAGAGGCAGGGCGTCTAAGAATCCCGCGAGAAGGACCGGGGTCTCGACTATGAGCGCCCTAACTATGAACTCCTTCACCTCGCGCGTAAAAACTGTCTCCCTGCGCGGCCTCGGGGGCCTCCTCATGAGGTCCGGGTCAGGTGGACTCAGGCCGAGAGCGATCGCCGGAAGACCGTCTGTCGCGAGATTAATGTAGAGTATCTGTACGGGGAGAAGGGGCAGGAGCTCTTCACCCCTAAATCCTAGGAGGGGGAGAATCATGAGAGAGCTTATTGCTGTGACCGCTATCTCGACGAGGTTTGCCTGGAGTAAGTATGATAGGTACTTCTTGATATTGTCGTAGATCCATCTCCCAAGCTCGACCGCCCTCACGATGGTCGCGAAGTTGTCGTCTAGCAGTATGATGTCGGATGCCTCCTTAGCCACCTCTGTCCCCTTTATCCCCATCGCTATCCCTATGTCGGCCTTCTTCAGCGCGGGGGCATCGTTCACACCATCGCCGGTCATCGCGACGACCTTCCCCCTCCTCTTCCAGGCCTCTATTATCCGAAGTTTATGACTAGGGGCGACGCGGGCGTAGACTGATATCTTTTCTACCTTCTCCGCTAGCTCGTCGTCGCTGATGTGGTCAAGCTCTGAACCACGCATCACTATGTCTCCCTCCGAGTATATCCCGACTTCTCGGGCCACGGCCACCGCCGTGGATGCGTGGTCTCCAGTAACCATCACTGGCCTGATGCCTGCCGCCCTGCACAGGCTAACAGAGCCGGCGATCTCGGGCCTTGGCGGGTCTACCATACCTACGAGCCCGAGGAGCGTAAACCCCTTCTCCACACCCTCCTCGGAGTATGCTCCTAGCGTGGCGTCAAGCCGGCGGGTTGCGACGGCGAGCACTCTAAGGCCCTGGGAGGCCATCTCCTCGCCCAGTCTCAGAATCATAGTTCTTCTCTCCTCGCTTAACTCTACGAGATCGCCTCCATAGAGCATGCTTTCGCAGAGCGGTATTACGATCTCTGGGGCGCCCTTCATGTGGGCCTCTAAACCCCTCCCGGCCTCCACTATTGTAGTCATGCGCTTTCGCTCCGAGCTGAAAGGTATCTCCCCTATCCTTCTCGTAGAACCTCGAACCTCATCGGTCCTTAAGCCGTTCTGCTCTGCAAGAACCATGATGGCGCCCTCCGTTGGGTCTCCGTAGATCACGTATTTTCCGTCCTCCAGCCTCACGCTTGCGTCGGAGCAGAGGATCGCCGACCTTAGAAGCACCCTTATAGCGTCTTGGACCCATGCACCCTTTAGCGTCCCTAGCTCTTCTCTCTGGAGAGGCCTAATCGACCCATCATCAGAGACATCGCAATACACCCCAGCAACATACATACTCCTCACCACCATCTCACCACGCGTTACAGTACCAGTCTTATCTGTACAAATGACCTGGGTCGAGCCGAGCGTCTCGACAGCGGCCATCCTTCTCACAACAGCGTTCCGCCTCGCAATTATCAACATACCGACCGCGAGGGTGCTTGTCACGATCGCTGGCAGGGCCTCGGGGACAGCCGCCACGGCAAGGGCCAGTGCGAACATGAAGATCCTGATCAGAGTCTCTTGGGCGAGCGGGCTCCCGAGAGCCACCGTCTCCAACACCTCCACAACCGTTACGACCGCTATGATCAGCAGGATCACTTTGCCAAGTGTCTTGGCCACCTCATCCATTCTCTCGACAAGGGGCGCCCTCTCCTCCCTGATCTCAGCCACCTCCCTCGCAATACCCCCAAACACTGTGGACATGCCCGTCGCCACAACCACCGCCTTCCCCTTCCCGCTAGAAACTACTGTCCCAGAGTAGACCATGTTGGTCCTGTCGGCTAGGTCAGTGCTGGGTGGAAGCGGGTTGACCGTCTTGGCTATGGGGGTCGACTCTCCCGTTAGGGCCGCCTCGTATGTCTGGAGGCCGAAGGACTCTATGACACGAGCGTCTGCTACGACCTTGTCGCCGGCCTCGAGAACCAGAACATCTCCTGGCACAACCTCCTCCGAGCTAATCCTAACGACAACCCCATCCCTCAACACGCTGCAACTAGGCGTCATGAACTTCTTCAGTGCCTCCACAATCCTCTCGGAGCGAAACTCCTGCCAGAAACCCAGGGCAGAGGCCATAAGCACGATAACGAAGATCACTATTGCGTCGATTATCTCCCCTAGAGCCGCGGAGATAGCCGTCGCTATCAGAAGAATGATTATCATGAGGTTACGGAACTGTCGAGCAAATATCTTGAGGGGAGAGACGCCCCGCTCAATGAGCACTCTGTTCGGCCCAAAAATCTCTCTGCGCCGGCGCGCCTCCTCACTCGGCAGACCCCTCGCAGGGTCGGAGGAGAGAAGTGCTAAAGTCTCAGAAACGCTCTTAGCGTGCCAGTTCTCCTCACGAACAACACCCCTCGACATGGGTAAAGCCTATCCGCACCCAACGGGC
This sequence comes from Candidatus Caldarchaeales archaeon, assembly GCA_032249095.1. Taxonomy (GTDB): domain Archaea; phylum Thermoproteota; class Nitrososphaeria_A; order Caldarchaeales; family Calditenuaceae; genus HRBIN02. Next base: position 13,782 of record JAVVGN010000028.1, on the reverse strand, counting down.
TACGCAGGCGGATCCGAAATATATGGGTATGTATTCATCGCCGGGATTCTAGAGAGGCGCGTCTTTGAGCCGCTGGGCGGTCGGCACCGGCCCCCTCACCTTTATATCTGTGGGGTAGGAATTCGCGGATCAGAGAGCGGGCTGAATGGGCATAAAGATAGCTATGGATCTCGACGGAGTGTTATCAGACTCTATGGGTAGTTGGGTCAGGATCTGGAACACTAGGCACCCTTACAGGCAGATCACGGTTGAGGATATCCATGAGTGGGACTTCTGGAAAGGCTTGGGGATAAGCCGCGAAGAGTTTAACGCAGTGTTCGACGAGGTCTGGCGCGGGTGGAGGGATCTCGCTCCCCTTGAGGACGATATTGGCGGGAAGGTGGCTAGGCTCTCCGCTCTGGGCCGTGTAGACATAGTTAGTGGCAGGACCCCGAGGCACCTCCCATACGTTAAGAGCTGGCTGAAGCGTCACAAAATCCGATACTCTTCCCTCATCCTTGGTGTATCGCGTAAGAGTAGTCTGAACCACGACGTATTCATAGACGACTCTCCGGTAGAGGCGCTCAGCATCGCCGAGACCGCGCGGTACGTCCTCCTGCGAGACCAGCCCTGGAACCGCCTGCTGAGGTTTAACCGCTTCATCTTGAGGGTGGGAAGCCTGGACGAGGCCTATCAACGGTTAGTCAGCGAGGTTTTCCCCGAAATAGTGTAGCCAGAAGGCCTACGCGTTCTCAAGATATAACCAGTCCAAGCTCGGGACGCCGCGTTAGAGGATCTTGAGGTCCTTCATGACCCTAAAGTGGAGGACAGCCGAGAGAAGGGCGAGCACCCGTCTAGACATCTCTGCTATGTAGCCAAACTAGTAGCGTATAAATTGCACAGATTAAGAAAGGATAGAAGGGGGGAGGGGTTTAGCTGGCCATCCGTATAGCATCTAGGAAACCCTATAGGAGGCCGGACGTTAAATATCTTATCGCAGCCCGACAGCGGGTGCGCGTTAATTGTGCCATCATACCGGCCTCCGGGTTTTATCCCTGCGCCGGCATGGCCAGCCTCCCAAGGGCTTCCTGCCTATACATCTTCCAGACTCTCGATAACACCCCCTTCTCCATCCTCGCGGTCAGTTGAAATAATGCGATGTTGTTTGCTGAAGCCGTCAGCCTCTGCAAAGCACGCCTAAAATTCCCACTATAGATCCTCCTTCTACCACGGATCGGTTTAAACAGCCCCAGTAAATTCCTAGTCTTCCTGAAACCCCCTGGATGGATCTAGGTGCGCTATCAGCTCGGCCAAAGCCTCCATAGCACCAACGTACCCACGAATACCCATCTCACCAACTAGCCTATTGTAGGCCTGATACCTCTTACCAGCCTCCTCAGCAATCATCCTAGCCACCTCCTCCATCTGCACCTCCAAGGACTTTATTACTAGCCTCAGAACCTCCCTCTCAGCCTCAGACAAAGCCCTATACTTGTTCAGCAGTTATTGGTGCGTTCTCATCATAGTCCTATAGGCCAGAATCATCCTCCCCATCTCCACAAGGCCGCCTAGGGGCCTCGTCACAACAGTCTATAGTCTGGTGCTTCTAGGGCAGGAGCGGCCTTGGCCCGTCGGCCACCCCTCCTCCCCCATCTACCCCCAAAAGCTCCCAGCCCCGACCCGGGAGCAATTCTCTCAGGGGGATATGGGCGGGGAGGACACTCCCCGGCGGCGCCAGCAGGCGCAGGAAGCATCCCTGCTCCCCTCGGGGACCGTCCAGCATCGGACGGGAAGCCCACCCGGCACGGCCCTTGTGCCCGGGCGTGTCGGTCCCGTCTTCACCCAACCACCATACAGAACGACACTAGAGACGTTACATAAACATTCAGACACCAGACTGAAAATAATGTCCCGCCATCCAAGGACATAACTCTTCAAGGGACTAAATACTACCAAGAAAAAATATACTACACAACACACTATCAAGCACTAAAGGGCTTAGAGGCTTAGAAAAGGAGATAGGAAGTAGTAATGAAGGAGAGGCCTAAACTAAAGCATCTACATAAAACACGGCAACATCCCCCATACAGCTAGACTTATGGAGAAACGAGGCAATATTCATGGGAAAAGGACAGACAACACTACATGGATACCCGAGGCCAGAAGCATGAGCTTGAAGGCGAATTCTATGCTAAAAGCTTGTTTATTTAACTTAACTTCTCGTGGGCGTGTCCAACAATTCGTAAACCCTTCCTAAGACTACTTATAAATGTAGCTTTAAAGCTTATAAATAGCAAATAAGAGTTGGACACGCCCAGACGGGTTCAAAACTAAAATTGTGCCGGGTCCGAAGGGCTGGGTGAGTATGCTGATAGAGGCGCTGAACCCTCTCCTGCTCTCTGTCGCCCTTCCCCTCGCCTTCTCCCCCCTCGCGGGGATCTTCGGCAGGGTGCTCCACCCTAAGGCCGCAGGGCTCTTCGCGACCACCACGCTATTCTTCCCCACGATCTTCAGCATACTTCTATTCCAGCCGATCCAAGGTGGGGGAGTAGTCGAAGAGAGGTTCAGCTGGATACCGGAGCTTGGCCTGAGCTTTGTCCTGAGGCTTGACCAGCTGAGTTACCCGTTTTACCTGCTCATAAGCGTGGTAGGCTTCCTAGCCTGTGTCTACTCATGGAGGTACATGGAGGGTGAGAGGGGGTTAGGCTCGTATTACGCCCTAACCATGCTATTTGTGGCCGGGATGATAGGTGTTGTACTCTCGACAAACCTCTTCCTATTCTACATATTCTGGGAACTGATGCTTATACCAAGCTACTTCCTCATAGCCTACTGGGGAACCGGTAACGCCCGAGTCATAGGATTCAAGTATTTCGCGATGACACATGTTGGAGCTATCTCGTTGCTGGCAGGTATTGTCTGGCTTAACGCCCTCTATGGGAGTGTCGAGCTTGACGCTCTACAGACACTTCTGGGGGGAGGCTCACCGACACTTCTCCCACTCGCAACGCTGATCTTCATAGGAGCGGCGGTCAAGATGGCCCTCTTCCCACTACACACGTGGCTTCCAGACGCTCACGCGGAGGCTCCAACACCCATCAGCGTCCTTCTAAGCGGCGTCATGATAAAGACCGGCGTCTACGCGTATGCCAGGATAATCTGGCTAATGATGCCCTCCGCGTTCCAGCAGGCCTCGTCGATCGTTATACCGCTCTCGCTTGCGACGATTTTTTGGGGCGGGTTGATGGCTCTAGTACAGAACGACATCAAGAGGATCCTAGCCTACAGCTCCGTTAGCCAAGTGGGATACATGGTCTTTGGACTTACGGCATTCTCAAACCTCGGCTTTATCGGGGGGATGCTGCATGTCTTCACCCACGGCTTGGCGAAGTCTCTCCTCTTCATGGCGGCGGGCGCCATCATGCACTCGACCGGTGAGAGGGATATCAACAAGCTTGGCGGGCTTATGCGGCCTATGTGGTTCACGGCCTCGGTCTTCCTAATCGGGGGTCTCTCGATAGCGGGTACACCACCCTTGGCGGGGTTCTTCAGCGAGTGGCTCATCTTCTCGGGAGGCTACCAGTCAGGCCTAATTCTTCAAACGATCATAGCCACACTAGGCACCGCCCTAACCCTTGGATACTACCTTAAAGCATTCATGTACGTCTTCGCAAGGGGCGAGCCGAGACAAGACATCCACGAGGCACCCATCTCTATGGCTCTCCCCATGGCCGTGCTGGCAACCCTCATAGTGGCTGCAGGAGTCGTGACTCAGCCTGTTACGGGAGTGATAGTGCAGGCGTGGGGCCGTTAACTGCCTCTACAGCTCACGCCCTCCGCACGTGTTAGTGCATGCTTCGTAGCTGGGGGATGACGGCTCAGGACCAAATTTTGGAGAGAATTAAGGCCCTTGGAATAGTGGAGTCCTCAGTCCACACGCCTGTCTACACTATGCATAAGTACTGGGCAAGGAGGCCGTGGCCGGTCTTCAGGAGGCTTATTGAGAGCTTCACCAAGCCGGGCGAGACAATACTCGACCCCTTCGCGGGTGGTGGTGTAGTCCTTGTCGAGGGCCTTGTAGCTAGGAGGAGAGTGATCGCGGTCGATCTGAACCCGCTAGCTGTGAAGATAATGCTTCACGAGGTTCTGCCAGTCGACATCAATCGGCTCAGGAGGGCTGTTGAGAGGCTTAAGGCCCTGATCGAGCCTCTTGAGAGGCAGCTCTTCCTCGTGCGGTGCGGCTGTGGGGCCACGTCGGTGGCGGACTGGATAGAGCATGGATGGGATAAGCCCCTCGCCTCGCATCACTGCAGTAAATGCAATCGCAGGAGGGTGGAGAGGCTCGAGGAGAAGCTTCCGGAGATGACTCTCCAAGATTTGATGGAGATGGGCTTAAGGAGGGTCGAGATTCCGTATGGAGAGAAGACAGCCCCCCTACTGAGACGCGGGATAAAATACTTCGACGAGCTCTTCACGGGCAGGAACCTCTACCTGATACTCGCGCTTAAGCGGGCCATAGAAACTCTCGAGGAGCCTGAGGAGATAAGATCCTTCCTGCTCCTCACCCTCAGCAGCACCCTAAAGTGGGCCAGCCTGATGAGTCATAGACGGGGCGAAGTGTTGGAGGGATGGGCCATGCATGCCTACTGGATATATCCCCACCCCCTCGAGGTCAATGTTTGGAGACAATTCCTAAGAAGGGTTGAGTCGGTGGCCCGGGGCAAAGAGTGGTCAAACAAACACATAGGTCTTTACGCGGTCAGGGCTGAATCGGTCGAAGACTTCCTCGCGGGTAGGGGAAGCTACCTACTACTTCAGGCCGACTCGCGGCATCTCCCGCTTCCCGAGTCGTGCGTAGACCACGTTATTACTGACCCGCCATACGGTGCTAACGTAAACTACGCCGAGCTGGCGGACTACTTTCTCTGGCTTTTCGGAGAGCTCGCGCCCAAAAATTCGGAGATCGTCATAAACAATACGAGGGGTGTGACGCTGGACGATTATAAGAGGGGCCTCGAGGAGGTTTTCAGGGAGTGTTATCGCGTCCTGAAGCCGGATGGGCTGCTCATCTCGACGTTCAATAGCAAGGACATGAGGGTCGTGGGAGCCTTCCTAAGCGCCGTAACATCCGCCGGCTTCACATACCTCGGCACCTCGCTCCAACCATACCTCAGAGCATATACCACGACGTTCCACGCCTTACAGGTCGACTCCCTCCCCTTTGACCTCGTATTCTTTTTCCGGAAGGCCGAGCGGCAGGTAGCTGCGCCAATAGCCCCCACCGATTTGTCTGGCCTTAGAGCTGAGCTTATGAATGAGCTAGAGGGGTGTAAGAGGCGCCTAGAGACCGAGCGCGTCTTCAGGTCCAGAACCTATGTTAAGATCATTCCGATCCTCACATCCCTTGACTGGGATGGCGTAAAGTCGTTGACGACGTTCTATGAGAGGCTTGTCAGAAGAGAGTCGCGCTACTTCTTGATGGCTCGGAGGCGGCTGGTGGAGGAGCGCCGGAGTAAGGGCAACGTCCTCCCGGAAGCCATACATCGCTAGGCTCAGCCCCGGCTTCAAAGACATATATCACTGCAATCCCTTTTTTTCGTTATGCCCGAACCGCTAGTCTACATCGATGGAGAATTCTACTCTAAGTCCTCTGCTAAGGTTTCGGTGCTGGATCACGGATTCCTGTATGGTGATGGCGTCTTTGAGGGCATCAGGTGCTATAACGGGGTTGTCTTCAAGCTGAGGGAGCATGTGGAGAGGCTCTACAGGTCTGCCAAGGCGATAAGGCTGGAGATACCGGTGAGTATGGGCGAGATGATGGACATAGTTGTGAAGACTATTAAGGTGAATGGCTTCAAGGACGCCTACGTAAGGCTTGTGGTTACTAGAGGGGTTGGGGACTTAGGCCTCGATCCCCGAAGATGCAGTAGACCCTCTATCATCGTGATAGCGGAGCAGCTTGAGCCCATCCTAGGCTCTAAGAGTCTGGAGCAGGGGGTCAAGCTCATCATAAGCTCTACTAGGCGCGACCCCGTCTATGCCACCTCCCATGAGGTGAAAAGCCTCAACTACCTCAACAGCATCATGGCTAAGCTGGAGGCCATCGCTGCTGGCGCTGACGACGCGGTAATGCTGGACTCGCGGGGATTCGTCTCTGAGGCCACAGCCGCGAACATCTTCATCGCTAAGTCGGGAGAGCTGGCCACCCCCCCAATTACAGCCGGCATCCTACCCGGCATCACCAGAAGCACGGTCATAGAGATAGCCCAACGCCTCCAGATACCTGTCAAGGAGAGAGACATCACACCTGTCGAGCTCCTAACGTGCGAGGAAGCCTTCCTCACGGGAACTGGCGCCGAAATAGTGCCCATAGCATCCATAAGCGGGGTCAAGATGGGGGAGAAGGTGCCGGGCCCAATAACTAGGCGGATCATAGAAGAGTTTAACAGGGTCAAGGTTGACCCCGCCTACGGGGTACCGGTGGAGTAGGAGGGTGGGTCATGAGCGTTAAACTCGAGGTAGTGAGGATAGAGATACCTGAGGGCTGTAACGCGGTTTTAGGGATCACACATTTTATCAAGAGTGTGGAGGACATATATGAGGCGGTGGTAAACTCTGCGCCGGGGGCCAAGTTTGGCTTGGCCTTCAGCGAGGCGAGCGGGCCCTGCCTGATAAGACACGAGGGCACGGACGAGGAACTGAGGAAGCTTGCGGCCGAAACCCTCCTGAAGATAGGGTGCGGCCACACCTTCTTACTATTTTTACGCAACCTCTACCCGATTAACGTACTGGGGAGGCTGAAGGAGGTCCCCGAGGTCTGCACGATACTCTGCGCCACCGCGAACCCGCTCCAAGTCGTTGTCGCCGAGACAGACCAGGGGCGCGGAATAGTTGCGGTCATAGACGGCTACAAGCCGAGGGGCATAGAGACGGAGCAGAACATAAGGGAGAGGCGGGATTTCCTGCGGAGGATCGGCTACAAGCTCTAAAACGTTGACTTGGTGAAGTTCACGCTCCTGATGAGGGCGTAGGGGGCCTTAACCGGGGTCTCTACCTCCCACCACTTTATCCAGTATTTATCCGCCGTCATGTCCTCCAGGTTCGCCAGCATCCTCAATATGTTGTCGCTGATTCTCAGGTCTTTGAGGGCCGCCTCGATGCTGCCGTTCTTCACGAGGAAGAGGCCGTCACGCGGCAGCGTGGAGAAGTCGCCCGTCCTGATGTTTCTGTACCTCAGATACCAGTCGTTCGTGACGAGGATCCCCCTATCAACCCTCGAGAGTAGGCTGTTCAGCGTTGCAGACCCGCCCTCGACGACTAGGTTGAACGGTGCGGGGTTTATCCACCCGGCGTTCGCAGTGCTCTCGACGTTAAACTTTTTGGCTGTGGCGCTGTTGTGAAGATAGGTCTTGAGGATGCCCGACTCTATAATTGCTTTACGCCTGGTTGGGAGTCCCTCATCGTCGAAGGGTTCTGAGCCGTAAGCGGTTTCTATTGTTGGGTCATCGATTAGTGTAAGGATACGTGATGAGACTTGCTCGTTCAGCTTGTCGGTGAGGAAAGATAGCCCAGTCAGGACCGAGTAGGCGGAGGCAGCCTCCCCAACCTCCTCCAGAATGTTGGCGAAGACCATGGGGCCGAGTATCGCGTCGTAGACTCCCGCCTCACCACTAACCGGGTTTCTGGCCATGCTCGCTATCTCGCCCGCTGTCTCCCCCACCTTACGGGGAGCAAACTCCTCCCTACTAGCCGTGGCGGTGGAGAACTGTCCGCTCGACTCGCCGTCGAGAAAAGCCCTTACGGAGAGCTCAATCCTCTCGCTGGTGGCCTCTGCTCTTACACCACCCGTGGTGTAGAGTATCCGCCGGCCCCTCCTAAGTATCAAGGATCCGGCAACCCTCTTCGCGCCCGCGCTCTGAGCCCCGGAGATGGCCTCACTCACCCACTCAACCAGGGCCTCGGGTGGAGTCCTACCACCCCTCCTGAGGAGTTTGGCCTCATACTTAAATGGTCCTCTCGGTAGTGGGGCGTATATGTCGCTGGGGGCAGCTAGCTTGATGGTCGAGGCAAGGCCCTTGATCAGCTTCCCCACCTCCCCCACGCTTGGGACCGATATGGATCCAACGCCCCTCCTCTCGCCGAATGCTAAGTAGACCGAGGTGGTGGTTTCGCGGAATACCTTAGAGACCGTTATCTCGTTGTTAGAGAAGCGTATCATGTAAGATGCAGAGTCATCCAGCTCCACAGCCCCATCAGTCGCCTTAACGCTCCGCGCATACCTCAACGCACTCCTTACGATCTCTCTTGACCCCGCCAATCCAGTGATTAACCTGTATCGCACCAGGATTAATAGATGTGGCAGATTCTCCGAGGACTCGTTGCCACCATTACTTATTCAGCACGGCCTCGCTAAGTTTTCATCAACCATAACCACCATAACACTACATTAAACAAGCTAAGTATTAATTTAGTGTAAAGGGGAAAGAAGGGGGGAGGGGTTTGGCTGACCATCCGTGCAGCATCTGGGAAACCCTAGAGGAGGCCGGACGTTAAAAGCTCCATCACAACACCTGATAGTGGGTGCGCGTTAAATCCTAGGTCATACCGGCCTCCGGGCTTTATCCCTGCGCCGGTATGGCCAGCCTCCCAAGGGCTTCCTGTCTATACATCCTCCAGACTCTTGAGAGGGTTTCCTTCTCCTTTTTCGTGGTAAGTTGGTGTGTCGTGATGATATTTGCTGAAGCCGTCAGTCTCTGCAATGCTCGCCTCAAATGCCCGCTATAGATCCTCCTCCCAATACAGTTGGACTTGTGGGGAAACGAGGTAATATTCATGGGAAAAGGACAGACAACACTATACGGATACCCGAGGCCAGACTAACAAACGACCAAAATCTCTCTCTATTAATCCCCTTCGCGCGTAGTGTTATAAAAGACTGAGACCTAACTTAGAACAGGTGTGGAGAGTGGATTGGCTCGTTCCGGCGCGGCGCTGGGGCTAGGCGATGCTGCTTTAGGGCGGGAGGTCGCGGCCTTCGAGTACCCGGTCAGAGCTTGGGGCAACATAATATATGAACGGCTCGTTTTACATGATTCTGAGCGAGACTACATCAGAATACAGCAGAGAGACAACGTAAGGACAATCATCACCACCTATAACCTCCTCCTGAAGGACCTGTCTAGCTCGGTTATAGCCGAGAACCTCGCGCTGAGGCTACTCACGCCACTCAAAGTGCTTTTCGGAGAGAGTAAGATCAAGGGACTCAGGTCCCAGTACGTGAAAAGATTGATAAGCCGCATCATCGACGACGTCGTGGGGACCTACGAACTAGCCGCCATCAACCTCCGCATACAGCCAAGCTACTTCCTAGTCAAGTGGGTTAAGTCCAAGATAGCCATCCTCCCCCACCTATCTAGACTCTTCTGGTGGCTTGACACTGCTGGTCAAGGGCATGAAGACTATATGCGCGCGGTTCTTGACGCATTGGTCGAGGAGCTTGACGGGGCCTGCCGCGTTGGGATGCTCGTGAAGGCGGATGGTTTCTACTCTCTGAACCCGGATATTAGTCTAAAGAGTGTGCAGATCCGCAAGAGGTTGAAGATTAAGGGCTCGCTTCGGCCCCCGCTGACAGATATCACGAGGAACCCGAGGCTATCTCTGGATGTGTTGAGGCTCGTGCTTTCGGAGATGCAGCAGATCGAGATCTCTGGGCTTAGCGAGCTTGACCCGGAGAACCTGCTATACGTGCCGACGGCGAGGGGACTACAGCCCGTCTCACATGACGAGCCGCTTCTGGAGGCTCTTAGAACCCACCTCTCACTAGAAAAGGCAAACACGGAGTTCAGGATTGAGAGGCGTGGCTCGCTACTCAACTCCACCTTCCTTCTGAGGATCTATGTCGAAGGCTCCCCACACGAGCATCTCTTCGTCAAGAAATACCTCTCTTGGTCTGATATTAAGTGGATCGCCGCAAAGCTCTGGGCCCTTCCCCTCAGGAACTTCTACCTCATGCCTGGGACGCGGATGAGTAATGAGCTCTTCTTCCTCAGCTATCTGAGGGAGCGTGGCTTCAGGGTCCCCGCGATAGTTTATGTCTCGTGGAAAGAGAAGGCCCTAGTTGAGGGCGCCATCGAGGCCATAACTCTGACAGAGGCCTGGACAAAGATGCGCGCATCTCTAGGAGACGATGTGCTTGAGAGGGCTACCACCGAGATCGGAAGGCTCCTAGCAGAGATACACGGGGCCGGGATAGTTCTAGGCGATTGTAAGCCAGATAATTTCCTCTTAAGGCCCGAAACAGGCGAGTATTGGGTGGTCGATTTGGAGCAGGCATCCCTGAGGGGCAGCCAGTCTTGGGACCTCTCAGAGCTGGTTCTCTATATGGGGCACTATCTGAGTGGAGAGGATGCAGAGAAATATGCTTCCCTCATCACACGGGGATACCTCGAGATCGGTAGGAGGGATGTGGTGGAGAAGGCCTTGAACAGCGCGTTCCAGTTCACTATGCTTCCCTGGACCCCCATATGGACACAGGTAAGCATGTTCAAGAGTATAAGTGCCGAACTAAACAGGCGGTAGGTCGGGTGGGCCTTAACCTACGATCCTCACGTATTCCTTGCCAACACCCTCGTAGGATCCTACAAGTATCTGAAGCCATCTCTCGCCTCCCTTGGCCTCAGCTACTTCGAGCTTACCCTGAACCTCAACCACATCACCACTCCTCAGCACTCCCGCCAGCATCATGTCGTAGCAGACTATCCTCATGGGGCCCGCCTCCCCATCCTCCGCGATATATACCGCGGGAGTAAAGAGCGAGCCCCTAACATCCACGACCTCCACCACTCTCCTTGCCAGCCCTAGGGACCTGTACAGCACCTCGCCATACCTGTGCGGCGGCTTATCCCTAACTCCATGGACCGAGAACACCGCCTCTCCCACCCATCCCTTGTTCATGACCCTGCTTGCGAGTATCTCCAGCTCGCTCCGGGGAAGGGGATACCTAGCAGAGGCCCTGGCAACCCAGCCTTCGCGCGCCCTGCTTTTCTGGAGAGTTATGCCTTCCCGGCCATCTAGGGCCTCCAGAGCCTCCAGAACCCTCCATAGATTCTGCTGGCCGTACACGAGGAGGTCGATGTCCGAGTTGTTGTGCTGTATCCCAAGCAGAAGTGAGCCTGTCACGCCGAAATCCTCCAGCCTGACACCCGAGTAGTCTGATAACATCCCGACCAGCTTCAGAAGCCTCTCCTCAAGAGGATGTAGAGCCTCTCCACCCATTAGCTCAGCCAGCCTCTCCCTAGCCCTGTAAACCCGCCTTATCTTGGAGAGCGGAGGAGCTATTACCCTCGCGCCCACCGTGTAGTCGAAGAAGACGTAGTCAGGAGCGTTGTGTTCGAGGAACTGAATGCTGCTGAGGAGCTCCTCGACCGTGTAGTTCTTCAAGACGCGCCTATACCTGTTCTCGCCGTTCCCCCACACCCCCTCGCCGGGGACATACTTGAGGCAGCTCCAGACCCTCCCCGGCGGGTGAACATCCCCCAGAACAAAGAAGATCCATCCCTCCTCTGTCTCAAAGTAGTCGTGGTCCCTGAGCGTCGGGTATTCTCGCGCCTCCTCCCCCATCCTGTTCCGAGTAGGTGGAGCCGCGTGGGCTGTAATAGATGTTATTCCAGCCCTATGGACGCCGAGGCTATGTAGTCTCTAGATGTATTTCCGACGAACAGTCTGACCCTTCTGCTAAATAGGTCGAGCTCGACCCTGCCACAGGCCTCGAATTCCTCCCCTTCAGTCACCTGCTCCGAGAACCTCGACCTGAATGATACTGCCTCGCCGGCCCGCCAGGCGGCCTCTGGCCCCTCAACGACCTGCTCTACGGAGATGCCTATACTCATGGGCGTGTAGGTGCCTCTTTTAGAGTCGGTGACGACTCCTCTAACAAGTGCGTGGCCTAGCTCCCTCCACCGGGCAGAACCGTATGGCTCCCAGTATATCTTGGGCGAGGGTACGAGCTTGGCCGAGTAAACCACCCCACGGTAGACCCCGTAAAGCACCTTCCGCGCCTCGTGCCTGATCCAAGCCCTCAGACTCATGACGGACCCCCGCCGCTTAGACGCAAGGTCTCTAGAGAACTCCTCCGTTACAGGCCTAGTCACACCCCTCTCCCTCAGCTCTCTCAACGCACCAGCAACTTCTCGGCCATCCGGATCGACGATGACTAAATCGATATCGGAGTCGGGGCGATAATTGTTGAGGAGTATCGAGCCCGAAACACCCACCTGCGTCGTCGCAATACCCGCAGCATCTGCGAAGAGTACTGCAAGCTCAAGCGCCCGCTCCGTCAACTCGTCACGGGGTCTAAGCTGCCTCAGCCCCTCGCGGGCTGAGTAGACCATCTTGATGGATTTCCGCGGTATCTGTGGCAGAACCTGCCCCGAATGGTCGTCGAACAATAAAAACCCAGGGAACTGATCCTGTAGGTAGCAGTAAGCCTCCTCCAGGTCCATGCCGGACCCAATTTTGGGAAAAGCTACAACCGTTCCCGGAGGGTGGGCGACACCCTTCACCGCAAGGACTCCGAGCCCCAATACATACACATAGTCACCCTCGATCAGCTCCTCTGACTCCATGCCACACATCAATAATGTTGTAGTATCGCCAATCTTAAGCATGTGCCAGCCGCGCCCCAGGAACAAGCATAGGCAACCCCACGAACAGAAGTCCGGCTCAACGATTCCCGACCAAGCCTCTGCTATAACTATCGAAGCTAGATCCTCTTGATTTAGACTTAAATATCCGCGCAGCAAAACTAGCCGATGAACGAAGCCGATGCTGACTCCCCAACGATCCAGCGAGAGATCTTTGGTTTGTTTGCTGCAGGTTAGGGGCCCGTAGCTCAGCCTGGCTGGAGCGTCCGGCTGATAACCGGAAGGTCGTGGGTTCGAATCCCACCGGGCCCAATTTTAGTTAATTGATAAGATAAGTGTGGGGGTGTTTGCTGGGAAATGGTTGGGTGGAGGGGTAGGCATCCTAGTGGTTCTCTTGACGTAGTTCTCTAGCCGTATCTGCTTCCTCCTAATAGTGAAGCCTACGTGTTTGTAGAAGCTGACACTGCTTCTTGATCGTATATATATGCGATAGCAATCCTTGTTGGCTACGTATTTCTTCCCCGTCCTAGGATCATAGAATATAGTTCCTCGTCGAGTATTGAGTTTTGGCCCAGTCGACTCTACGTCAAGTCTTTTAAGAAGCCCTATGACGTATATGAGTAACTCGATGTTTGTGTTGTAGAGATAATTATTCTTCCATTCTTGTCAACACTTCCTTCAGAGTCCGCGAAGCCCCTGATGAAAGCCGCCACACACCTCTCACAATGCTCAATATATTTCTTCAGTCTATCAAGGTCAACTGGCTTTCTGAGAAGCTCGTAGAGCGTCTTCGACCCAACTTCGACGACATATTTCCCCACACCGTCCCTAAATCTCGGCCCTATTTGTTTCCTTCCCAGAACCTTTGCAAGACACCTAGCGAACTCCTCGACGAACTCCCTATCTTTAGCCTCAAGGCCTATCATGACGTCGTTGTAGCCTTTGCGGACGCGGCTTTTCTTCCCAACATATCCATCGCCAACCTTCACACCTATCACGTACGCCAACTCCTCAGAGGGCTTCAACAGTTCTAGCGAAGATATCCTTCTTCCGTTGTATGGGTTATGCACCCCGCGTAGCCACTCGCTTATCGACGACTCGGATATCCTGACTCCGTATCTTCGCCAGACCTCCCCGATAATCCCTCTATACGTCAGCCCGC
>JAVVGN010000027.1:0-22029 GCA_032249095.1 Candidatus Caldarchaeales archaeon | reverse complement strand
TCCTTAGGAACTTGATTGCGCTTGGAATACCCTCGACGCGTATACAGCCAATACCTCGTTAGTATCCACATCTATTGCGGCCCATAGATAACAGGTCTGACCACTCACCTTCAGGACTGTCTCATCTACAGCGACAAGCCTCCTAACCCTTCTGGATGGCCTGAAGATAGAGGAGAACCTGTGAACCCATATCCTGACCGATTCCCTAGACGCACCTGTAAGAGAGAGCCTCTCGGAGAGATCCCTCAAGCTAAGGCCCGCTATGAATAGGACGACAGAATAGAGCTTCTCGACGGGAGAGTACCTATGGAACCGAAAGAGACTGGCTAACGAGCCCAGTACCGCATCAATGACGTGCATCATGGCCAGAGACCATCCCAAAAGGCTTAAGTAAAACTTGTCAGTATCAGTTGTAGAGCCGCTACACTTATCTACTCTTCAAAAGGTCAGGTAGCACGATGTGCTGCCACAACTATCAAAGTGCGGTGAGGGACAAGACCAGGGCTAAGAGAAGAATCGTTGCCGTGGCTCGAGACGACGCGGCAGCAGTAGCCTCTGCCTAGCTTCTCGCCGAGAGAGATCTTCCTCCAGCCCCCTATTTTTCCACGCCCCAACCAACCCCCACGGCGCTAGATCAACACCAATATAGTGGCTCCGTGGGGTATTGGTTATGAATTTCGAGTTCACAGAGGAGCAGCGCATCTTCCGTGAGAACGTAGCCGAGTTCTGTAAAAGGTGGATTGAGCCTCGCTGGATCGAGATCGATGAGAGTGGCCGCATAGATCCTGAGCTGGTTCGGAGGATGGCCTCGCAGGGCCTCATCGGGCTTGTACTGGATGAGGAGTATGGGGGTCAGGGGGGCGGATTCGTCGAGGCCGCAATCGCCTCTGAAGAGATAGCCTACCACGCGCCGGCCCTTTCACTGGCAGTGCTGAACCTTCTACAGAACTCCTGGGCCTACATCGTACAGCTCTACGGCTCGAGAGACGCGGCGGCCGAGGTTTTACCACGAGTGACTTCGGGTGAGGCGCTGGTGGGTATAGCAAGCACCGAGGCGCATGGAGGTAGCGACGTGGCTGGGATCAGGTTGAGAGCTACGAGGACAGGGGATGACCGCTGGATCGTGAGCGGAGAGAAGTCGATGGTCTCCCTCCCCTCCATAATTAAGGAGATGCCTTGGGGGGGAGGATGGGTCCTCATCGCAAGGACCGGGCCTGTCGAGGAGAGACACAACAGCATAACCACTTTCCTCGCCTTGATGAAGAGGGGTGGTGTGCTTTTGCCCGGTATCTCATACAAGCCGTGGACAGAGTTCGCCAGACGGGGACTCGACACTTCCGTAGTAACGTTCAGCGACTTCGTGTTGGAGGACAGGTATAGGATCGGCGAGACCAACAAAGGCTTCAAAATAGCGATGGAGGGGTTCAATCTAGCACGAAGCTTAATAGGCGCCGTGACCATCGGCTGCGCTCGTTGGCTTATAGAGAGGGGGATCGAGTGGATAAAGCAGAGGATTGTCTTCGGCAGGCCCATAGCCTCTTACCAGTCCATAAGCTTCAGGCTTGCGGAGCACCTGAAGGAGCTTGAGGCCGCGAGGCTGCTCTGCTACAAGGCGGCCTGGGTCGCGGATAGGTACTACAGAGAGAAACGGCCTGGCACGACCCTCCGGGATGTTGCGCTTTATGGCGCGATGTCTAAGCTAAAGTGCGCATCACTCGCCGTCGATATAGGTGAGGATGTTATGAAGTGGTATGGCGGGGCATCCTACTATAAGGAGCTCCCTATCTTTCGGGCCTGGCTCGGAGCCTTCAGCTACGTGGTTGGGGCGGAGGGGACGGAGAACATGATGAAGCTCATCATAGCGAGAGAGACGCTCGGCAAGGAGTTCATCTCCTAGCCTAGGGCCTGGTACAGAAGGTTCGCAGACATAGCCAGGAGGAAGGCCGCGAATACTATCTCGAGGGCCCTCCCGCTCAGCTTCAGCGATGTGCGGGCGCCGAGCTGCGCCCCAGCTAGAGCGCCCAGCCCGACCGGTAGGGCGAGCCACGCATTAACATTGCCGAGGAACGCGTGGGAGGATACGCCGATGATGGAGGTGATGGTGAGTATAAAGTGGGAGGTTGCTGTCGCGAAGTGTACGGGGAAGCCTAAAAGTAATATCATGAGGGGGACATGTACGATTCCTCCGCCCACCCCGAAAAACCCGCTTATGATGCCTGAGAGGAAGGCGAGGAAGCCGACTAGCAGCCATTCGCGGGGGCCTCTTAACGACGCTGTCTTCTGGCCTTTAGTGGCGTCTGAACCTTCTCTGCCCCTCTCTATCATTCTGAGGGCCGCCACTATTAGCATGACCGCAAAGAGGACCGTGAAGGGCCCCCTATCGATGTAGCCGGTCAAGATTGCGCCGAGGACGGAGCCCGGGACCGTGAAGACGCTCATAGCAGTCCCGGTCCTGAAAACTATTCGGCCCTGCCTGTAGTATGCTATTGTTCCTGAGAGGGCGTTGAGGAATACCACGACTAGGCTGGTCCCAGCCACCTCTCCTGGTCTAAGGGCGTAAAAGGATAGAAGGACTGGGCCGACGATGAATCCACCGCCTACCCCCATAACCGTGCCCAAAAAGCCTACGGACAGGCCAAGCATAGTCAGTGAAAGCCAGGAGAGCACAGACTGACCACCTAGCCACGCCCAAGCGTTCAACACTTCCTTATCTATGTCACCTACCCAGCTGCACCTATAGCGTCTGGCGCGGCCTTTGGGGCCCGTGCGTATAACTTATATTTTGACGTGGGCCATCGCCTCGTGAGTATGCCGAAAGAGGAGAAAGCTGGTCTTTGGAGGCTCTACAGGGTCTCTCCCGACGGCAAGCTGGAGAGGCTGGCTAGTTTCTGCCCAATATGTGGAACCGGCTACATTATGGCTAGACACGCCGACAGGTATACATGTGGCAGGTGCGGCTACACCAGCTTCATCGAGGCTGAGAAGAGGCAGCGATGAGGCTTCGGCCCAGCTTATTGGCCTCCTCATCGATCAGTACAGCGACCACCCCTTCTCCTGGCTGGCCATAGAGCATTAGGCTGCCTAGTGGAGCCTCAGCCATCACGACGAGTCCGAGGAGGTCCTCCTCACCCTCGACCCTAACTATGACGGGCCCCCTCATCTTGAGGGCGCGCTCAACGGTCTTGTAGGCCGCCCTGTTAATAGTCCCAGGCCTATTCGGGCAGACGAGCTCCCGCGCCCCCTGCAACACGATTCGCTCGATGGGTTTTCTCTCTATGTTGCCATCCACTATCGCAACGTCGGGCGTGATCCCGAGGGCGATGAGCTCTCTTGTCACGCCGTCCCCCACGGAGATCACCTTTGTCCAGCCGCCCTGAGAGACGAGGCTAGCTAAGGGCTGCCTAGTTTCGGCTGGAGAGCCCTTGATAAGCCTACCCAGCGGTCTTCTAACCCTCTGCCTTATGCTCTCCGTGACAACGATCTCGTCACTCAATTTTCAGGGCGTAACGCCCCGGCCTCTCAATCCCGAGGAGCTTGGCTATCTCTGAGTTGCCGGGGGAGATTAGGATGAGCAGGCCCGAGTATGATGACGTTAGGTTTGTCGATCCACAGTTATCACACTTGTTGCCGGCCACGAGGCTTCTGCAATTCCTGCAGGCCCTCTCCCTTGGCACGGTATCAGCCCTCCGCTACCTTCTTAGCCTTGGGAGGCGCGGCCCTACTCTTCTGAGCCTCAATCCACGCCAGGCTCCCCAAGAATGGCTGGCGAGTGGTCAAGCCTACTTTGCCTCCCGAGAGGGAGATTGCGACTACCCTAGCCCTAACTTTGTCGCCGACAGAGAGTGTCCAGCCAGTGTTAGAGCCTGTGAGCATCAACTTCTTCTTATCTACCGAGACATAGTCATCCATGATCTGGGATATGTGGAGCAGCGCGTCGAGCGGCCCCAGACGGATAAAGGCGCCGAACTCGGTAAGCTCCACCACCTCGCCCTCCACAACCTCCTGGAGCCTTGGATAATAGGTGAGGAGGGAGGCGCGGGCCGTGTGGTAGAGGTTGGGGTCCCGTGAAATCATGAAGCCAATTTCATCGACACTGACGTCTAGGACAGCTATGATGTAGCCTAGCTCCTCGTCTACGCTCCCCTCATATATGCTTGAGAGCTTTTCGAAGGCGATCTCCCTAAGATTACGCCCAAACTCGCGGGGCTCAACACCAATAACATCCTCTATCTCTACCACGTAAAACATGCATCAGGTGCTTAGATGACGTGTATGAAGGAGGTAATAAATTTGACATAAGGGGCCCGAACTACTAGCGCCTCCTGGGACCATGTGCTGTTCAGACCATCACACGTATCTCGAGACGCCTATTGACATATATGCAGCCGCATCCCCGAGACCTGGCCTCGCGCATGAGCCTCCAGTCAGCGGTAACCAGTGGTACTCGACGCTCCTTTGCAACCCTGATCAAGGCTTCGTCCGCCTCATCCCATTCACCGGCCCTTATTATGGGGAACCCCTGTGCATACTTTAGGGCTATGTCGGCGAGGCGACCAGTGTTGTCCTGTCTCCTGGAAAGCCTCTTAAGCTCCTGAACCACCTGCTCAATCACTATCGGCGATACAGATTCTCCAAGCCTATCCTCTATTAGGGCGATTAGGTTTCTCCCACTCTCGAAGATGAGGAGGAGGAAGCTTGTATCGAGGAGTACCTCCAAAGCACGCTAACCTATTATGTCCCCGTAGCCTATTAGTCGCCAACCCGTCCCGATCCTCCTCGAGAGCGTCACCTTGGAGCCGGGCCATGCGCATATGGGCTTAGAGAGGGCTAAGCTGAGCCTGTCGGATTGACGCCTGACGACTACCGCGCTCGTGACGGCGGTGAAACAGTTTATCACGACGGGCTCCTTCTCAGATATCTGTCGAACATCCATGTCGCCCTCAACGCCTACAACTTTCTTGAACAGTGTATACTCTATCTCGAGGCTTTTCCAAGTCGGGGGAAGGGTGCCAGGCTTCCCGCACATGTTTCCAACTAGGGAGTCGGACTTCGTTAGGGCCGGATCGAGTGTTGTCTCAACCCCGATTAGGCCGCCGCTCGAAGCCTCCTCGACGCTTCGGCCCCCGGCTCTAATGCTTATTGCCTCGGTGTAGAGCGGCTCGTATCCGGACCGGGGGTCATCCTCCTTCACGGGTAGCCCTGGCGCCAGCTCTATCTCATCGCCCACCCGGATCTTCCCCTGAATGATCGAGCCACCAATTACTCCTCCTCGCATCATCAGCGCGTTGGTTCCTGGGAGGTTTGTGTTGAAGGATCTAAGTACCGGCATGAGAAAAGGCTTATCAAGCTCCCTTGGGGGGGTAGGTAGATACTTGTGTATGGCGTACTCCAGCGCCTCTATTCCGACCCCCTGCTGGGCGGATAGCGGGACTATCGGGATGGCCCCAAGTCCTAGACTACTCAAGTAGTCCTTTATTTCTCTATAATTCTCCACTGCCCTCGACTTATCGACGACATCTATCTTGTTCTGCGCGACGACTAGCCTCTTGACCCCCATAATGACCGCTGCCTCGAGGTGCTCCCTATCCTGAGCTTGGGGAAACTTCACTCTAGCGTCTGCTACGAGTATGGCGCCGTCAAAGAGCGCAGCGCCGCTAAGCATGGTAATCATGAGTGAGTGATGGCCAGGGCAGTCGATGAACGATATTACCCTTATGAATTCGCACTCTTTCCTATGTACTGGGCAGATGGGTACTGAATAGTAGTTATATGGCTCCTCACAGAGCCCGCACCTGTACTGGGCTGCATCGGCATAGCCAATCCTGATGGTGATTCCGCGCTTGATCTCCTCGCTGTGCCTCGCAGTCCATACACCGCTGATAGCCTGCACCAGTGTGCTCTTGCCATTGTCGACATGCCCCAGCGTGCCGATATTCACCTCGGGCTGCTTCGGGAGTTCGACGCTCATCCGAACACATGTCTCACCCGCGCACTTATATAGCTTGAAGATTGCTAAGCAACTCCACAGCGTGTTCTTCTGCGAGGAACACGCCTCCCCGTTGAGTCGGACCGTGAATGCGATGTCAACCCCCTATTGTAGAGGAGCCGGTTGTCCGTCAGCATTCAATGGACTCTTTATAGCTGTTTCATAAATTTGCGCTATTTTGTATAATGTATGACTGGCAAGCCCTTTAGTCATTCATTTAGTTGATTACTTTATTAGAGGGCTTGCTGCTATGGCCTCTTGGGGGGAAAATTGTTTGAGGTAATTTTGCTGGGCCGTGGCGGGCAGGGGGTTGTAACAGCTGGGAGGATACTGGCGGAGGCTGCGCTCGACACGGGGTACTACGCGCAGAGCTTCCCCGAGTTTGGTCCGGAGAGGTCTGGGGCACCCGTGAGGACTTATGTAAGGATCTCTGATCAGCCTTTAACGCTTAGGGCTCCGATGGATCAGGCCGACCACGCCATAGTCTTCGAGGCCAGACTCCTTAGGACAGGGATAGCTGGACAGGTCAGGGGAGGTGGGACGCTGGTGGTAGGTTCATCTTCACCCCCTGAGCTCGATGGTGGTAACCTTAATATCTACTACGTTGACGCCGCGGGTATTGTTGAGGAGCTTGGTAGGCCGAGAAGCCTAAACCTTGCGATGCTTGGCGCCTCCTGTGCGGTCACACAGATCGTACCGCTTGAAACCATAGCCCGGATTGTAGCTGCGAGGTTCGGCGAGAAGGACGCGGATGTTGTCCGCCTCGCATCTCGCAGGGTGGTGATGGTGAAACATGCAACCTAGTATCCTCATACCCCTGGTTTCCGAGCCCGGCAACACGGCTAGCAGGGATATGACGAGCTGGCGCACCCTTCGACCGGTCATCGAGCGGGAAAAGTGTACCAACTGCCTAATATGCTGGATATTCTGCCCCGAACCCGCGATCTTCAGGAACTCTCTTGGGCAGGTTGAGATAGATTACATGCATTGTAAGGGCTGCGGGATATGCGCCGAGGAATGTCCCCGGAAGGCTATCCGGATGGTGTTGGAGCATGAGTAGCCTCAAACAGCTCCGACTCATGACTGGAAATGACGCCGTCGCTTATGCAGTGAAGCAGGCTGACGTCGACTTTATCTCCGCCTACCCTATTACGCCTCAGACAATCATAGTGGAGAGGCTTAGCGAGTTTGTGGAGTCAGGGGAGCTCAACGCGGCCTTCGTTCCAGTCGAGTCGGAGCACTCGGCCCTAAGCGCCTGCATAGGTGCCTCCCTCTGTGGCGCGCGCGTTTTTACATCCACCTCAAGCCAGGGCCTCGCCCTCATGCACGAGGTCCTCTACATAGCCGCGGGGATGAGGTGCCCCATCGTCATGGCGGTCGTTAACAGGGCGTTATCGGCGCCCCTCAACATCCATGGGGACCACTCTGATATGATGGGATCTAGGGACTCTGGCTGGATACAGCTGTTCTGCGAGAATCCACAGGAGGCATACCACTATACCATACAGGCCTTCAGGCTCGCGGAGAGCCCTAACGTCCTCCTCCCAGTTGCGGTAAATCTCGACGGCTTCACAGTCTCTCATAGTAGCGAGCCGGTTGAGATCCTCCCAAGCGAGACCGTTCAGGATTATCTTCCACGCAGGGAGAGACCCGTGCTTGACTATGACAACCCCATGTCCTTCGGCATCTTCGCGTTGCCGACGCACTACTACGAGTTTAAGGTTGAACAGGTGCAGGCGCTTGAGGAGGCCAGCCGAACGATCGGCGAGGTCTCCAAGAGTTACCCAGAGCCTTCGGGGGCGCTCAAGAAAGTGACCGTTGACGGCGAGACTGACGGGTTGGTAGTGGTCGGAATGGGTGGCACGATGGGGACTGTTAGGCACGTTTTGAGAAGTTTGGGATGGCGTGGCTATGCCCTCGTTTCTCTCAGGGTCTTCTGTCCATTCCCCAGAGACGAACTCGTAGAGATATTGCCGCGCGCCGAGGCGGTCGTCGTCATGGACAGGGCGGTCTCGCCGGGCATGCCTTCGCCCCCTATCGCCTCAAACATCAAGAGCCTCCTCTACGACGAGGGGGTGAGGGTTCCGCT
The DNA here is from genome assembly GCA_032249095.1 of Candidatus Caldarchaeales archaeon. Lineage (GTDB taxonomy): Archaea > Thermoproteota > Nitrososphaeria_A > Caldarchaeales > Calditenuaceae > HRBIN02. The sequence goes on along the minus strand of JAVVGN010000027.1, from coordinate 13,954 downwards.
GGTAAGCGCGGTCTATGGGCTCGGCGGCAGAGAGCCAACAGTCGGGATGGTGAGGAGCCTTTTGGAGAAGCTTGCGGGTGAGGTGAAGACGGGCGGCGTTAGGACCCGTAGCCTCTATCTTGGATATGGAGGTCGGGCGTGATGATGCAGGTCACCCGGCTTGACGAGCTTTATGGCCGCGAGGGCATCAGCCCCGGACACACGGCCTGTCAAGGATGTGGAGCCATGATCGCTATCCGACAGGTGCTCATGGCCGCAGAGCCGCCCTACATAGTAGTAAGCCCAACCGGCTGCCTCGAAGTAGTCACGTCCCAGTACCCCTTCACCGCTTGGAGGGTGCCATGGGTCCACGTGGCCTTTGAGAACGCGGCGGCTGTGGCCTCGGGGATCGAAGCTGCTCTTAAGATTCTTGAGAAGAAGGGCCGGGGGAGGCGGCATAAGATAATAGTTATAGGTGGTGACGGTGGAACCTTTGACATCGGTTTACAGGCTCTCTCCGGCGCCTTCGAGAGGAGGCACTCCCTGCTCTACGTGTGTTATGACAACGAGGCCTACATGAATACGGGGATTCAGAGATCTGCCGCGACACCTGTTGGTGCGCGGACAACGACCACCCCGCGTGGCAAGACCGAGCCGAAGAAGGACATCGTGTCAATTCTGGTTGCACACGGCTCGCCCTACTGCGCAACAGCCTCTCCCCACCTCTGGAAGGACCTGACCAATAAGGTCAGAAAAGCGCTGAGCTTCGAGGCCCCCACGTTCCTACACGTTATTGCGCCATGCCCGCGGGGGTGGAACTACGAGCCGAGACTCACGATAAAGCTTGCCAAGCTAGCCGTTGAGACGCGAGTCTTCCCGATCTACGAGGTCGAGAACGGTAGGTACAGGATAAACTACATGACGGCGAGGCCTAGGCCAATAGAGGAGTATGTCGCCGCTCAGGCCCGCCTCGCACACCTCCTCAGACCCGAGAACCGGCACCTGCTAGAAGAGTTTAAGAAATCGGTGGAGGAGAGATGGAGCCATCTCCTCGAGCTAGCCAAGGCCTTCCCCGCACCCTAGCGAGTGAAACTTATCACCACGAGCCTATTGGAAGTCTATGACATGAAAGAGGTTTTGCTAGGCGGGATCAGATTCGTGGTGATGCGGGGCGACATAACGCAGGTCTCTGCCGACGCGATCGTTGTTCCGGCTAACTCGCTGATGTTGATGGGGGGTGGGGTGGCGGGAGCAGTTAAGCGAAAGGGAGGTGAAGAGGTCGAGAGAGAGGCTAGGAGCAGGGCACCGGTTAGGCTAGGCGACGCAATAACTACAGGTCCCGGCAGACTTCTCGTGAAGGGTATTATACACGCCCCCACCATGGAGCGACCCGCAAGCGAGACGAGTCCCGAGATTGTATACTTGGCGACACGCGCGGCTGTCAGAGAGGCTGAACGGAATGACTATAGAGTGGTCGCCTTCCCGGGAATGGGGACAGGTGTGGGCGGAATCAGACCCGAGGTCTCCGCGAGACAGATGGTCAGGGCCATCCTGGACACCGTGAAACCGGGTAGCCCTATCGAGACAGTTTACCTTGTAGCATACGAAGAGGAGCTTGAGAGGGCCTTTGAGGCCGCCCTCGAGACTCCGCCCAGAAACCTCTAAATTTCCGGTCACGAGTAAGATCGCGAGCCCCGGTAGCTCAGCCCGGCAGAGCGGCCGCCTTGTAAGCGGCAGGTCGCGGGTTCAAACCCCGCCCGGGGCTATATTAGTTATTATTTTGAGGATGGGTTGGGAAATGGTTGGGGAAGGGTGGGTGCACCAGTGTTTCTCTTGACGTAGTTCTCTAGCCACGCCTGCTTCCTAGTAATGGCGAAGCCCACGTATCTGTAGAATCTCATATTGCTGCTGGCTCGAATATAGATCACATATGCATCCTTGTTATGCGTGTATTGCTTCCCCATCCTAGGATCATAGAATATAGTTCCTCGTCGGGCTTTGAGCATTGGCCCCGTTGACTCTATACCCAGTCTCCTAAGAAGATCCTTAACATATGTGAGTAGTCTTAGGTCGGGTAGTGTCCAAATAATGGGTTTATATAGCTGAAGCCTCCCCCAATAGGCTCGCGTGTAGAAATAGTCGCCCTAGGACAGTATTTGAAGCCTTATTTGGACGCCGCCTATCCGACTTACTAACCATTTTTATTGAAGCTTACTCCCATCCCGCTAGGGATGCTGTTCCCGATCAGATGCTTCAGCTGCGGCAAGCCTATCGGGCACCTTTGGGAGAAGTATAAGAAGCTCCTAGAGTCGGGGAAGAGTCCGGCCGAGTCCCTCGACTCGCTCAGTGTCAGGAGATATTGCTGAGGTGAGATTAAGATTTTTGAGCCTTCTCGAGCAGAGCATTTACCTCGGCGGCGGGTACCGGTGTGTAAAGTCTGGTGCTTGCCGGTATGGTTACGAGCTTGGCGGTCCACCTTTCTTCACTCTTCTCAACACTCTGCAATAACGCCTTGAGACAAAGAATCTCGGCTTCTTCTAGCGTCAGGTCAGAGCTGTACTGCGCCTCTAAGATCTCCCTAGCCTTTTCACTTCCCCGACCGATCGACCAGCCGGTGTACTCCATAACGACGCCGCTGGGCTCCGTGTAGAATAGTCTCGAGCCGTCGTCCCCCACCCCTCCTATGAGAAGTGCTACGCCGAACGGCCGCACGCCGGCGTGTTGTGTATATAGCTGCATAGTATCCCCTATCCTCTTAGCGATAACTTCGGCGCTAGGCGGTACGTCGTAGGTGAGTCTATAGATCTGTGCGTAGACCCTCGCGCTGTCAACGAGTATCCTTGCGTCCGAGATGAGGCCTGAGCTTGCGGCGCCAATATGCTCGTCGATCTGGAAGAGCTTTTGGGAATAGTTTGGGTTTTGTAGCTTGCTGAAGGCCCTCTCCTCGACGGCGAGGACTATGCCCTCGTTTACCGCTACGCCTACGACAGTCGAGCCCGACTTGACAGTCTCGAGAGCGTACTCCACTTGGTACAGGCGACCCTGCGGGGAGAAGACCGTGATCGCCCTGTCATATGCCCCTGCCATTCCTAGAGCCGCCAATCACGCCACCTGAGGATACTACGTCTCTCGCTATCGTTTAAGTTTATCGTGTCCCTTCGACGACCGCCAGCCCGACTCGCGCTTGTCAAGCCGAAAAGGTTCCTAATCGGGTTCGTGAGGAAGGTTTATCTCCGAGGCGTCGGAGAGTTGTCCTCGGCGAAGTTTGGAGAGACTTGTCGACTCCTATGGCAGGGTGGCCAGAAAGCTCAGGCTCTCGGTCACGGATAGATGCAACTTCAGGTGTAGCTTCTGCATGCCCCGCGAGCCCAGGTGGCTTCCAAGGAGCGAGGTACTAACAGTCGAGGAAATGGCGAGAGTTGTGCGCATACTCGCTTCGATGGGTGTGACGCAGGTTAGACTGACGGGTGGGGAGCCCCTTGTGTGGCAGGGGCTCGAGAGGCTTATCGAAATCGTCTCGGCGATAGACGGCATCGAGGACATCTCTATGACGACAAACGGCTTTTACCTGAAGGATAAGGCCGTGAGGCTCAAGGCTTTAGGTCTAAGAGGAGTCACGGTGAGTCTCCACAGCCTTAAGCCAGACAGGTTTGAGGAGATAGTGGGGGTTAGGAACGTCTTTGAAAGGGTGCTTGAGGGGATAAGGGCGGCTAAGGCCTCTTCCCTCCGGGTCAAGATCAATTGTGTGGTCGTTAGAGGTTGTAACGAGGACGAGCTGGAGGATTTTGCGGAGCTTGCTAGACGCTCGGGCCTGACGGTTAAGTTCATAGAGTTCATGCCCTTCGACGGTGAGAGACTCTGGAGCCCTGAAAAGGTTGTCTCGGGGAGGGAGATCGTCGAGAGGCTTAGCGAGAAGTACGCGCTCCGCGAAAAGCCGAGGGCAAGTGGCTCCACGACGAGATACTACGGGTTCGCGGATGGCTCGCCGGGCGAGGTGGGGGTCGTGACATCGGTGACTGAGCCATTTTGCTCGGATTGCGACCGCGTGAGGCTGAAGCCTGACGGCAAGCTAGTCCCATGCCTCTTCAGCCCCGATGAATACGACCTCAAACCCCTGCTCAGGTCGGGGGCAACTGACAGCGAGCTGGCGCGACTCATCAAAGAGGCTTTCTATAATAAGTTCAAGGGGGTGGAGGAGCTCCTAAAGCACCACAAGATCCCCCAACACATAAGACCCATGCATACGATAGGCGGCTAGCGGAGCTGGCCCCGCCGTGTCACAGAGAGTAGCCTCTTGACGAGCCTGTCCGCCTCGCTGTTGGCCTCCCTCGGGACATGACTAATTCTGAAGGATGCGAAGCCTGAAGCCAGCCTCCTCGCCTCCTCGTGGAGGGGAAGCAGGTGGGGGCTCCGGACCGCGTACTCCCCACTCATCTGCCTTACTAAGAGCTCGCTGTCGCTGTAGATCACGATTCCTCGGCATCCGATACGGAGCGCCCGTCTAAGGCAGCGGATTAAGGCATGATACTCGGCGACGTTGTTTGTGGCGACCCCTAGTCTCCCAGCCGCCCTGTAGACGCGGCCTCCGGCCCTGATGACGTAGGCGTAGGCCGCCGGCCCGGGGTTCCCGCTAGAGGCGCCGTCTATGTAGGCCTCGCAATCGGCGACGACCAACCCCCCGACCCGACCTACACGTTCAGCGGAGTTATTGATTAATTAGTGCCGAGGGGCTATGTATGGCCATACTTCATGCCGAGATACATAGTGGTGGCTGAGAAGAGCTCTGTCGCCAAGGCTCTCAGACGAGTCTTGGTAAGGCTCGAGAGGGGCGTGACCGTCTCCTACGTCAGGGGGCACCTCATGGATCTAGACCTGCCGGAGAGGTTTACTCGCTGGCGGCTCAGCGACCTCCCCGAGATCTTCAGGCCGATGGAGCCTCGAACAATAATCTCTGACCCAGCCTCATATCGTTCCCTGAGAAGGCTTTTTTCTGAGCAGCAAGATGGGGAGCTGGTCATAGCCACAGATAATGACCCTGAGGGGGAGCTGATCGGCTACGAAATCCTGAGCGTCTACTTAGAGTGTAGGGGCCGGGCCGCGAGGTACTGGCGGATGCGCTTCAACTCTCTTGAGGACGAGGAGCTCGCGGCTGCTTGGCGGCGTCTCGAGCCAGAGCTCAGGTGGGGCTGGGTCCATAAGGCGGACTTCAGGAGGAGCTTCGACCTACTCTCGGGAGCAGTCTTCACCCGCCTGATAACGCTTTCTACGCGGAAATATGTCGAGACCGGCGTCCTCAGCTGGGGCCCCGTACAGTCTCCCTGCCTCAACTTCCTTGTTGAGCGTGAACAAGAGATTAAGAGATTCAAGCCCCAAAAATACTGGTACATAGCCTGTCTCCTCGAGTCGAGTGGTGGGAGATTTCTGGGCCGCTCAGAGAGATTCTGGAACCGTGGCGAAGCCGAGGAGAGTTTCAGGCTAGTGAGGGAGTCTTCAGCGGGACTGGTAGAAGACTATGAGGAACGCTCCTCTAGAGTCCCAAGGCCTCTCCCAGTGGCAACCGACGACGCTCTCCGCGACCTTGTAAGAATCACGGGAAGGAGCAGCTACAGTCTCATGCAGATACTCGAGGATCTCTACAGGGGAGGCTACATCTCATACCCAAGGACAGAGACCAACAGGTATCCGGGCGGGTTCGACTTCGAGAAGCGGCGGAAGGTCGTCCAAGACTCAGGGATATTGCGCGACCTAGAGATAAAGGGCCCAGCGAGTCCGAGGAACGGAGAAAAGGACGACGGAGCCCACCCACCGATATACCCGACGGCGCCGCTCGCTGGGGCTGGGATAAGAAAAACCGTCTGGGAATACCTGGCGCGAAGGTTCGTCGCGAACGCTTACATGGGCGACGCGCTCCAGATCCTTCAGAGCGCCGAGGTAGTCGCAGGTGGAGTGGTCCTGCACGCTTCCGGCATATACTTTAAAGAGGAGGGATTTCTCCTCGTCTTTCCCTACTTCAAGACCCGGGAGGAGAGGCTTCCACAGCTAGCGCGGGGAGAGAGGGTGGCAATACTGGAGGCAAGGCTTGTGGAGGAGGAGACAAGGCCGCCGCCGAGACTCAGCGAGGCCGAACTACTCAGGATGATGGAGAGTAGGGGGCTGGGGACAGACGCAACTAGGCCGATCTACCCCTCCCTACTTCTAAGCCGGGGATATATAGCTCGATCAGGCCGAGCGCTCAAGCCCACACACCTCGGCGAGAGCCTGATACAGGCTCTATCGGGAGTCGATCCAAGGCTCGTGACCCCCGAGACCAGAAGGTCGGTGGAGGAGCTAATGAGAGAGATCGAGCAGGGGAAGATGACTAAGATGGAGGCCCTGAGACGTAGCATAGAGCTCTACAGGCCAACATTGGAGAACTGCCTCAGCGTAGCAAGCCAACTAGGAGAGCTTCTTGGGAGAAGCATCGCGAGGCTCGGGCAAAACGGCGGCAGGGGGCCTCGGACAGGAAAGAGTAGGGCCCGGGCCTAGGACAACGCATATATTAGGTCACCACACGACTACGAGCCGTGCGCGCCTTAGCCCTACTAGTCGTAGCCGCTACAGCGTCGCTGCTTGTGGGGTTCGCGGCGGGGGCCCTCGCGAGGCCCGCCACGGCGACAACGACCACAACCACGACCTCAAGCTTCACCATTACACGATACACGACACTCTACTCGACGCTCCAGACCACGGCCACAGAAACCACGACACTCTACGCCACAATGGTCAGAACAGCCACATCCACCATCTTCAGTACGGTCTGGGCAGAACCCGTCTCAGTCCTCAATGTGTGCTTCTCAAGAACGATGAACTGCGCCCAAGTGATAGTCTCTTTAATAGATTCGGCGAAAAGGTCTGTCTTCGTAGCAGTCTACAGCTTCACGAGGGACGATATTGCTGACGCTTTGATCCGGGCTCATGAGCGTGGGCTGGATGTGCGGGTGGTGATGGAGAGTGAGCGCGCCGACGAGAAGGGTAGTGAGTATCTGAGACTTAGGGGGGCAGGCATCGATATACGGCTCGACACCAACTCGGGTCTCATGCACCACAAGTTCATGGTCATAGACGGCAAAATCGTCGTCACGGGGAGCTACAACTTCAGCGTTAGCGCCGAGGACGCTAACGACGAGAACCTTATAGTGCTGATAGGTGAGGAGATCGCAGAGCTCTACAGCTCCGAGTTTATGCGGGCGTGGACGGCCGCGCAACCTTAAAAACCGAGCTAGAGTCCTAGCTTGGGCATGGTCTCGGCTAGGGAGGTCGCCTCAGCAGTCGCCCTCTTCCTCTTCCTACTAGCCATAGCTGTACTGTCGGTCGCAATAGCAGACCTCTTCAGGACGCTGGGAAGAGAGATAGGGGCTGTCGTCCTCTCGCTCCTAAAAATCGTTTAGAGCCCAATAATAGCCATAGTGCTTTCTCATGACCAACCTCTTCCAGATAAGAGCGGCGGCAAGCCCCACTGCGAGGCCCCCAACATGGGCGCTGTAAGCGATTGAGCTGAATGGTAGGATTAGGGCGAGGATCGTCTGTATTATGGCGAGTATCGCTATCGCGACGAAGGCTGGGGCTATGATGGGGATCAGGTAGAAGAACATGGCTAGGGGACGGCGTGGAAATAGGACCGCGAAGGCACCCATGACCCCGAAGACCGCGCCCGAGGCTCCCACGGCTGGGATGAGGAGGTTCCGGGGGATGAAGAGAGCGGTCGAGACGTATGCGAGACCCCCCACGAACCCGCTTAGAAAGTATAATAATGTGAACCTCGCGCGTCCCAGCGTCACCTCAACTTCACGGCCAAGGATCAGGAGCGCCCACATGTTAAAGAAGATGTGAAGTATCCCGTCGTGTATGAACATGGATGTAAAGAATGTTGCAAGGCCATACAAGAAGGCAAGGGGGTTGTTAGCCTCAAGTATGTTTATTGGTGTGAGGCCCCACAGAAGAATCATCCAAATCCTACCCACCAGATATGTGAGGCCGAATACGACGATATTTGCGGCCACTAGGAGATAAGTGACGACTGGCCGCTCCTCCCTGAAGCCGTACAACAAACCCCACTCACCGGATGTTGGATTTAAGATTTAACTAGGTGAGTGTTGTGAGGCTTAGTGTTGTTGTTGGTTGAGGATCAGAGGGATTGAGCAGACGAGTGGAAAAGGAGGAAAGAGTGGGGGGAGGGGATAGTTAGTCTAAATCCCTTAAACAGCGAGCCTAGGAACCCCAGACACCGGGATTAAAATCCAACAGCCCGCCGGCGAATTTCTCCGGCAATTATAAGCATAAAGCTCCCGGTGCGTCTAGCTTTTGGGATTTTTCCCCTCGCTGCCGGGGGCCTGTCCCGATGCCTGCGCCGTCACCAATAGTTGCTTAATCTTTTTCACCAGCTCCCAACATTGTCGTCCACTTGGTCTATCCTTGTAGTATGCCATAGATAGTCTAGTGACAGCCCGATGAAGCCTACCATCATATAGCCTCCAATACTCCCTTCCACACAACCTAATCGGTTTGTAGAGTCCTAAAAGCCTCTCCAACACCCTCAAAGAACTATCAACAAAATCAGCATACACCAACAGCTCTGCCAGGGCCTCCCTGCCAGCCAAACTATAGTCTATCCCCAGCCCCTCAAGAATCACATTATAGGCCGGAAGTCTTCTGCCAGCCTCCTCATCTATCTTTTTCGCCATCTCCACCATCTGCTTCTCTATGGATGAGATTGCTGGCTTCAGAACCTCCCTCTCAGCATCAGACAAAGCCCTGTATTTATTTAGTAGTTGCTGATGGGTCTTTGTAAGAGACCTGTGGGCCAGAATCATCCTCCTCAAGACTAGGAAGTCTTCGGTAACCCTCCTAAACCACCTCTCCTCAATACTCATCAATGCCCTTATGTCTCCCCTAGCGCTCTTCGGCAGCCTGAGTTCTCCGCGTACCTTATTGAGCAGTGTAAGCCTTCTGAGATAATAGACCTCTACTCCCCGCCTTAGTAGTTCTATCGCGCCGTCCGTGTGCTGGACAGGCAACGTATCCATGAATAGCTTGTCTCCGGGCCCAGCCGGAACCTAGCCGAAGCTGTCTACGTGTTTGAAAGTTGTTCCGTCAGTAGTGTATGTTATATCCTGTATCTCTCGCTATTCTTCTTAGTCCTGTGGACATCTGCATAGAACTTCAATATCCCTACACCTCCTTATTCTGTGTCTTTATCTCGTATGGCCTCGCCACTAAGTGGAACCTCTCCACCATCCCTCTCCCAACCTCTTCTCCTCCCCATGTTTTTACACATTCGGAGAGGAACCCCCACCGGCCCCACTTATAAAGAGTAATGGCCCCAACACACGGCAACGTACCAATACAGCTAGACCTGTGGAGAAACGAAGTCACATTCATGGAAAAGGACAGACAACACTATACGGATATCCTAAACACGATAAATAGAAACAATAGAGTTAGTATATATAGGGGTGGAGACAGCTTTTTGCGAATGGTTACTCAGGACGTTCGGCAGCGAGAACTCTACGTGAGGGGATACGGCTACTATAAGCGCGTCCTCGACTGCTTGAGGACGCACCACGAGTTCTTCCGGGCCGCGATTCTGCCCATTTAAGCATAACAGTGCCTGACTCCGACGTACGCCAGACCACACCGCCTCTTCATCAGCTCCCTCAGCAAAGAGGTGGCGTATCCCGAGGGTGGGAGGAAGAAGCTGAGTCGAACCAGGCCCTCCCCTTGGACGGAGAGCTGAAGCTCCCTCGGCCTGAGGAGTATCGGCCGGGGGTAGCCGCGCGTGGAGAGCTCCGGAGCTGCACGGATCCTGAAGCTGGATGTCGTCACCCCCTCCTCCTCCAGAACTACCCGCAAAGCATCTCCGCGGGGTCCCCGCGGTAGCCAGACGAGATATCCCACGTGTGGTAGAGAGATCGCGGCCTCGCCCCTCGCAACGCGCCTCGCAACCTCCTCGATGTTCCAGGTGTCTACGGGGATTACCCGGCCGTAGGGCCTCTGATACATGTCCAGCCTGACAGCGAGGTCGCCGACCAGCGGCTCGTTTAGCCTGGCTCCGTCTCTGAGGGAGAGGCTTAGGGCCCTGTTAAATATGTAGGAGGAATAGGCCTCTACGAAGAGTCTTCTAAGCCTCAGGGGGAGCCTCCTCAGAGCGCCGAGATAGTCCCCCCGCCTCTCTGCAAGGTGGCGGGCCACGGCCCTCTCATAGACTAGGCTCCGCGGGAGTATCGATAGTAGTTGGTCTGGGATGCTCTGCTCTGCCGCCAGCTGCCTAGCCATCTTCACCGGCTCAGGCTCGAAGTCCGTGTGGAGGAAGAGGAATGTTTCCACCGCCTCCCTAAACTCTCCTGCTACGATGCGCCGTCCGACGAGGTGGGTTATGGGCCTCAGGGACCCGAACCGCTGGGGCCCAAAGTAGTTCGGGACCCCCTCCGACTGAACCTCCTCCCTGAAGCGTGAGAGGCTCTGCGTGTCTCCCGAGACATGCCTGACCACGACCTCGAACCGATTCTCGACGAGGTCCTCGGTCTTGAGCTCGTTGACGTATCCCACGTGCCTAGCCTCCACTGGACCGGCCACTATTGTTCGAGTAGTCTGGGGTATAGCCTCTGTGGGGAGAGCTATGAACTGGTAGGTGGTCGCGCGCCTGTCCTTTATCCCACATATCTTTACTTTGCGGAGCCTCATGCCTATCGCTCTCGAGATGTCTGCAAGGCCTCCCAGCATGTCCTTATTCTTCTTGCGGAGGATCCAGAGGGAGTAGCGGCTCGGCTCGTGGGGCAGGGGGCCCAACTCCCACATAAGCCTCGAGTCTAGGCCACCGTCAAGCACCTCCCAGACAATGAAGTCCTCCGGCCTCTCCTTAACAATCCCCCCGATCCCTGGGGACACGGTATAATAGCCCTCGATCCCCACGAGTCTCTCAAGGTCGGTACAACTAAGGCCTTCCAGCCCCCTCAAGCCGCCATCACCGACGACCACTGGATTATTTCTCTACCACGTCCTCGACGCCAGGCCCTACCCCTATGTACCTTACCGGCACGCCCAGCTCCTCCTCGACCAGCTCAACGAATCTGCGCGCCTCCCTAGGCAAAGCTCCGTACCCCTCACGCCTCAGCCTCTCCCTGAGCTCGTCTCCGATGGGCGGCCAGCCAGGGATCTCCCTGTAGATCGGCAAGGCGCGCTGCAGAGAGGCCACTGTCTCGGGGAATCCCTCACCGACACCATCATACCTGAGGCAGACCTTTACACCCGGTAGCCCTGAGAGCGTGTCGACCCGTGTGAGGAATATCTCGTCGACGCTGTTGAGTCTGCAGGCGTAGCGGAGCTGGACGGCGTCCAGCCAGCCTATCCTCCTAGGCCGCCCAGTCGTCGCCCCATACTCCCCTCCCCGCCTCCTCAGCTCGTCAGCGATGGGGGAATGTAGCTCTGTGGGGAAAGGGCCTGCACCCACTCTGGTGGTGTAGCTTTTGGCGACACCAATTACCCTGCTTATCGCCTTTATCCCGACGCCTGATCCCGTGGAGGCTGAGGCGGAGACTGTGTGGCTGGAGGTGACATAGGGGTATGTGCCGTGGTCTATGTCCAGCATCGTCCCCTGAGCTCCCTCAAAGACGACCTTGCCGCCCGAGCAGAGCTCCCTCTCAATCCTCCCACCTACGTCGCCCACAAAACCCCTGACCCTCTCGGCGAGCTCCCTGAGCCGGCTGAGCCAGGCCTCCTCCACGCGGCCTAGCAGCCCCTCCCACAGGCTCCTCCAGAGGTGGGCCGCGCTCAGGGACGCCGCGTCTTCCTCGAGGATGTCGCATAGCCTAAGCCCGAGCCTCGCGTATTTATGCATCGCGGCTGGGCCGATGCCTCGGAGCGTCGTCCCTATCCTCTCCCCAGAGCGTAGAAGCTCAAGACTCTTGTCGAGCTCCTTATGAAGGTCAAGGACCAGGTGGGCACGGGGACTGACCACCAGCTCGATCCTGCCGAGAGACTGCTCGAGCTGCTCGAGGTCCTTGAAGAGCGCCTCGAGGTCAAGGTAAACCCCAGGGCCCAGTGCCGCGGACCTAGAGGAGACGGCCCCGGCAGGGATCATGTGGAGGCTAAACGACTTGCCGCCGACGGAGACGGTGTGGCCGGCGTTGGCTCCTCCGTTGAACCGGACCGTCAGCCCCGCGCCCCTAGAGATATAGGCCGAGGCTTTACCCTTGCCCTCGTCGCCCCACTGGAGACCCACGAGGACTATGCCTGGCATACTATCTTATTCGCTCGACATCGTGTGGCAGGGACTCGAGATACGCGGCATGAGTAATCTGGATGAAGAGTGCGTTCCTCCTGAGTTCCTCTATCGTCCTCGCGCCGAGGTAGCTCATCCCGGACTTCAGGCCGTTCACCAGCTGCCTGACAACCTCCGAGGCTGAGCCCTTGTAGTCGACATAGGCCTCGATGCCCTCCGCCATGTAGGAGTACTCAGAGACCTCGTCGATCGCCACCTCGCCCTTAAGCTTCGACTCCCTCCCCAGCATAGCGTAAAAGGAGGCCATCCCCCTGTAGATCTTGCTTTTTCTCCCATTCCTTACAACTACCGTGCCGGGGCTCTCGTCCGTTCCCGCGAGAAGCATCCCGATCATAACGGTCGAAGCCCCCGCCGCCAAGGCCTTAACAACGTCTGCGGAGCTCCTTATTCCACCGTCGGCCATCATGGGGACACCTGTCCTCTCGGAGGACGAGGCACAACTCATTATTGCTGTGAGCTGCGGCACGCCGACCCCTGCGACTATTCGAGTCGTACAGACCGAGCCCGGCCCTATCCCCACCTTGACGCAATCAGCATACGCGGCCAGGTCCTCGAAGCCCTCCGGGGTGGCAACGTTACCGGCTATGAGCTGGATGCCGTCGCCAAGCTCTCTTCTTAGGTTCTTTAGGGCGTCGATCACCTGCTCTGTATGCCCATGTGCAACGTCGACCACCAAGACGTCTGTCTCCGCCTCTTGGAGGGCCTTGGCCCTCTCGAGGTAGTCACCCCTCACACCGATCGCGGCGCCCACCAGCATCCTACCCTTAGAATCCCTCGAGGAGTGGGGGTAGAGTCCGCGTGAACGGATATCCTTGGCAGTTATCAGCCCCTTCACCCTCCAGTCCTTGTCGACGATGGGTATCTTCTCGACCTTATGCTTCCTGATCAGCTCTATCGCCTCTTCGGTCGTCACGTTCTCCTGCGCCACGACGAGCCTACTTCTCGGCGTCATAACCTGCGAGACTGGGGTCTCATCCCTCTCAAACAATATGTCTCTCGCCGTGACTATTCCCTGAACCCTTTTCTGATCGTCTACGACGATAAGCCCCGAGACACCCCTGACCTCCATCTCCCTCCTAGCGTCGGCGACCGTCGAGCTCAGCCTAATAGTGTAGGGATCGTCTATTACTATGCCCTCCGCCCTCTTCACCTTCAAGACCTCCGCGACCTGCTGCTCTATCGGCATGAATCTGTGGATGACGCCAAGCCCCCCCTCCCTCGCCATGGCGATCGCCATACTGCTCTCCGTCACGGTATCCATAGCTGCAGAGACTATCGGTATGTTGATCGTCAGCTTCCTCGTCAGCCTCGTCGTCGTCTTAGCCTCGGCGCGGGACCTAACAGTCGAGTAGCGCGGAACGAGTAGAACATCGTCGAAGGTGAGTCCCAGGCGCTCCCAGAACTCCGGCACCGTATCCCTTCTCGAATTCTGCCTTGGGGCAGGCTTTAAACATTGTTTTGGGTTTGCCTTGTGGCTTAATTCCTGGACTCTTTGTCTCTCTTCGCTACCTTTTGGCTATTCCTGTGACGTTTTCCGGCTCTCGTCTCAGATTCCTTATATCCTTTCGCCTCAAGGCCTATTGCCATGCCTCCACTCCTCTCCCATGATGAGCTACTGGGAGAGGGTCGATGAGAGGCTAATTAAGCGTGGCATGCTTA
>JAVVGN010000026.1:0-22420 GCA_032249095.1 Candidatus Caldarchaeales archaeon | reverse complement strand
ATGTTGTGCGCAAAACTTTCAAGGAACGCAAAGAAAGAGGCGAATGGGTCGGTCGATTCCGCCCAGCAACTTGCGGAAAGGAAAGGAGGGAGAAGGGAAAGGGGGCGGGGCGTGCCCTACTGCAGGCACCCACGCCTAGCCAACCCAAATCACCATGATGAATGGAGAACCTTTGCTCCTTACCCTATCACATCTTCTGGAAATTCTTTACCCGACCGCCACACGGCGGGCACGCAAAAAAAACACATCCAACTACCGAAAAATACTAACGAGATACGGACTGAAGATGGTAAACATCCCCAACACGCGCTACCGCCTGTGCGACCCGCTCTCCCTTCATTGGGAGTACCACCGTATAGACCCAAGAGACTTCATAAGAAATAGGTCAAAGTATATGAATTATGAGGATTGGCTAAAGCGTGAAAGATTGCAGGTTTCTAAGCACACAAAATATAAGCTCCTGAGAAAGAAGATGATTCCTTACATAAGAATTAGAGGTTCAAAAAACTTGGTCTTCGTTCCTGCAGACTTACGGGTCCTGCAGCAAGCCATAGAAAAAACCAAAGGGGATATAGATAATTTCTATCGGAGCTTAGCGAAACTGGGGCAAGGAAGTATTCATGCTATTGTCTTCCCAAACTGGAAAAAATATTCCGCCCCCCTCCGTCACCTTATTCTTTACCTCCTTGCCCAGCAGGGTCGTCTCTTGAAGGTAGGCCGAAGATACGGCGTCTTAGTATCCGCATTGGATTACACCCTTTTCGACTTGCTACAGCGCGAAAATAACGATCTTGCAAATCTTATATACTTCATACCGAGCCGATGGGACCAAAAGTGGTTTGAACGCGCTCTTCGCCGTGGTGAGGTCTCTATCGTCCACCCGCACCAGGTCTGTTTCCCGACCCGAGCCCTATTTTCATTGCTAGCTGCCGAATCGCCTTGAACTCTTCTTCCAGGCGGCGCAATTGCTCGGGGCTTCTTTCCTCCCTTCGCAGCAACTCCACCTGCCCCACAGCATCAAGAAAATGGATCGCCCTGTCCTTCAGGAGCCGCACATCCTGCACGACTTCCCTACTTACATAGTGCTCCATCAACTCTGCTTCCGCCAGCCAATCAGTGACGAGATTGGCCATTTGCACAGGGTCCATCGCTTATCCCCCCTTGCTGGAATAAATTGTACCATAGACAAAGTCATCTTCCCTTCGCGCCCACCTTCTGCAAGATTTTCCTATATTCCTCGAAAGTCAACCCCGCTGGATTACCCCGCAATGCTAACTTAACCTTTCGAACAGGCAATTGTGCCTCCTTACTTACTTGTCTGATCTGCGTAGCGGAAACGTCCACTGGCTCTCCCATTAGGCAACCGAGGCCGAACTTCTCTTCGTGCCTCTTTTCCGCCACCCGCTTTTGCCCTTTCGCCATAGAAGTCATCACCTCCTTACCAAACCAGTACCCAATTTTAACACCTTGAGTAGTCAACCAGCAAGCTGAAAAGCAGCAGACAACAGCTGACTCTTCAACTTACGAGCCTTTCTATACCTCAAATACCTGGCGATGACCCGTGCTGATTCCAATATCTTCTGAGCAGGGAAGGGCGGGTCCGTTCCCACAACCTCCATCTGAAAGAGGTAGGGGATCTCGTTTGGTAAGAAGACGGACAAGATGATTTCGCGACCACCCTTTGTTTTCGCGCTCTCCAATAGAATCCTCCAAGATACTTCCAGTTTGGATAACTTCTCGAAGGAATCGTCAACAAATCCAAAAGCCGATTGAAACTTCAAGACATGCTGTGGGTATTTCTTTCTTATCCACTTAATCAGTGCCGCCGCATAATCTGCTGGCAAGCAATCGGCAAAAAGCGAAACGACTTGGTTAAGCGAAATAAGGCTAGGGTGGTTGATAGCTGCCCCCACAAGGAACTCTGGGACAGGATACAACCACAACTTCTCTATTTGCGCTTCCAATTCTCCCGCCAGCAAGGCGTCGTTAGCATCCTTTAAAAACATAGACGGAAAAATGGCAACTTTTGCGTCCCACCGCCCGATGAGGAGCGCGTTGACAGACCACTGAACAGAGAACCGACGCCCCCCCATATCCACCTTAGGGTTATCAGGCATCAGATATATTTGACAATCCTCTGGAAAAGTGGCCGCGAAAAACGAAAGGGAATTCCCCAGTGTTGCCACTGCTGGCAACGAAATCTCCCACAAGGAAAGGGCATCAAATAGACCCTCCACAATATAAACAATCTTCGACTTTTTCATCTCCTCAACCATTTCCCCAAACCCAAAAGGAAATAACAGTTTCAACCCAGAAGGAAGTAAGTACCTGCGGGGAGCGCCGTCGTCGAGAGCGTAACCGACAAAGGACGACAGGGCGGAGGTGTGGCGGCACGGAAACAGGACCCGACCCTCAAATAATTTAAGACTGCCATCACCATTAGTAGAATTGGGAGGACACCACTTTGGATTAACCTGCATAAGAGTATTCTCAGAAATTCCTCGCTTATTTTTAATAAGTTGAACAAGATTGCTAAAATTTAGTAGATACGGCATTTGCTCATAAAATTCGAAGTATTTTGCGGCCTCGCCGTTCAATGCCCCGCCTAAAGCAACCGGGCTATGGGGGTAAAGGAGGACAAGGAGGTCTCTTATTGCGCCGCCCCGCCCACACCCAAAGCAATACCATACCCCCGCATCCAAGTCCAAATAGAAGGAAGGGTTCCTTTCTTGGTGAAGGGGGCAGAGCGCCTGCAACTGGCGATTTCGTATTTTGTAATGGCTCAACCTGTCAAGAATAAGAGATAAAATCTCATGGGGAACCATCATCCCCGCCTCCTTCTGATATTCTACCCGAAAAGGGAGTCGTCGGTGCGTTGATATCCTCCAATAGAATCTTAGCGAGCACAGCGACTGGGGTGTTAATGATCCTCTGGATTTCTTCCCCAAATGATTGTGCCGCGAAGAAAGACTCTAGTATCTTGGAGGACACAAAGGGTATATTGAAGTGGGTTACCAAAACGAGGTCATCCGCCTGCCTCAGTGCCGTAATGAGATGTTCCTTCCAGTCCGCCCACCACTGCTCCAAAACGTCGGTGTTCACCAGCCGTCGAGAAACGACATCCAAGCGGATGACCGATAAGGGGCGAGGAATTAAGGACATTTCCCACGGCTTAATAAATCCTCTCTTTTTCTTTGCATCTTCTACGATAGACCGCCCACGTGGGCGACCTTCTACGAATGCAGGGGCGGCAGCATACATTTTAACCAACTTGTCTTCCATAGAAGGACTCAAAAGGCTATGCCACGGGCTAATCCTCTCAAGGCGGATAGGATAGTAGAGGCGTAGGAGGTAGCTCATAGGGACCACTCGTGAGAAGGCGCCTTCCTCCATTTTACCCAACCTCTCGGGCACTTTGTGGGGGTTGAAGACGTTGAGCCACCAGTAGCGGGGCATCCGCGTCCCCCTAAGGACGAGAAGAACTTCCAACCGCTCCAATTCAGAAAAGGCAATATCCACGATTTCAAACGGCAAATGCGTCCAATCCTTAAGAGCAAAAATGAACGCTGGAAGGGATGCTATCAGCTTCCCATAGAAGGAAACAGGAGACTCTGGCCTTTCCTGTTTGACGAACTCATTGCCTTCCAACCATTCATTTGCCGTATTAAGGACACGCCGAACCGCCCGCAAATAAAAGCGAATAGGGAGAGCAATCCCCCACGCTTGCGTCAAAACGCCTTGACGGCGCATCGGCGAAAAGCCAATGTCGGCAAGCGGTTTGGGGTCATTGGACGATCCGAAATTAAGCCTCATCCCGTAGAAGTAGTTTCTCACCAAGATAGAGGTATACGGCTGATAGGGAATATCCTTTAGTTTTATTTCCGTCAAACGGAAAGTTTTCGCTTTTTCCTCATCTGGAATATTAGGAGTATCAATATCCCTATGTTCTGCATAACCAAAATTAAAGGAAGAATGGACAATTATGGGGGTCGGCGGCAAGATGATGCGGGGCAAATAAGAGTAGCCCCCAAAGGTGTTGAGCCCGATAGTTAGGCGGGGCATCGCGCAGTCGCGGAAGGTAATCAAGCCATTAAGTACACGCGGGTCGGATGGGTCAAGGCGAGGGCGAACCGTCACCTCGCTCTGCTGCGAGTGATAAATCAGATCCTCCACATCACAGGTAAATCCGTCTGTAACCTTCTCAGCAGATATAATATCGTGCAACCAGTAAGGGACACGCCTCAACCGCCAATTCTCAATGATCCACGGTGGAATGCTTAACGGATAGGTCTGATATGGAACGATTGCGAAAGGCGGGGTGAAATTCGTCGCAAACAGCCCGCTAAAGTAATGATCCACAGAAGTATTCAGCCTCGCCGTGTGCCGCCTCTTCCAAAGGGAATTCAAGTCGACTGCGCTCGGCACCTTGCAAGCCACCGGCGACAAGATTAACGATAGCCACGCCTCAGGCGCAAAGATATCCTCTGGCAGCGCTGGCCGCATCAAGGGGTCTGGCAGGTTGAGGTAGGAGAAGTAGAACAACATATCGGCATCAGTGAGGTAAACTGCGCCTCCCGTAACGAACGGCGACCGCTGGGCAACAATACACACAGGGTAACGGCGAGCTGCCCCGTCCAATAACCGCCGCCAATTGAGACGCCCGAGGAAGGTTTTGGCACGCCGTTGAGATGCATACCACTCGGGAAAAACTGTCGGAGCACTGTTTGCCTGAAGCGACCGAGTCGCCGGTGTAAGAAAGCTAGTGAAGGTGCGGAAATCCTCAACGAGGGCAAATCTAATAGAAGTGTCATTCGTAAAAGGCAGCATAGGCTGTTCCGTAATGTAATAGGCGGCAAAGGGGGCATACCACGGATACCCCACCAAGAAGTTGTCCGGAATGTAATCTAGCGAATCCCTTGTGTTAGGCCGCAAGGTCGGACTCAACCACTTCATACCCCACAGCGTGCGATGAAGGATTGTTCGCCACTCCTCGTTATCGTCCGACCCCACAATTTGCTTCAGGCGCTCCTTCAGCCGGCCGAATGGAATTGGGTAAGCCACAGACAGGGTAAAAGTAATACTTCCATACTCGTTGGGAAGGAGGTCGCGCCAGAACGGATAGTTGCGCTGCCCGCAAGAAAATGCAAGAGGAATACCCCACCACTGGACTGGGAAAAGAGGAAGAAGATAGAAGCGGGGATGCCCCTCCACCCACCGATGCAAAACAAATCGGTTAGTAACCATCACCCCAAGATGAACTTCCTCCGGAGCAAGGACGGTCTCCCTTATTTTAGCCCTCGTCCTCTTAATATCAAAGTAGCTCCTAAACGACCAATATATCTTTTGGTTCTGCCAACGGTTTCGTTCGCAAAGAGTTATCAAGCGTCGGCCCTCCAATTCCCCACTTTCCCGAATTTCCTTGTCATCCTCATAAAGCCGCTCTTCAGGAGCAAGAGCCAAAGTATCCTCGGAAGGCATTTCCAGATAATATTCCTTTGTCGCATAATCCCCATCCACCTTTACCTTCTCCACCCAAAACTGCCGCAAAATCTCCTTGTTTCCATAGGCGTACTCAATGCTCCCTTCCACAAATCGCTTGTGGCGGTCGTACCCCAAGATGGGGTCAATGCCAATCCGAGAAACACCAGGAACACCTGTGCAGCCAAGCCAGCCCAATGGCGGCGGGACAAAAGTAAACAAATCACCAGGAAAAGTCTGGTTTTTGAACCTTTTCCGCCAGAAAATGCCATAGTCCCTTACGGCGCCTATGGGCGACCGCTCCAACTCAAAGAAATCCGAAGGTAGGGGAGGAAAAGCCAAGTGAGCGACTAGAGGCTGCTCTTGCCGATATCCCACAAGGAACTGCCATCCTTTATCCCCTACAGGCGGGTAGTCATTATCGCGCCAAGGGATAGTAACCTCGCGCCCCTTGTCTAAGGAAAGATGCGCCGACAAATCTACCCCGCCGGCGCTTTTAGCAAAGAATGCGACGATGGGAGAAGTCCACATTTCCAACCCAAGCCAGTAATGATAAGGGCTAACTTCTTTTAAGATGTATCTCTCCCACGGCCCAGCTCCTTCCCGAAAGACTTCCTTGCCCGCCGCAAGGTTGGTAATGTTCTGGAGTATCTGGGATGCCCACGGCGCCAAAAGCGGCATAGGAAAGTAGACGTCGGAGTATTCTTGGCGGTCTCTGTCACGGTAGAATGCCCCCAATAAGGTGCGGCCGCCAAAAAGAGGCTTACTACCGGCTGTGACGAGGGCAAAAGCCGCCATCCGCCCGTTGCCAGAAACGAGAGAACACTTTTCCCAAAATTCCAAAGCGTTTCCAAAACCCTCCCTGCCGAGGCGTTGGAAAAACAATATCGGGTCATTATCAACCTTGTTAGGGGACAAAGCATCCTCAGGAAGCGAAAAAGATGGTAGGGTAACAGGAGCAACAGAAGCCAACTCCAACAGGATTTTCCTAATGTCTGAGTAGAAGCCACGCCAATCCCACATCCACGTCTGAAAAACAGGAATAGGAAAGTAAGTAGAACGAATATGATAAGGCATCGGTATGCCCTCTACCTCTAAACCACGGCCTTCTCGCTCCTCTACGGACGGCTTGTCCGACACAGATTGACCAGACGGTGCGGAAGTAGCGGTAGCGTCTCCAAAATACGTCGTCGCATCAGTCGGCAGCCGTACTTCTCCTAAGTCTGAGGTCAAGTAATTATGCGGGGGCTGCACCGTCATCCCCCCTATGTTATCCACCTTCCCCATAAGCTTTCTGTAAATCTCCTCCGTCGTCCGCTTAATCGCGTCCACTGAAGACCCGTCCAAAATGGGATTGGTAGGCATATCTCTTCTTGTTGCAACAGCAACCGTCACTGACGAACCGCAGGTAACTCCAGCAGCGGTTCCCTCAAAAGCAGCCGTCTCAATCGGCGCCAGCGGCTTAACGTCGGCGATAATAAGAGGTTGATAGTAATTGGCAAGCCTTAGGACCTTCCTCCCGTTAACGATATCCCACTCCACGACACTCCGAGCCGTCTCCACGAAGGGAATATGCGTAAAGTCAAGAAACGGAAGGATTCTTTCAAATGTCTCCCAATCATCGGGGAAACTACGGAGCCGCCACTTTGTGGAATTCACCACGTGCATCTTTCTAGCGACGTCTACCTCCTTCTCAGACAGGGGCTCCAAAGCCGCTGGCGGGTCACTAGGGCTAACTGAATATAGCAAAATACTACCAGACCAAACAAGCCAGCCTGGGATGACTTGGATTTCTGGAGGTTCAACACAACTGCTTATGAAAAGCAATTTATTGGGATAAAGTTTTGTGTCCTTCTTTGGCTCGCTGGGATCCCTATAAAGCATAGCAATCGGAACAGGGGTCCACGCCCCTAGCCCAACAATCTCATATCCCATATCTCTCAAACGGTTAATATCTCCCGCGATATTTCCCCACGACCCGCCCGTTCCTAGCCCGATAATAACCACAGACCGCCCATCCAAAACTTCACCTCCAAACGCTACCTCACCTGGGCCGAAGCCATAAGGTTGGGGCAACGGCCACATTACATATCCATCAGGAAGCGCCTCGTGAATATGAAAGACAGGAAGCTGGGATAACAACCGGCGGGCTATCAACATCCCATCGTTGTTGTGCGGCAGAACAGGAATATGAGAATACAACTGAAACATCCCAATTAGAGTTGCCTTGTCTTCAACGGTGTAGATATTACCAGACGACGTCATCGTCCACGGGATTTCCTTTGGAGAACTGGCAGAGACATCAAACCCCTTCCAGCCGGTCAAGGCAACCCGCGTCGGCGAGTACCGAGCGATGATTTCTTCCAACTCTCGGCTTTTAACACGAGGCACTACAAACTCCCGTACGACTTGGTCCATTAAAGGCCCAACGAGTCCGACAAAGAACCGTCGGTTCGCCGCCGGATCGTCCATCCTCTTCGTCGCGTAGTAGACACTTATCTTGTCGGAATACCATTCAACAGGAAGCTGAGCCCCACCCAAATGCCAGACATTCACATTAGAACAAAGCCATTGCGGCCCTGGAAAACTGCTTGCCATCTCTGGATATGTAGTGCCGAAATCTACCGAAACATATTCAGAAGCATTCTCATTAATAAGCTCGTTGAGGACACTTGCAAAGTCGCTCTTGGACGGCCTGATAAAGGCAGACTTGGGTTTCAAGAGAAGCTTCCGAGCACCCTTCAACAAGCGGTGCACCCGCTCTACATGAAAGTAAGGGAAAAAGATTTCCTCTATCTTCTTGGGGTCGGGGGGTTCATACGCTCCGACCTCATCCAAATGATAAGTAGTTACTTGAAGAGTAGCCGAGGCTTGAACGAAATAAACAGCGTAAAAACGCACCCCGCCAGGTGTCGTAAACCACCCCTCCTTCAATATCCTCGCCTTCGTCGTAGATTCCATCTCAGCATCCGTGCTAAAAGGCTCCAAGAGGATATAATCTCCACATGTTCCTCCCCAAACAAGGAACGGCTGGGATGTCCTAACGAAGTGAATATCACCATCGGGGGATATCTCAAAGAGTGTCACCCCACCTCCTCTCCCGTCCCTAATATTCTGCCGCCACTCGTTAAATTCACGCTCCGTCATGCCAGTGACAACAGGGACAATCCCCTCCCCATCAATAGCTACCCAGTTGCCTTGAAATACGGGTCCCGGAAACATACAAGGACCAGGCGTATAAGGAGAATAGGTCATTTCCTTACCGACGGCGCTGTTGACGAGGCTTGGCACTTCGGAAATAAACGGCGGGGTCGGCGAAAGAATACCCGATAGGGGGTAAGGAGCAAAGGCGTCTCGCGGCTCACCCTGCGCAAAGGACGGGGCAACAAAGTCAAACCCGACGCGAGCACTCACTCCATACCCAAAAGCCTTTATCTCCCTAGGGAAATTCGACCCGAAAAGCTCTCGAGCCACATCAATCAGCGGACGCCTTTTATAGAGGCCGGCAGAAATGATTGCCTTCATCCGAGCAGGCAATTCGTCTTCAATGAGACGGTAGTAGCACCGCCGAGCATAATTGGTAGGCTTCAAGACATAAACCGTATCAAAAATGCGGATGTAAAATCGAAGGCGGTCCCACCAGTCCATCCTAATAAGTGCTGGACAGGTAATCCTAGGGTCGCTCCGCCGACCCGTGTAGATGTAGGAATTAGCGTCCTCAAAGAATGCAGACGCGGGCGGCGGAAAGAAAGTCGGGTCATTTCGCCGATCGTGATTGAAGCAAACATCCACTCCCCGACCATAGGGGTTGCTCATAAACGAAGGCGATTTGAGCGCCCCGTGCAAAATGTGCGCCCCAACCTGACCAGAAGGGTAAGGCTCCTCAATATACCATCCGTAAGAATACATATTCAAGGGATCTAAGACATAGATGCGGTCATTAAGCGCCTCCTCAGAAAAGCCAAAAGCCCGCAAGTACTGAAACACTGTCCCCTTAAAGGCTGGACCATCCCGAACCCCCCAGCTGATATACCCGTCCGTCTGAAACCCATAATGGGCGAAAGGCTCCCGAAGCTTAAACTGCCCACGCACAGAATGGTAAATACTACTTGTCCGCCAGGTGAACGGGACAAGAGAGAACCTACCGAAATCGTGCACATAGCGGGTTGGAGCGGAAACGGTAACAGTCCATTGCATCTGGAACCACCACAGGATATTTTAGCCCGCAACGCGGGCCAAAAGCAGTTAAAATTATCCTTGGTGAGGGAAATGCCTCTGACCTTAAGGGTTTATAAACGATTGCTGGATGATAACAACCAACCTATTCCTCCAGACCACATCACTCTGAACGGGCAACCTGTCACGGGAACGCCCGACGATGAGGTTTCCTATGAGCGGGGGACACAAGGGAACGATGGGGAAGGCGGCTTTGACTACATGTATTTAGGGACTGGTGTTCTTGGCACAACCAATACAATCACACCAGGGTCGAAAGGCAAAATGTTTTTCGTTGCCATCGGCGGCGGAAAATTGGTAGACCTCCAATGCTACCCTGTGGTTATAGGAACAAACCAACCGCCGTCCGCAGTCCTAGACGGGTTCCAAGTCTTCAACCCAAACAGCGGCACATGGGAGAACGCCTTCGTCTTCGATAGCGAGGCGGGCGCTTTCGCCCCCAACCCCATCATCATCTCAAAGGAAGGAACTGTCTTTGACGCGTCCACAGATACGTTGGTTTTCCCGTTCAAAGTCCGCCTCGTCGTCAACCCAACAGACCCACCCGGTCGGCACGAATTCTTCATTGTCCTACGAGCGTTTGAAGTATAAGAAAGGGGGCGATAGGTAGCATGCCAGAAATTATCAGGCCAAGTAGGCTGAAATGGTTTAAGAGCACGGGCGGCTTCGCTGGAACAGTCTCTACGGAAGAGATTGTTTCAGGGTTCCTTTATAATGTTTTCCCGCCAATCGTGTCGGAAGACTTGCTAATTGATGGCGGGTATCTGACCCGACTGGTCTACCTAAAGAATGAGTACACAACGAGCGTCGCCCACGTTCGGCTATGGTTCGTTTACCCGCAAGACCCAGACTTTGGCGATAAGCGCCCCGCCGACGAGCGGGTACGAGAAGCCCTATTGGTCGGTGTCCAGTGGGATAGGGCAACACCGCCACTCAACGCACCAGCCAGCGAAAACGCCCTCCCATCCGACGTCATCCTACACAAAATCCCCTTAAATAACTCTGACTACAACAGCTACGACAAGGGAATAGAAGTCGGTCGGTTACGCCCCAATGAAGTAGTTCCCATATGGCTCATTTTGAAAATCCCTCCGATGGTTCAACCGACAATTTTCACTGCCATTAGAATCGTCTCAGAGGGGGTGCTCCTAAGTGCCTGAAGCGTTGGTTAGGTTTACAGCAGCAGGGCACATCCGATTTGGTATCGGCGGCGATAGCGACGGCGACTTGGCGGAAGATACCCAAAACGAATACCTCCCAGTCATCGTCGTGCCAATCACCGCCGCAACGACCTACTATCGCAAGTTTTTCGTTGAAAACCTTGACATAGTTCCGTTCTATAAGTGGAAAGTCGCAGTAGTAAGCAACCGACAGGAAGTCGTGGCAGAAATCGGTTTTGACCCTAACCCCAAAAACTATATCAGGAATGCCCAAACGCCACCTGCGGGGGTTACAACATGGAGAGCCGAAATCAAAGGCAGTGACATTAATGTCCCGCTTTTTGAGCCGCAAGCACCACTAACCTTCTGGCTAAAGATCACAGCAAGCCCAGATGTAGAAAAACACAGTAGTTACACGATCGGCCTCAAATTTGAAGGCTATTCCTAAGGGGGTATAATGACGATGGCGTATCTTTGGGATTATGTGTATTACGACGACACATTAGTCCAACCGATCTGGGAGGGGGACTACCCGACCAGTGTTTTACAAGCACAACCCTACCCACCTATCATAATAGAAGAAGGCGAAAATAAAGGAGTCTACTTTTGCGTCGTAGAAGCAACCCGCACTATAGCGTCCCTAAATTACGAAGTCAGGATCTGGAAATGGGACTGGGAAGTGGGCTCGCTTTATCCGATAGGCCCGTTCCCTTTACCGAAAGTGGCGGGGGTTAACCTTGTCCTTACATCCCGCCCGATGGGTTTCGCTGAATCGGACGGCAGCCACGCTTTCCTCGCCTCGTCAAATGGACATTTTATAGACATCTCACCAGTTGTAATGACCGATGGAGAGAACCCACCTAATTACCTCGGGCGGGTAGACGCCTTTAACAGGGGTCTCGAGCCCTCGATCGGCTACGCTGGAGGCAGAACTTTCGCTTACCTAACAAGCTCAAATCTCAACGTCAGAGTTTTTTCCTGGGACAATACATTTACTCCGTTCACTCTTCCAAGCCATCGGATTCCCTTTCAAAATGCGAGCGACCGCCGACGCCGCTTAATCGTCTTCCCAAGAACCCTAAGCGGTATAAGCCGGAATGCCCCGCCCACTATAATCAAGCCTGACGGCACAAGACGGCAAACTACTGACGGGATAGACCTACCAAGTAATATGGGAAGCGGCGATTTTATCCCCGCCCTGTCGCCATACCCATCAGGATACGATTTCTTCCTGTGGAACTTCGGTGGCAATTGGTCATTGAAATCATCTAGCTTCGACTTTCGTGTTATGGATTGGGTAGACAACGAAACCGCGTGGATTTTCATCAAGCAAGCGACACTGCAAGGAGTTAATGCCCCGCCAGAAATGTACTTCCTTATGGGCGACCAAAGAACAGTGAAACATATTTCAGCGATGAACCTTGGCGCCCTGCTATGCACGCGAATGAAATCTGTTACCTATTCCTACGGCTTTAGCACCACATCCCCACAAGACGCTCTGGTACTCGCAGACCTCGCAGTAAACAAATTCTACTTATGCGCCCTAACGCCAATCGGGTGGGAGCAACCCTCCTATGATCATCTAAACATAACAGAAGCCATTATCTCGCCGCCGACCTTCCATGTAGAGCGTGGTTGTTGGTATGCAACAGTCTTCTATCTAAACAACTTTTCCAGCAGAGACTATAAAATCGCCTTTCTGCAAATTATCCACCCACAGTTTTATTCCAAATACTTCGCATCCGTCCCAGCCATAGTGAGCGCCACCCCCGATGATAAATTCTTGACCTTCATCGGAAAGGTAACCGCGCGTTACCCGAATCAGCACTGGAGCCTTGCCATCGTCGCAACGCAAGATAGTAACTTAAAAGAAATCGTGGCGTCAACGAAGGAACGAGTGACAAGATGGGAAAAATGGGAAACCTCCGACGACGGAACGAACTGGACGGAACTTCCTGAAGGAAACCCCATCGAAGGACAAAAATGGGTTCGCCTTAAAGTGCCAAAATCTGTAGTGGAGTGGAAGAAAGATATTTTCGCGGCGAGAAACCCGAACAAGGTATGGAGGCTGGTATTTATCAGCGAGCCTGTAATTGCATAGGCAATTAAGGAGGGAACGAGGAATGCCACAGCTGCGGTTTCCTAAAAGAGATACGGAGAGCTTAGCAAGTGCACTTATAGATAACAACGGAGGAACTGGCGTCGGCCTTAGCTCTACAGACGCGATTTCCGTTAGCTATGCAACCTCCGCTAATGGCTCGACAGGCAAGATTTCCTTCTACTTTGGGCTAAGAATAGAAACCACTTCACCTGTCACAAGCAACTTCACCGTAAAAATTTACGGATTGGGATTTTTGTGTTTCCCGCAAATGGATTTCGAAGCCCCGCTTTCGCTTCCCAGCGGCGCAGCATGGTTCGAGCATATCCCACTCGGTAGCGTCACAAGAGACAATGACGAATCCACTGGAGGAGGAAATAGGTAATGTCTTCCCAAATCCGCACTCTTGAGGAGAATATTACCATCAGCGATTTAATGAAACTTGGTATCCCTTCCCCACCCCCTGATGTCCCACCTCCTGAATTCTATACGACACCTACCCCCCTTTTATCAATCGGCTCCAAAACCCTGTTTGCTCTCACGAAATTTGATAAAACTTTACTCCTACAGGGGCAGATCGAAAAGGAAAGACGACGGAAACGGTTTATAGACATCAACAGGTCGATGGGGGTAGAACATAAAGGCACACCCCTTTGGCAAAAATACGCCGATTCCGTTGAAGCGACCGGCTGGGAGAACGTTTTCTTGGATAAACCAGACTGGCTGCTGGGCTACATGGTGCGGGAAGTCTTCGTAGATAGAAACATTATGGTTCTTGTTCTCCTGCGACCAACGATAGAAGTGACCAACCTGAGAGTCTCCAACCCGATATATTGTCGTGTGGTCGCCATCAATTTCAATACATCGCCGCCAACGGTCACACACTTGCAAGAATTCCCGCTACTGCCTGAAGCAAGAGATAAGTTTGGGTTCTTCGCCTACGGGCATGGGCTTGTCGTCGGTCTCGTCGGCAACCAAGCCTTCGGTATCCGCTTCGGCGATGACCAGACCAGCTTCCTACGCTTCGCCTATATCGCCGAGGAGTTCAGGAAAACCAATCCCAACTATCCCTCCATTCTGGTCGTCCCAGAAGGCTTTATCTTCCTTCCCAACAACATTTTCTATGATCTGGAAACTTTCCATAATCTTCCGTCGCTTCAGGCGGGGAGCGACAATATTCTCCTACCAATTTATCCGTCCAAACCCGTCGTCGTTGAACGCGGTGTGATGGAAGGGCAAGCGGATATCAGCCGCGCCTACATCTGGCAAGGGCTCGCCGCTCGGTTCCAAGAAATGAATATCGAGCCCGAACAAGGGATCACACCGACAGCCCCCGCATTCAAAGGCGACATTTTTGAAAACAACTGGGTATCGTGGGGACTCAGCGGAAGAGATATCACCGAATACCTTCTCTATAAATATTCCGTCGCCTTTGACAGTAACCAAAACAAATGGGTGTTAAGGATCTCCAAAGTCCCCTACAGCTACTTCCCATTCCCGACAGTCGGTATCTGGACATACTTACCTTCCAATGACCCCCGCTGGAAAGAATTAACCCTCTCCTTTACGGGAAATGGCGAAGTTGCCTACTTCAGTCGCCTGTGGAACAGGGTCTACCGCGCCCAAATGAGCGCCGAGGAACCCCTAAAAGTTACGGAGGTCTACGCATGGGACGGCTTGCTAGGACAGTTCCAATTGAAAACCCCAGAAAATCCTCTTCTACCATTCGTCGCCTATGACCGATACGCGGGAAAGGTCTATGCAGTATTCACATCCATTCCACCAGCCGACCCCGCAATAGCAATATTCAGGCAAACCCTGCCATATTCGCCTCCGCCAGCCCCAACCATTGTGTTCCCCTACAATAACTGGCGAGTGAGCCGACGACCAGTCATCATTCTTCGCCCAGCGGTCTATGCCCAGCCACAAGAATTTCTCCTTCGCTTCGTCCCCAAGAAATTCGTAGACGAAATGGGGATCCCGCCAGAACAGGCACCTGGATTTGAAGTTTTCAGCGCCGCCGATAGAACGGGTTGGTATGTTAGCACGGACGGCGGCGGGACTTGGTTGCCAATGACCGGGCCAGTGCTACGAGATAACATAACTGCCGACATCTTGGTCCGTTTCCAATCGCCAACGGCGCTGCCTGAAGGCGGGGAGTATATCGTCTTGGCTTCAGCCTATAGCAGAAGGTAATAAGACGCGTTAAAATCTGACAACGGAGGTGCTACCAAAGATGCTCGGGTTTGAGACGACAATCATTAAACCAAAGTTTGTGTTGCGAAAGTTTCGGGCTGACATTAATGACTATCGATTACCGACTTGGAAGCGAATGTGGTATTTGGTGCGTGGCCTAAAACCGCCAATGTACGACTACGAACGATTTTTCGCAGAAAACGAACCATATGAAATCTTGGAACACGAAGTCAACTTGATTACGAACCTCGGCGCCCAAGCGCTATGGCGCATTTTCGTCGGGCTGGGGACTTCCTCTGCCCCATCATCAACAAACAGAGCCTCCTTCTTTTCCTCTACGAATGCCCACATCGGCGTCGGTGACGGAACAACAGCGGCATCTGTAAACGACACGAACCTTACAGGCACCAACAAATTCTTTAAGGCAATGGATAGCGGCTACCCACAGGCTCCGTCCTTTGACCCAGCCGGTTCTCGCCAAGTGTTGTTTATGGCTACCTTTGATACGACGGAAGCAAACTTCGCTTGGAATGAAGTCGGATTGGCAAATGCCAACCTCAATACCAATGCGAACGGCATCCTTTTCAACCGTGCGCGTGTCACGTGGGGCACAAAAACATCAAGCGAAACATGGGCTGTCACCATCATTCTCCGGGTATTGACATAAGGCCCACTAAATAACTAATGACAAAAGACAGAATGGGGGGGCATTAACACATGGCAGAGCCTGCCCCACCGCCCGAAGCTGGCGCGGAGTTTTACTCCGAACCCGTCCCGTTGCTGTCTGCTGGCTTTAACCTCCCCGTAGAAGGGACAACACAACTTCAAACCAAAACGGTCGCCTTATCAGGCACTATTCAACGGGCAACAGGATTCTCTACCACCTTAAAAGTCCCCTACTCCGTGGGTGTATCGCACGAACCGAGGACGACTATCCAGCGCTGGCAATGGGGTGTGGAACGATGGGAAATTATCCCCTTTGCAGACACCTTCCTTTGGTGGCTTAACGGAATGTTCCTACGGTATGCCCATGCCCACAATGGTAGGGTCTACCTCGTCCTTATCCCAGAAGACAGACGGTCCCAGCTACTTTGCCGCCTCGTCGTTGTAGATGCTCGGACAGACCCCGCCACTGTCGCACTCGTGACCGACCTGTGGTCACCTTTCCCAGCCAGCGCAGGGGAAGCATTCGGCGATATTGCCGTCGGACACGGGTTCCTCGCCTTCTGCCGACTCGGCGACTTCATCCTCTTCAATCTTGAAACTTATCAATGGGAAACCTACCGAGCCGTCTTCCTCAGCACTCGGTATCGGATGAATATTAGACCAGATGTTAGACATTTCCCCACCATCGTGCCAGAAGGAATACTCCTTCTGCCCGTCGGGATTTTCTTCGATCTAGAAACCTACCACCAGCTCCCTTCAATTAATCTTCCAACGAACACCGACTACGCCATCTTAGAAGCAGAACGGATAATATTACTCCAGTTGCCTAAAAACCGACACGAAAACGAAGCGACTATTACGAAGGCATTCGTTTGGCTCTCCCCCGCCCACGGGTTTGGGCAAATTCAAGTGGAAGCAGACCTCAATATCTCGCCCCACGCCGTATGGGGGCAAGGGGATTATTTCAACAGCCGATGGGTCGCCTACGGAACGGACAGAAGTGACCTCAACGAACGCCTCCTTTATTACTACTACATCAGCGAAGGGAGATTGCGAATTAGCCCCGTCGGATTGACCAACCTGCCACTCTCCGCAGCTGCCCAGCTCCTCCGCTACCTGCCTGATTACGCCCACCCATATTGGCTGGAAATGTTCTTCCAGTTGGTCAGCAACGGAAAGTATGTTTATACGGTGAGGCTGTGGAACCGAGTCTACCGAATAGACCTAAATAGCCGAAATGTTGAATTAGCGGCATTGGTTCCCGTATGGGATGGCAACGACTACCAACCTATCACTCCCGAAGTGCCCGTCCAAACGCTACTTTCATACGATATCGTAACAGGACAACTCTATGCAGTCGCCCGATACGGCCGCCAAAACTACCTAACCATCGCCAGACAAGAAAATCCTACAGCTGAACCGCCCGCGCCGACAAATATCAACGTGGATTTCAACCAGCGGCGCATCTACTTTGCCCCAGGCGTCTGGCCCAACCCCCAAGAATTTATCGTGAGCATCGAACACCCTTCCGCAAATATCCAATACGAAATCTTCAGCTGGAAGACAAGACAATACTGGGAAGTCAGTCAAGATGGGGGGCAAACTTGGCAACCGATGGGAGGAGCAATCACACGGACGGACGAAACGGAAAATATCGTCGTTAGGGTTACCTTGCCCCAGCAACTCCTACGGAGCACGAACTACAAGGTAAATGTTAAAGCCATCAGCATCTAAAGAGTGCTGCCTACCAATCTGCTACAAGGTTAATTTCGGCGCCGAAATTAACTCTTGGTCAGAACTCCAAAAGAACCTTTTGCCGCTTCTCAACATTCTCTACCTCGTCAATAGTTCGGTTAAGGGTGTCATTAATGGCACGGAGGCCATCCTCGGGGTCTATCTTCGGCAGCTCGCCATGAAAGGCATGGCGGAGCAGCTCATCGTCATCACGAATATCCGTAAAGAATCGCCGCCACCAAAGATACCCGAAGAAGTAAGAAGAGAGTTGGAGGGGGTCGGCAAGGCGGGAGAAATGGACGCTGTCTGGTTGCTTCTCGCCAGCAAGATACCAAAGCCTGTCAACATAAAACTGGATTTCTAAAAGCCACTGGTAGTTATAACGGGGAGTTCCCGCCCGCAGCCCAAAGAGCCACTGACCAAAAGCCGCCCAACCTTCGTAAAAAGCAGAAGCCAACGATATCGGCAAGAAAATAAACTCCTTTTCAACCTCTTCCAAGGCTTTTACAGACGATTCCTCCTCCTTCGCTAAGGCACTTTCCAAGAAGGTGAGATGAAAAGCATGTCCAGGTGTAACCTCGTGAACGACGAGGTGCAAATCCGCAGGTGAGGAGCCACGCTTCGCAATCGGTTGGTTAATGACGAATTTCGGCGGTGACCCTCGCACCTTCACCGTATAAGCATAACTGTCCGCTATATTCTCAATCAATGTCCCCGTATAGATGACGACATCAATTGAAGGAAGGTCAGGCCAGCCCCACCGTGTCACTTGATCGTTCGCATAAGAAATGAGGAGTGACCAATAATGTTGCCACACATCCAGATTGTCAATGACGGGACGCTCAATTTCACTGAATACAGGCCGACCCAACACGTGCCGATAGAAGGAAGCCGATGCGTCCACCAACTCACTTAACCGACGAATTAAATCCAGAAATCTCACAACCTCGTCGCGATTGAGCCTCACAGGAAGATGGGCAAAAAGCAAATCGGCAAGGGAAACTTGCAAGGGGATTTCCCCAGCGCCCATGCGTAGGACGGGCTCAAGCAACCGCCTGATACGATTGAAAAGCCGCCGCTCCTCCTTATCAATATCTACCTGCCGAAGCACCTGATTGATGCCCTGAATGATTTGTAAAATACCGCCTCGCGTGTGACGAAAGACATAAGGACTCCAAAGGATGACATCCTTCGCCTGCTCAGCAACCTGGACAGTCTCTTCAAGGACAGGAAGGGGAATTTCCTTACCAGCCGCTTTTCTCCTCAACAGGTCGGAAATAGCCAGAAAGAGTATCCGAAAATAAAAATCAACGACGAAAGCAGGGTTGCTCACCATCCACTTGGTCACAACATAAACCTGCCGAGCCGCCAACACCTTCTCCGTCTCCGACGAAGGCACAGAACGAAGATAGTCAGCCACATTCGTCTGCAATAAACTTAACTGCCCCCTAATATCATCATAACTGGTAATTTGACTTGAAAGAACAATATCATAAAGGCGACGACAAAATTCCCTGACTTCCTGCATAGCAATCCCACCGATACGATTTTAACGATTAACGAGGTCTTGCTGAACCTGCTGAACCAATTGTTCCCCCCACTTAATCTCGCCTACATCTCCCTCTCCGACAATTAAATACTTCACCAACCGCCGATACTCCTCTATGGCAAAGCGATAATAGACATAGTGCTTGGCTGAGGGGTCACCATAGTGTGAGGCAATCCAATCAGGAAGGTGTTCGCCATGCAAATGATAGTATTGAGCGACATCCATCGGCAGAGGCAGGTTATACCGCAAAGCGTAATCAACAGCAGAAAGAATAATACCTCGAACCTTCTCCACTAGCTCGCTCATGGTCTATAACACTCCTGCCCCCGATAATAATACAAAGCTACCTCAGCTCCTTTCCTCACTTAGTAGTGGAAACTTTCGCCTGCGTGTTGGCTGAGGGGTAACGGCGCTTGGGCTTTTTTGTTGCCCTGCCACTCCTTGCGGGTCGCCGCCCCCGCATACCTGGCGGGTCAAGAGCTTCCGGCGGAAGTCGGTCCAAAACCTGATCAAGGGGCACAGACCAATCCCTCACCGGCCGATAAGTCCGCGTCATATCGTCCTCTCCACCACCCAACGCCTCCCTTACAACGTCCTTTAGCGTCCTCCAGATATTCATAGCCTAACCATGCCCCCTTTCAAAGTTTATTTCGGCGCCGAAATTAACTCCTTGATGGTTAGGGTGATTCCATACCCCCCGATTACCGCCAGTAAGCCAGCCAGAGAAATAAGAAGTCGAAGAACCCACACGAAAAAGGGGTCAGCACGGGCCCCTTCTCTCTGCCTCACATCCCGCAAAATGAGCAAAAATACAACAAAATAAACGATACCGAGAATACCCATACCTAAATGAATCCACAGAAAAGGCATCGCGCCAGACTGAGTAGAGATGTCCTTAAGGGCTATCCATGTTGTTGGTGAGGGCGGCGGCACGATCGGTATTGGTGGGGACGACGGAGACGGCGCCATTAGAGATATAACCTCCTTTAGGATTAAAGGAATTGAGATGCTCGTTCCAGCATCACCATAATATTATACCCGTCCCAACCATCTGCGCCAACCCGCAACTCCTGCCTCCCGCTTGAGACGGCACGAACGAATTCCTGCGCCAAGCGAAAATGCGCTTCTCCTTCCTCCCGACCATCAAAAATCACACGGTCTCCCTCATAAAATTCAAGCGGCGGGAAGGATAACCCACGTTTATCCCCGCATACGGTCACCCGAAAGTCGTCCCTATCGTTAAGCAACCACGAGACCTCGTAAGATAAGACCTGCCCACCTTCAAAGGTTATAAACCCGCCCGCATGTTCCTCCACATCAAACCATACCTCTCGATCTAATCCCTCCCGCACATCTGACGGCTGGTGACCCCGTTCCAAGTCTACACCTTTTGCTCCAATCCGCTGAAAGCCAAAGCCATAAACTTCCTTCAGTTTCGGCTTGCCCAGCAACCACCAACCAAGGTCAATAACGTGCACCCCGATATCAAAGATCGGGCCGCCCCCCGCTAATGCCTTCCGACAAAACCAACCGCCAGGAGCACCTCGACTGCGTAACCATCGGACACGGGCGAAATAGACATCGCCCAACTCACCGCGCCCAATAGCCTCCTTGGCTGCTAAGGCATCGTCTCGGAACCGCCGATGTAACCCATACATTAAGACGAGACCGCGCCTCTCTGCTTCCTCCGCCATTTCGTAAGCCTCTGCTGCTGTCATGGCAGGCGGCTTCTCACATAGGACATGCTTTCCAGCCCGCAAGGCTGCCACCGCAATGGGGTAGTGGAATTTCGTCGGTGTCGCCACAACCACCGCATCCGCCCCACTACCGTCAATAGCCATAAAATAATCGTCCCAATAACGGGGGATACCGAATTGCTCCGCCACCCGACGGGCTCGGTCAAAATTCCTGTCCACCACACCGACTATCGTCTCACCGAGGCGAAGAAGATTAGGTATGTGCGCCGACTGCGCAATCATCCCCGCACCTACAATAAGAAACTTCATCTTCTTCGTATCCGCCTCCCATTAGGTGATGGGATTGGATAAACACAATACCGCTCAGAAGGCATAACCATCTCTGCCCCTGCAACTCATCAACCAACCACTCCCTCCAAGCCGTCTTACTATCAGAGAGACTTATGACCATCTTCACCGACGTGACTGCCGCCGACGCTGCAAGGCGACGCTCCACCGGCCCAACCTTCGAAAGCCATTTCGTCAACCCGAGATGGACAGACTCCTGATGAAGGTATTCAAGGCTCACCACCGCAGACTTCAACCCCCCGACATCGGATACCAAACGAGCGTCCACGGGCGACTCCGGGCAGTCCTCCAACACCAAATAGAACTTCTCACTGGGGGATAATGTTCGATATGCAGGAAAAATATAAAGCACAGCCTCATAGAAGCGAGGCTCACCGACAGGCAAGGGGACATAGCAAACAGAAAGAATAGCAGGTAGGGTATATCCTATCGGCAGTTGGCGCAACTCATCTAGATTCCCTTCTTCCACCGTAGCGGGCAATACCGAAGTAACACTCCAGAACTGAAGGTGATCAATTCCGAGAAACTGCAAGGCATTCTGTAAGGCCATCTTCTTTATACTGCCGACGCCTGCAGTCACGATAGGCACAAATCTGGTTGGCAACATCGGCTCATTCCTCCTATTCACCAATATATTTTGGCAGGGCTTCCTCCGTCCCGTCAGGCAGCGGAACGATTTGAAAGTCCCCGAAAACGGCGGGGGCTACCCTTTGAAGTTCCCGCAAAATCAAGATAGCCAATTTGCGAATCTCTGGGTCGGCATACCTGCTCGCCCGCAGCCTAATGAAATGACGCCATGCCCTAAAGTTCCCTGTCATCACCAAAGCGGTCTCTGTCGCATTGGGTAGAACCGAGCGGGCTGCTTGGCGAACCATTTTACGCCGCAAAGTTCTATCCTCAACATGAGCAAATTTCCGCTCCAAAACCTCGCATAGGCGACGATAGGCCTCTTGAGATTTACTTACAGCCTCTTTGAAGATTTCCAGCGCCTCGGGGTCATCGGCGATGCAATCGGGAACGATGAAGTTGCAGTCTTCCTCTGAAACATAACGAGTGCTGCGCTGGGAATAAGAAAAATGGCGGTGCCTGACGAGCTCGTGGGTAAGAGCGCGGCTGACACCTCGAATGTAGAAGCTGGCAACTGCATGTTCCAGAACTGAAAAATGAGCTTGGGACATTAAATTGGCAATATATTGCTCATTTGTGCGCCCTGATGGGTTGTGCCAACTTTCGTAGCAATTGCCACACCACACAGGCT
>JAVVGN010000025.1:0-22986 GCA_032249095.1 Candidatus Caldarchaeales archaeon | reverse complement strand
CCTAGCCGAAGCTGTCTACGTGTTTGAAAGTTGTTCCGTCAGTAGTGTATGTTATCCTGTATCTTTCCTTATTCTTCTTAGTCTTATGGACATCGGCATAGAACTTCAATATCCCTGCACCTCCTTATTCTGTGTCTTTACCTCGTATGGCCTCGCCACCACGTGGAGCCTCTCCACCATCCCCACTCCAACCTCTTCCCCTCCCCATGTTTTCACACATTCGAAGAGGAACCCCCCACCGGCCCCACATATAAAGAGTAGTGGCCCCAATACACGGAAACGTACCAATACAGCTAGACCTATGGGGAAACGAGGTAGTATTCAGGGGAAAGGGACAGACAACACTATACGGATATCCAAGATACGAGACATAAACTAAGGTACTGACAAGTACAAATCATCGTTGAGGGATAAAAGCTTAAAGTAGCTAAAATGATTCGTGCCAAATTCTAAGGCAGCTGTGAGGGGTTTAGGGATATTAACAAGGGCGGCTTGAGAGTGTAGCGGGATGATTAGAATACCACGCGAAGTTTTGAGGAGTATCTCCGAGTCCTGCTCAGCGAGGTATCCGGAGGAGGCTTGCGGTTTTCTTATTGGGAGGATCGAGGGTGGGGTCCGCATAGTATCTCGGCACACTCCCGCCAGGAACTCCCACAGGGGAGACAAGAACAGGAGGTACCTGATTGACCCCCTCGAGTATAAGGCTGTGGAGGACGAAACAGAACGAGCTGGGCTATCGATAGTGGGTGTATATCACAGCCACCCCGACGCTCCTGCGATACCGAGTGAGTATGACAACCTCCACGCCGTCCCGTTCCTCACCTATCTAATAATCTCTGTTCGACGGGGCACGCCGGTGGAGTTCTCATCCTGGGTTCTCAACGAGATTACCGGACGCCTCGAGAGAGATTACTTGGAGATTTTGGACTAGCTGCAGTCTGATTCACCGCTAGACTATCCTCTGGTCTATATAGCCCTTCCTTCTACCGCGCTCCTCTGCCAACTTATAGATAGCGATACCGGAGACCAGCCACGCTATCCCTGTAGCGAATGCCTGTGCGGCAAAGAGTGGATAGCTCTCCATCGGGCCGATCAGAGCGGCCCGGGCCGCTCTTATGATATGTGTGAAGGGCAGAGCCTCTGAGACCAGGGGGAGTGGCCAAGGTAGGGAGCTAGAGGGAAAGAGTGCCTCTGTAAATATCATTAACAGTCCCGCGATGTAGATTGGTAAGCCCCACTCAAGCCTCGTGACGAATATACCGTAGGCTGCCAAGAGAAGACCTAACCCAACCGCCGCCAACATACCGATAGCCGTTGAAAGGGTAAATAGCGCCAGGCTAGTCGCGCCGAACATGATCACCAGGTCCACGCCTAATAAGACCCTAACCGCGTAGGAGGCCGCTACAAGTGAGGCAAGGGCCGTCAAAGATGACTCGATGAACGCAGCTATTGTTCTCCCGACTATGTAGGTGATTGTAGACCCCGCGATGTAGACGTAGGGGAAAGTATAGGTGGCCTTTCCCTCTGTCACTGCGGAGAGTGGCGCCCAGATGTATGACGAGAAGTGCGCATAGAGCGCGGCTCCTACTATGATGTAGGATATCCAGTAGCTACTAATCGTGCCGGCCGATCCGGACCCTGTCCAGAAAACCATCACAGCTGTAAGAATACTAGCGGTGATCGGTATGACGCCGATAGCCACAGCGACGGGGGGATAGGTCCATCTAAGCTCCCTTTCTAACCCGAGAAGGATCGACGACAGCAGCCCCCTCATCTAAGATGTAGTAGTTTGAACGATGTTATTAAGAGTTGGTGGAGGGATCAGACTCGACACACCGGGACACGGCCCCTACTTGTCCTGGCGTGCCGGCCCCGTCTTCACCCAACAACTAAACAGAACGATGCTAGAAACGTTGCACAAGCATTTAGACTCCAAGCCGAAAATAATGGACAACTATCCACGATACATGGGAGTCCAAAACATTACTTAATTCTCACCAACAGGTCACCCGTCATCCGTCCCCTCATCTCTATTATGGAGAGGAGGCGGATTCCTGCGAATATTGAGAGGACCGCCATTAGGGCAAGCACCAACAGGTTAAGCCACACGTTGGGCAGGTCCTGACCATAAAAGACGACTCTCCTCAAAGTATCCATCCCGATCGTCAGAGGTATTAGGGATGCTATGGCCTGGAGCGCGAGGGGAAAAGGTGATCCGCGCCCTACGGAGGGGAAATATAGACCCGAGAGAAACGAGACAGGCTCAAATATGGCCTCGTTGACCTCCTCAGCCTCCCGTCCAGTAATCAAGTAGAGTGATGAGAGGGCGATTCCCATACCATATAGCGCAATTAGCGTTAATATGAATGCGGCGGCGAGGGCGAGAGGCGGCGGTGAGAACTGCGGTTGGAAGAGGGCCATGCCCAGCGTGATTACGATGAGTGAGCTTGGAAGTGTTCCGACGATTCCGCCGAGAGACATTCCTATGAGTATCGCAGTTAGGGGAGCCGGGCTAGAAATGTATAGATAAAGCATGCCGGACCTCTTATCCCAGTTAAGCTGAGAGGCCATAGACCAAAGAACGTTCCCCCAATACGCCATCATGCCGCCGCCCAAGACGGCGAATCCGGTGTACTGTGTCATACCCGCGAACCTATAGAGCATTGCGAGTGCTAGCGATGTTAAGAGAGGTCCGCCGACATTAACGAGTAGCCACAACGGGTCGGTGTAGGTGGCGTAGATCCTAATCACGGCGCGGGAGTAGGCAGCTGTAAGCCAAAGAATCGCCCTACGTAGCAAACTCGCTCTCCCTCTCCGCGAATCCACGACCCACCAAGCTCACAAACACATCCTCTAGTGTGGGCTCGATAAATTCGTGATGAAAGACCTTCACATTTCTCGACCCGAGTAACCGCATCACGGGGGGCAGACATGCCTCGTCGCTTAAGACTAGCCTTATACGCGTTCTTCCAGACTCATCATCAACCTTCACAGTTCCCCCTCGCACGCCCTGAACTGAGAGTACCTCTTCAAGAGAGATCCGAGCTTTACTTGTCTCTAAAAGGACTATGCGGCCGCTCAGCCTCGACTTCAGCCTTTCGGGAGTATCGAGGGCGAGTATCTCCCCATTATCAATTATCGCGACCCTGTCACAAATCTCCTCAGCCTCAAACATGTTGTGCGTGGCGATGAATATTGTGCGAAGCTTAGTCTTGGCCTCGTGGACGAGTAGCTCTCTAACTGTCTTGGCCGACATCACGTCCATGCCGTTAGTGGGCTCATCTAGAAAGACCACGTGTGGGTCGTGGATGAAGGCCCTCGCTATGTTTAGCCTCTGCCTGTAGCCTGTCGTAAGGGTGTAAAGCCGGCGATCGAGCTGATCCTTAAAGTGGAGGGACTCGGCAAGCGACTCGATCCTCTCCATCGCTACTCTCCTCGGAACCCCGTAGAGCTGTGAGAAGAACCAAAGGTTTAGCCGCGCTGTTGCGAAGTCGAAGCCTACTTTCTCTGAGCTACTTGCAAAGCCGACTATCTCTCGCACCTTTTTTGCCTCCTTGACCACGTCGTATTCCTCAATGTAAGCTCTTCCCGATGTTGGTAGCAACAGAGTGGTCAGTATCCTGATTAGTGTAGTCTTGCCGGCCCCGTTGGGT
The DNA here is from genome assembly GCA_032249095.1 of Candidatus Caldarchaeales archaeon. Classification (GTDB taxonomy): domain Archaea; phylum Thermoproteota; class Nitrososphaeria_A; order Caldarchaeales; family Calditenuaceae; genus HRBIN02. The sequence goes on along the minus strand of JAVVGN010000025.1, from coordinate 19,333 downwards.
CCTAAAAGACCGAAGACCTCGCCGGCCCTCACTCTGAGATTTACCGACTTGAGGGCGACGACAGGGCCGCTCTTTGACTCAAAGACCCTGCCAAGATTCTCAGTGACAACCTTATCCATCCACACTACTATCGAGATGGCTCAGGCAATTTATAACCCATTATGTCAGCTCGCCTCGTATCTTCTCGCCCACTCCATAAGCCTCCCGACGACCTCGTCGCTTATGGAGGGCTTTCGCTTCGCGATGGCGGCCGCGAAATCGTTCATCGAAATCTTCCTCGGCTCCTCGAGGCCCTTATCAAACATCTCTCTAATAGTAGATATGTGGGCGTCTAGGCAGATGTTGTATATGTCTGCGGGCGAATAGCCCTCCGTCATGCGGGCTATCTCCTCGAGGTCCACGTCCTCGGAGAGCCTGAGGTTTGAGGTGTAGTGTCTTAATAGCTGGAGGCGGGTCGTGGAGTCTGGGGGGCCGACGTATATCCGTTTCTGAAATCTTCTGATGAAGGCATCGTCAAGCAGCCAAGGCTTGTTGGTGGCGGCGATGACGTAGAGATACTCTTTCTTATTCTTGTTTAGTATGCCGTCCATCTCCTTAAGGAGCTGATTCCTAGCTCTGGCCTCACCCCCAACCTCCAAGTAACGCTGCGAGGTTAGGGAGTCCGCCTCGTCAACGAATATGATCACTGGTCTACCCTTTGAGAGATCTGCACGGGCTCGTGAGAATAGAGTAGCGATGTTTTTCTCGCTCTCCCCCAACCACTTGGACATAACAGTAGCCGCGTCCAAGGTGTATAGTATTGCATTCACCTCGTTCGCAGCGGCCGCGACGAGCAGAGTCTTTCCGCATCCCGGGGGGCCGAAAAGGAGTATGCCGGTGGGCCATCCCAATGGGAAGAGGTCCGCCCTCACCCAGGGATACACAATTGCCTCCCTGATCGCCTGCTTAGCGGTCTCTAGGCCGATGACGTCACTCCACTTTACGTCAGTCATGATGGGCTCGAATGATGCCTCGGAGCCGCCGGCGCTCTGTTTTACAACCATCCTCGCAGGACTGGAGATGGTGAGCTCGTTAAGCCGGTCCATGTATTGTCTAAGCCTCTCCCTATAGACTTCCCTCAGGACTGGGCTCTGGGAGAGTGAGATGAGCCGGCTTAAGATCTGGATAGCCTCCCTATACCGGGCTATAGCGGCCTCCCTCGAACCCTGCTGGTCGAGAAGGACCGCTTCTTTAGCCTTCTCAATAGCTATTTTCTCCAGCTCGCTCACGGCCCGAGCGTCCCTGAGACCGCCCGCCTTTTTTAAGAGGTTTCTAACGCTGGGGGCGAGGGTGAGGATTAGAGAAATACGGCGATACTACCCAGGGATTCCGCTAGGGGACCTCCTTCGCCGTATGGAAGACGAAGCAAGTCTCTGTCTTTGCGACGTTTTTGATGCTTCTTATCTTATCTATGACCAGCCGGCCGACCTCCTCCGTCGAAGGAGCCCTCACCTTTATCAGCATGTCCCACTGGCCGCTGATCAAGTGGACCTCGTAGACGTGCTCCATCTCAGCAATCATCGCGGCCAGATCCCGCTGGGATATGTCCATTACGGGCGAAAAGGATATTAGGAGGAAGGCGGTCGCGGGCAAGCCTAGCCTGGAGTAGTCAGGTATCGCCGCTATCCTCTTTATGATGCCTCGGGAGGTAATCCGTTTAAACCTCTCTTGGAGCGTTGTACGCGGTATTCCGAGCTCCCTAGATAGCTCCGTGAAGCTTTTCTTAGCGTCGGTCATCAAGGCTCTGATTATCTCGAGATCCTTATCGTCGAGAGCGGGCTCCATCCCTCATACGTCTACCTGCCCGCACCATATATATAGTTATCCGTCCACATAATCATTCGCCTCCGTCCGAAAGTCGTCACGAACTCAGCCTAAGGGTCTGAAAGGCCTCTTGGACTGGTGACGATCGACTGTTGCCTATTCGTGGTTCAACGCTTTTATAGTGCTCATAGATGGTGATGGGGGATTGCCCAGGCTGAAACAGGTGTATATCCATGGATATGGTGCTTACCTTCCCATGCTTAGAATACGGGCATCGGAGATCGGCAGGGTCTGGGGGGTAGGTGACTCGGAGCTCCCGGTCAAGGAGAAGGCTGTGAATAACTTTGACGAGGACGCCGCCACCATGGCGGTTGAGGCGGCTAAGTATGCGCTGGTAAGGGCCGGCGTCTCCGCGTCTAGAATCGGGGCCGTGTATATTGGGTCCGAGTCGCACCCCTACGCAGTGAAGCCCACAGGCACCATAGTCGCGGAGGCTCTGGGAGTCAGCCGGCGGACGCTCGGAGCAGATCTGGAGTTTGCATGCAAGGCAGGGAGCGAGGCTATACAGATCGTCTCAGGCCTCGTGTCCTCAGGCATGATCGAGTTCGGCCTAGCAATCGGATCAGACACCGCGCAGGGGAGGCCGAGGGACCCGCTTGAATACACGGCAGCAGCTGGCGCCGCAGCCTTCGTCCTAGGTGGTAAGGGTGACGGAGTTGTCGGAGAAATAGAGGCTTCGGTGAGCTATGTATCGGATACCCCCGACTTTTGGAGGAGGAGCCATGAGAGGTACCCCTCACACGGTCACAGGTTCACCGCGGCGCCTGCCTACTTCCACCACATCGTCTCGTCTGTAAAGTTGCTGCAGGAGGAGGGCTACTCGCTGTCCGACTTCAACTACGTGGTCTTTCACCAGCCAAACACCAAGTTCCCCCTCGTTGTGGCGAAGATGCTCGGCATACCACCAGACAAAGTGGAGCAAGGAATGGTCTGTAACGTAGTCGGAAATACATATGCAGCCTCCTCCCTCTTGGGGCTCTGCAGGGTTCTCGACCGGGCGAGACCTGGAGAGAAGGTTCTCGTGGCCTCTTATGGATCGGGCGCTGGGAGCGATGCCTTCGTGGTAAATGTGCTCGACGGAGTTCTTGAGAGGAGAGTGAGGGCTCCACTGGTCGACGATCTAATTTCAAGAAAGAAGTATGTCGACTATGCAGTCTATCTTAGGGCTCGGAACAAGATAAGGCTCCAGTGATTAGCCATGAGGCGGGTCTATATAGCCGGCGCATCGTTGGTGAAGGTTGACGAGTATTGGGGAGAGTCTCTGGACTCCCTCGTTACTCAGCTTGCAGACGGGTTTTCTGGCCTAGCGCTCCACAAGATAGACGCGGTTTATGTGGCTAACATGTTAGGAGAGGTTCTGCAGAGCCAGGCAAATTTGGGGGCACTAGTTGCCGAGGATTTGGGGCTCGCCGGGGTTGCGGCGTTTAGGGTCGAGGCAGGGGAGGCGTCAGGCCTAGCTGCCCTGCACGCGGGCTACCAGAGTATCCGCGCTGGGCTGGCGGACACGGTGCTGGTCCTAGGCGTGGAGAAGCTTTCCGACGCCTCGCCCGAAGAGGCGATGGCTACGTCCTCCCTCTCAGAGCGCTACGACTACGTCGGGTTCCAAGGGGTCCCAGAGCCCGCTATTGCCTCCATGATGTATAGCCAATACCTCAAGAGGTTCGAGGTGCCGCAGGAAATGGTGGCGCAGTTCCCCGTCATGATGCATGAGCATGCAGCCAAGTCTCCCCACAGCCAGTACCAATTCAAGATAACGCTCGAGTCGGTCCTCTCCTCACCCCCTGTTTCTGAGCCCCTCCGGCGCCTCGAGTGCGCGGGCATAGGGGACGGGGCAGCTGCCGTACTACTATGCAGCTCAGACGCCCTCTCAACCATTCGCCACGATGAGGTTGTCGAGCTGGCCGGCTCCGCCTGCTCAACCGACATTGTTTTCCCCTTCGACAGGGAGGACCCCCTCCGGCTCGGCGCAGCGTCGAGGGCCTTTGAGGAGGCGATGGCTCGGGCCGGTGTAGCTAGGAGGGACATCAGGGTGCTCGAGATACATGACTCCTACTCCATTCTTGCGTGCCTCTTGCTTGAGTCTATCGGGCTGTCCGAGCCAGGCAGAAGTGGAGTGGATCTGAAGAAAGGAAAGTATAGTCTCGGGGGAGAGGTGGCTGTAAACACTTTTGGGGGGCTGAAAGCGCGGGGACACCCAGCTGGAGCCACGGGGGTCTACCAGGCCGCCGAGGTCTATCTCCAGCTCACCGGCCGCGCAAAAGGATGCCAGGTCGACGGCGCCAAGGTAGGCGCTGCACTCAACCTCGCGGGGCTTGGAAGCTGCGTATTCGCATCCGTAATGAAGGTGAGGGGCGTTTGAGGTCTATATTCCGCCCACCGGCGAGCTGGAGGCACCGGCTCTTCAGATATAGGTTACTGGTCTGGAGGTGCATAGACTGTGGAGCCATACATCACTATAGAGCGCGAAGGTGTAGAAGGTGTGGCTCGACGAGGACCGCTGAGGACCTGCTCCCCGAGAGAGGCCGACTAATAGCCTTCACCACGGTAAGAGCCCCCCTCCAAGGATACGAGAATAATGCGCCATACCCGGTCGGCATCATAGAGTTTGATGATGGAACAAGGATCCTAGCAACGATTACGGATTGCGAGCCAGAGGACCTCAAGGAAGGTATGATTATGGAGCGCGTCTTCAGGAAGATCGCGGACGACGGCGACTCCGGCATAATCATTTATGGATTCAAGTTTAGGCCGGTAGTAACGCAAGGTAAATAACCTGCCGAGTACTTCAAACGACTAGAAGATGTATGTGGATGAGAACTCCTCCAAACTTTGACGATGCTCTGCGCTCACGATACCTCTCCACCGGGACTACAACGATCTCCTTCACTGCGCGAGACGCCGTAGTCTTCGCTACTGACACCAGAGCTACCGCAGGCTTTTATGTCGCGCACAGAAAGACGAAGAAGGTCCACCAGATAGCCAGCCACATAGCGATGACTATTGCTGGAAGGGTTGCCGACGCACAGAGCCTGATAGACCTTCTCCGCAGCAACGCGAGATACTACGAGTATGTCCACGGCTCGAAAATACGTGTTAAAGCCCTTACCAGTTTGCTGTCGGGGGTCATGTTTAGGTATCGCTATCTCCCCTTCCAAGCTCAGATAATCATCGGAGGCGTGGACGAGGCAGGCCCGCAAATATTCAGCGTTGATCCTCTGGGGGGCTACACGTCTGAGAAGATGGTTGTGTCGGGGTCCGGCTCGCCAGTAGCCATAGGTGTTCTGGAGTCGGAGTATGACCCCGATCTGAGCCTCGAACAAGCCTTACGCCTAGCTTTCAAGGCTGTTGCGGCGGCGATAAGGCGGGACATCGGGTCTGGAGACAGCATCGACGTGGCCTACATCACTCCTGCAACAATGTATAGGGAGCTTACGCAGGAGGAGAAGGCCCCACTATATGACCAGTACGTCAAGCCCTACCTTCTGGTCTAGACCTATCATGCATCCACCTGGCCTCTCTCAAGCACCAGCCTCGTGAGGAAAAAAGGTCCTCCTCCGTTATTGGGTGCAAGGAACCCTGCAGATACGCGGACCATCTAGCCTTGTTCTTGACGAAGCTCATATGGGGGACAATTTGTTCCGCAAGTATTGACTGTGCCCAAAGCGTCCCCCTAATCCGAAATAGTGTGTTAGTAGCGATGAGGGATAGCCTTCGATGGGGTTTTAATAGAGTTGAAAAGGCGTTGGATCAGGATCAGAAAAAGCTTAGGATCAGAGTATTGAGCAGACGAGTTGAAAAGGGGGGAAGAGTGGGGGAGGGATTGGTTAGTCTTTATGCCCTCGGCAGCAAGTCTAGGAACCCCAGACACCGGGATTATAATCTCGGGGGTAATTGGGCTTGTCCGTGAAGTCACTGTGCACTCACCAGCCAACACCCTGCCCTCTCTACTCGATAGGTAGAAGATGCCTTGATCCCTCTCTTGGATTCTCCGCGCTGATGGATTCTCTGCGAGACAAGCCAGAATCCGCGCTTAACTCTCGTCGCTAGTACTTGCATGGCCGGGGCGATCTGTCTCCAGCCTGCTACGTGGTCCTTAACAACGAGCAGCCAGTACATTCGGGAGGTTGACTGAGCGTGACCGTATATAAGCGTTAATAACAAGGTTGCAGCACTTGGTAGAGTGATGACGCTTTGAGAATTAGCAGGCGCCTCTTCATAGTGGCAGCGTCCTTGGGCGTGGCCTCGGCGATCGGTTATATTGTTGTCCAGCGATCTACACGTGTTGCTGAGGTCGAAGGAGTTAAAGTGGAGGAGGTCGCGACGAACTTGGCCATACCATGGAGCATCAGCTTCATCAGCCCCGATGAGGCTCTTCTCACCGAGAGAGGAGGCACCGTTAGGCTGCTCGACCTCTCAGCCGCGTCACACCGCGTGATAGGGAAAATAGACGTGGCGCATGTGGGTGAGGGAGGCCTGCTGGGGATCGCCACAAGGGGGTCCGGGCCGACGATATACACTTACTACACAGCTAGACGGGACGGCGGGCTTGTCAACAGGGTCGTCCTCTGGGACGGTTTGGAGCTAAGGGACGGCCAAGTTTTGTTAGACAACATTCCCGCCTCATCCATACACAACGGTGGGCGTATAAGGCTGGGTCCAGATGGCAAGCTCTACATCACTACAGGAGACGCCGCAGCGCCTGAGAACTCCCAGAGTCTGCAAAGCCTTGCGGGGAAGATACTTAGGTTGAATCCGGACGGGAGCATACCTCCAGATAATCCCTACACAGACTCACCCATCTACAGCCTAGGGCATCGGAACCCGCAGGGGATAGACTGGCACCCTGTGACTCTCCAGCTATACTCGACCGAACATGGGCCCTCTGGCGAGATGGGCCTGACTGGACACGACGAGGTGAACATAATTCTTCCCGGGGCCAATTATGGTTGGCCCAGGGTAATCGGGGCTCCTAGTAAACCCGAGTTTGTCGACCCAATATATCACAGCGGAGCCACAACCTGGGCGCCCTCTGGCTGTAGCTTCGTCAGGGAGGCACCCTTCGAGGACTGGGCAAACAATCTGCTCTTCGCGGCACTCCGAGGGGAGCATCTCCACAGGGTGGTGCTCGACACAAGTGGCGGGAAGGTCGTCGCCTCGGAGAGGCTCTTCCAAGGCGTATATGGTAGGCTAAGAGACGTCGTTCAAGGGCCCGACGGATACGTCTATCTCTTGACAAGTAACCGGGATGGCAGGGGCGTGCCGCGGCAAGGCGACGACAAGGTACTGAGGCTAACACCCATTTAGGGATTACCCCAGTATTTCGCCGAGAATTTAGGCCTGAGTCTGACGTTGCCAGCTTAAATCCATCCATCGGGACAATTTTCGCGATGAGGAAGTGCCCTCTATGCCTCTCAAATGTGGTTCACGAGGCTGTTTACTGTCCTTCATGTGGGACAAGGCTTGCCGAGCCGACCGTGGAGAGCCTCTACAGGTGCTGGATCCACACAAATAGGTTCGCCCCCTACCAGTGTGCCACCTGTGGTAGGTTCATCTGCAAGGAGTGTCGACGGAGACACGCGGGGCGCGATATCTGCAAGGTTTGCTATATCTCTGTACTGCTCCCGAAGCTATATATGAACAGCTTCCTCCACAGCATAGGAGCCCAAGGCGAGCACGTGGTAGGTGAGGTGAAGGCTGGGCCGGAGGCGCGGCTCGAGCGTCTTCAAGACGTTTTTGCGAGAGGTGCCCACAGGGCCTAAGCCCCGCGCCACGCTGCTTAGTGGTTGGGGCGCTCGGGAATATTTATACACCAGGCGCCACGTTAGTCAAGCCTGATGAGAGATGAGCCTGACGCCACTTACGGAGACGCTGATCATCGCGGGCACGCTGGCGGCAGTGATAGCCTCAATTATCGCGATATACATGGTGATGCTCTCACTTAGGGTGTATAGGCTGACACTCACGGCGTACACAAACATCAGAGACGTTCTTACACAGTTCACGATCCAAGTTGAGGGGCCTATGAGGGAGGCGTCGACGCCGCAGCAGGCACAGCCACCGGCGCAGGAACAGGAGACGGCGGTCAAAACACCTAAGGAGCCATACGATACACTCGCTGGGTTGGTCGAGGGCGAGGGCCTCAAGGCTGCTATGCTCTTCGACGAGTCGGGATACGTGGTGGACTATGTGGGGGAGATCGATGCCGGTAAGGAGGCGGCACTGCTCGCCGAGGTAGTCGGCTCCCTAAGCCTCGCGAGAGAATCAACGCGAGGCATAATCTTCAGCGACGGAGACACCGAGATCCTGACGCGCGTCGCAGAACTCGGAGGGAAAAACATATTCCTCTACGCTAGGGCTGCAAAGAGCGCCGAGATACCCAGCATCGACTTCCTCAACCAATCTGCGAGCAGAGCTATCAAGACCATGATTGGCGGGGGTTGATGTGGGCTGTCGCGGTTCGAGGCGGCTGTTCCTGAGCTTCAGTCAAGGATAGAGGAGGTGGTGAGGGTCAGCAGGGGCACCGTGGAGGTGGTCTTGGTCTCTAAACCTGACGGAACTCCTGTGGCACAGGTGAATGCGTCATCGGTGGGGCCTGAGTATCTCGCAGCCGCAATCTCAGCCATCTCGGGCGTCATCTCCTCGATCCTCGAGGCTATGGACATCGGGGACTATAGAAAAGTGGTAGTCGAGCTTTCCGACTCCCGTTTTCTCTACGTCTTCCCCTACAGAGGTGACATAGTGGCACTAATCACGAAGAGAAATCCCAACCTCGGCTATGTTAACCTACTGATGGAGCTATTCTTCAAGGAGGAGGGTTATGTTGAGAAGCTTTAAGATCGTTGTGACGGGGCCCTTCAACTCCGGCAAAACCACACTGGTGAGGACCCTCTGCGAGCTCAGCATGACTAGTGAGAGGGAGATCACTAGGCCGGAGGAGCGTGCCAAGAAGAGCACGACCACGGTTGGCATGGACTTTGGACTGGTTGATCTCGGGGACGGCTATATGGTGCGCCTTTTTGGGACGCCGGGCCAGTGGAGATTTTCCTTCATGTGGTTCATCCTAGCTAAGTCGATGCACGGCTTCATACTGATGGTCGACTCGGCTGACGAGTCCTCAATAATAGAGGCTCAGCAGATCCTCCACGAGTTCAGGAGAGCCTATCCAGACACGCCCTACGTTGTTGCCGCAAACAAGCAGGATCTTGCCGACGCACTAAGTCCAGAGGACGTAAGGATTGCCATGGGGCTGAGTGAAGAGGTCCCGGTCCTACCCTGCATAGCTAAAGACCACGCAAGTGCTTGGGAGGTGCTTCGGACGCTCTTAACCCTCATAATCCCAGGAGAGAAGGGCTAAATCCTTAGCCAAGAAAAAACCAAGTACCTAACTCTCCCACCCCTCTGCGGGATAGCGACTATAAAGTTCTTACGAACAGTTGTAGCTAGGCGGCCCGCCCGCACAAGCTCCGCCGCCGAGATAGTCTCGTTTTCCTGCATGACTTGGACTATGAAGGGGGCGTGGTCTATTCCAGGCCCATACTTGTAGACCGCGAAGTCGCTGCCAAACTTTATCCCCGATGTGACTACGAACCCTCTCTTGCGTAGATCCATATACACTCTATATAGCTGCTCGAACCTGCTATTGCTCCGTGCCCCCCTAGTAAAGAGCTCCGAGAAAGAAAGCTTCACACCACCCTCATACACCTCTAGCACCCCCTCCTCGACGAGATAGCAGGCCTCAACTAAGTCTAGCAGGAGGGGTGCCTCAAACTCGTAATCCTTTGGCTTAGGCACGCCCAGGGGCTTGCCATAAAAGGCGGCCGAGTATATCCTTCTAGCGTCCTCTAGGTCGAAGACTACGACGTTGTCTGCCACAACCTCGCCACGCACCGGCCTCTCAGGCTTCTGCCTACCCTCAACCATCCCAACGAACTATCTCGTCAGTGAAAACACGGCTCGAACTATGTTAACGACTTCCTCGGTGCTGTCCGCAATCTCCTCGAGGAGATACGCGATCTCTCTTGCGAGAAGTACGTGCTGAAACTTAAGTTTGCTCTGAAGGATTGCGACATCAAAACCTCTATAGAGCTCGTCTACCTCTCTCTCCTGCTTCTCAACTTCCTCGAGCTTCTCATGGACCGCCGTCGCTCCGAGAAGAAGGGCGCGGAAAGATTCGCGGACCCCCTCGACCCCCTCATAGACCTCTTCAGCTATCACGGAGAGTTTGCCGGTTATGGGGTCCTCAAAGCCATTCAGCTTGTAGAGCGTTATGGCCCTGAAGGCCGCTCCCTCTATCTTGTCAAGGATCTTATCGAGGATTGAGAGTAACTTGATGTATTCGGCCCTCTCTACAAGCAAAGCCCCGTATGAAAGTATTTGATGCTCGGCGCGCCTCCTTATCTCCCTACACTCGTTATCGATCTTGGATAACTCTTGCATACATTTCTCGTAATCGGCGTTAGCGACGCCCGAGGTGAAGCTGGAGATCATGGAGGAGAACTCTCTGACGCATGCCGCAATCCTCATGACATGCTCGTGGGCCAGCTGAATCAGCATTGTTTCAACTTCTTCATGTCTAGACCTCGCGACCATCTAGATTTCGCCTACTATCTAGGCCTCCTAACATATAAGAATTAAGCTACTCGGCAGCAAGCCTACAGGTAATCGGTAAGGGACGGCATCAGCCGGTCGATCGTCCTCCACGCCATCCTAAGTTCCCCTCTTTGAGCTCCACTCCTAATAGTGTTCCTCACATATTCCCTCGTCTTCGGATCGGACGGGTAGCCTGATCCTATTTCTCCTAGGCTCTGAGCCAGGGTGGAGATCGCTTTATCTCTATTGACCTTCGCCACAATAGAGGCGGCTGCGACGACGGGGTAGTTTGCGTCGGCATGGCACTCGCATATCACTTCGACGCCTCTTAACCTGCTACGCAATAGCTCGCGAAGTGGCTCTGCATCGATTAGAGGCGAATCTACAATGAGCTTGTGTGGGGCTAGCCTCTCAGCTATTTTCAGTATGGCTTCTGCTTCAAGAGCGTTGATCCCGGGGCCGCCTCTTCTCCGCGTGTAGCGATCTATCGTTGGCGGGTCGATGACCTCGAGGGCATAAGCTACACCATGGGATAGGATCTGCCGGTAGATCTCCTCCCTTCTTCTCTGGCTGAGCCTCTTAGAGTCCCTTACGCCCAGCGACTCCAGCAGCTGTAGATCGCTCTCAGGGAGAGCCACTCCTGCGACAACCATCGGCCCGATGACTGCTCCACGACCGGCCTCGTCAACTCCGCACACCACCCCCCCACTAGCCATAAGTTGCTCTCACCATGATGTGGTCCTCCTCGTAAGGGCTTAGGTTCGTCCTCTCCAAAACCCGCAGACTACCGTCCTCCATAACCCTTATCTCTCTCCTGTAGACCCTCTCGGGCTCTTCCACGCTGTCTATGCTTCTTGCCTTGATAGCTATCAGGACCTCGCCCCCGCTCTTTAAGAAGAGCTCCACATTGCGTAAAAGTATCCTCGCCTGGTCTGGCTGGGCTATGTCGCAGTAAATCGCATCCACCTTATCCACTATTCCTAGGTATTTCTCGGGAAGCCTCGCATCACCGAAGACAGCAATAACGTTTGGTCTCCGCCTCGCGACCCTCTCCAGAAACTGGGACATCACTCTAGGCGCGAACTCGACCGCATAAACCAGCCCCTCCGGACCAACTATGTCGGAGACGTGGCTCGTTGTTGTTCCGCTCGCGGCGCCTAGGTATAGGACCTTGGAGCCTCTCTGGAGGGCCCAGGCCTTCAGGCCGCAGAGTATGGCTGCGGCGAGCTTGCTACGGTATGGCACCCACTCGCGATACTCCTCACCGCCAAAGCTGTAGAGCCTCTCTCCGTAGACGCTGAATCCCCTGTCCAGGCTTTTAGTCGCCAGTATCTTCAGGCCCGCGTCCCTGATTATGTAGACGCCGTCGAACGAGGGATGTCTCTCTACATTCATCTCTTCCGCCCCGCCTCCCTCCTCCTAGGGGGTGGTGCTTGATACTTTTCCTTTATCTCTCTCGCCCTTTTCTCAAGGGCTGCCCTGAGCTCAGCCGATCTATCCTCGCCAGAGAAGTAGTCTATCTTGGCTGCGAGGGAGATCTTAGTCGCTAGCGCGCGTGCTATCTTTCCCCTCTGCCACTTGGGTGAGCCGTGAACATAGGGGTGTTGGAAGATGATCCCGTGTTTAGGGGCGCCTCTCCCCGTCTTGAAGAACCTGAACAAGGCCTTCTCGGCTCCCAAGACCTGAATCGTGCTGGCGGGGAGTTTGGCGAGGTTCTCGAGCCCACCAGCAAGGGATATTAGCCTAGCCCCCAATATTGGGCCAGTTATCGATGAGAGATTGGGCGCCTCAATACTCATTAGTGTCCTCAAGTAGCCCTCGACTTCATCCCTCTGCCTGATCATGAAGTGGATCATTGATGCGAGGTTCCATATCATCTGCTCGTCCTGCTCCGCTATGTCTACTCCTACGCTCCTCGAGGCCGCCTCCTCTACCTTCGCTGCAACATCCGGAGACAGAAACTCTTGAAGCCTATTTCCATCGAAGGATCTCCTATTCCTCAGCCTGAAGACGAGCTCCGCATACTTCTCCGGATCACTCACGAACTCCCGGAGCTCTGGGAAATGTGTGCCGAACCATTCCATCAGCCTCGAGCAGGCCATGTTCAGCATCTTTTGCACGTCGTCGAGATAATTCACGGCGTGTACGATCATCAGGTCGCGCCTCTTCACCGCAAGCCGCAGCGCCTCCTCGACTAGCCGAATTGCAGATAGCCGCGCCATGCTTCTGTATTCCTCGATGCTCCTAACCAAGCCAGCCTCAACGGCAAGTCTCTCCAGTTCTCGCCCTTCCTTTATCCTCACTCCGCGTACGTCGGGGTTTATGCGTGTAAGCATGCTTAGGAGTTGCTCACTTGGGGACCGTACCTCCCTGACCCCCCGCTCCTGGATTATCTTGGAGAACTCTTCAACTTCCCTCGTGGGCTCGCCGGCCAAAAGCCTCGCAAGGGATTTCGCCCCGTCCTGTCCAAATCTGACAGCTCCCACCTCACCATGCTCGCCTACATAGATCAGTGCGAGGGGCGTTAGGTAGACCTCTAGCGACACGGCCGTCACCGCGGTGAGAGTGTCTATGCCTGGATTTAAACTCCCATATCGGCGCGCAAGCTAGCTAGAAGCATATGAGCTGGGCTGAGCGTAGCGTGGAGGGGTGTCTCGGTGGGGGCTCTTGACGGAGCTGAGAGTGGTAACTTCCAATCCTGATAAATGGCTCGAGATTTCGGAGATTCTAGGTGAGACGGGCGTGAGGTGTAGGTGGGTTAGGATGTCCCTGCCTGAGATTCAGTCCGATGATCTGAGGGAGATTGTCGAGTTCTCGGCCGAGGAGGCTCATAAAAGGCTGGGGGGAGACATCATCGTGGAGGACGCTGGCCTATTCATCGAGGCTTTAACTGGATTCCCAGGCCCCTACTCGTCCTACGTGTATAGGACGCTTGGTCTTCGGGGCATATTGAAGCTCCTCGTTGGCGAGGAGAACAGGGGCGCTGTCTTCCGCTCTGTGGTCTGCATGGTCACAGAGGGTGGGGAGAAGATAGTGGCTGAGGGGGAGGTGAAGGGTGTTATAACGAGGGAGCCGCGGGGATCCGGAGGCTTTGGTTTCGACCCCATATTTGCCCCTGCGGGGGCAGGTGGGAAAACATTTGCCGAGATGACGCGTGACGAGAAGAACCGGCTCTCCCACCGCGGCGCCGCGGTCAGAGACCTCCTGCGACGGATCGTCGGCCAGCCTTAGCCAGGCCACTCCTCTCCACGTATCTAGCCCTAGACCTGATCTCCGCTATCTTCGCCTCAACCTCCGAAAGCCTCTCCTCTCCGGCCACTGACGCATAGCCCTCCTTCAGACTCCTTGTAACGAGGGGGGCAATGTGGGGGTGTGAAGCAGAGACTCCGCGCTCAAAGAGGTGAAGGTCTACCGCGTGCTCCTCGATATCTTGTGAGAAGCCGCTCAGTCCAAAGTCTATAAAGGCTACCTGCTCACCCACCACCATGAGGTTTGAGGGGACTACATCTCCGTGGTAGATACCCGATAGGTGAAGCCTTGCGAGGGATGCGCCTATATCGCGGACAAGAGTTGGAATGATTATGCTGTGGCTGTCGAGTAAGGGTCGTAGGTCGCTCCCCTCCAAGTACTGCATGTATATCGAGGCGTTCTGGAGATCGACGTGTATCACTGCGGGGCATGAAACTCCCGCCTCCTTGGCGCGTATCATCACGCGTGCCTCCCTAACCGTCCTGGAGGTTCTGACCTCTCTGTCCAGCTCTGGGTGCCGGTAAGGCTTCGGAACCCTACGCTTCTCAACCAGATACATTCCTCTCCACAGGACCTTACGCAGAACAGCCTCTGCCCCGACCTTTATTATGCCTAGGTCCTCTACATCATCAATCAATCCAAGGCACCTCACTCTCGTCGAGCCTGAGCTTAGGCTTCACAAAGCTCTCCTCAACCCTAACGGTTAACCCATACCTGAGCATCTGGATGCCGGTCCAAGCGATCATGGCACCATTGTCACCCAAATACTCGTCCGGGATAGGCCTGAACTCGGCGCTGTGGAGTGCGGCCATCTCTCTCACCATCTGCTGGAGTCTTCTACTCTTGGCTAGCCCCCCAACAAGCAGAATCTCCCTCTTCTCTGTCAGGGCCACAGCCCTCTCTAAAACCTCGGTCAGCATCGAGTAGACCGCCTCAGTTACTGACAGCGCGACGTCCTCTAGGCGCTTCCCCTCGTGGAGAAGCCTCTCAGAGGCTGTGAGAACGCCCGAGAAAGAGACATCCATCCCCTTAACTCTCAGGGGTATATGGTGGAGCTGGACACCCCTCCGCGCATAATCCTCCGGCGCGGGCATCGGGCCTATCCCAGCCTTGATCCCGAAAACGTCGAGGCAGTTGCCAGCCGCTATGTCGAGGGTCTCGCCCAGGATCCTGAACCTGCCCTCGTGATGAGTCGTCACCAGCGTGTTACCACCAGCCACGTAGAGCACCACGGGGTCCTTAAACCCTGTTACATGTCTTCCTATCTCTATGTGGGCTACGCCGTGGTTGACCGGGATTAGGTCTTTCTCAAACTTTAGCGCTAACGCCCGGGCAAGCGTGGCCCCAGTTCTGAGGCATGGACCGAGTCCAGGACCCACAGAGAAAGCCACCGCGTCTATTTCTCTGGGACTTATCCCCGCTGAGTTCAAAGCTCTTCTCAGGACGATGTGGGCGACGGAGGCGTGGTGCTGGGCAGCCTCCCTCGGATGTATCCCGCCCCGCGACGGCTTATAGGTCTCATTCTCGTTTGCAAGTATTCGGCCGTCAGAGGCCGCTATGCCCACTCCTATAGTGTGGGCGGTCGACTCGATTCCTAAGCAGAGCAGAGGGTCCTCTCCCAACACCCTTCCTAAGACCACTCTCCATCGCCTCCTATTTATTGGGCACCCTAGCGTTGAACGGCTAGCAGCTCGATAAACCTGACCGCCGCCTCCTCTGCCTCCCTCAAAAGCTCCACATCTATCCCAGGAACACCGCAAGTCACGAGTATCGCCTCCCGCGTACTCCTCTCCGTCTTAGTGTGCTCGGAGTCTCGATAGGGGTAGATCGAGAGGATGCTGGCGTCGTCTCTCAGAACGACCTCCGAGCCGGTCAATATCATCACATCACTCCTGCCTATCGCCTTGAAGGACTCTCCTCTCCTGGCCCAAGTTAGCCTCAGTTCTCCCCGGACCTTGGAGGAGTCGTAGGCAGCCATAGTAATACCTGTAAGCGCCGAAGCGAGGTTGTAGGCGTCGACTAGCGGATTTATCCTCGGGAGGGGCTTGCCCATCAGGATCCTCCTGACGAGGGCCTCTGAGGATGGTCTGAGCTTGGTGGGGTCTATCCCCAGCCTCCAGAAGAAGTCCCTGTAAGCCCTGAAAACCGACACATCCTTGAGCTCCTCAAGCGAGTATCTCCGCCTAATCTCTCCATACACATTCGCCTCTAGCCCCTCTAAATCCCCAGCATACCGGCTATTATCGAATCCCGACATCCATACAGCCATTGCGGGGAAGTCGGGAAACTTTTCGCGCAGCCCGGACTCGACAAACACCTCAAGTCTCCGGACCTCCAAGCCACAAGCCATGCCAATACTACACAAGCCGCCGGGTTAGATTTATCTACCCACCTCTACGCCAGGCTAATGGTGAGTCTTGGCGCAGAAATCCGACTACTTATCAGCTCCAGAGCTGGTCAGAAAGATCGAACACATGTTTGGAGCTAAGCCCCTTGCAGTCGCCTCGGCACCAGGCCGTATGGACTTCCTAAACACTCACCAGGACTATAAGGGGCTGCCCGTGGTGCCTATAGCTGTTAACCTGCGGACATACGTTGCCCTTCTCAGGAGGCGAAGCGGGTCCTTTAAGGTGCATAGCTTGACTCTGAAGGAGAGCGGCGCCGAATACACCGACGAGTTTGAGACCACGGATCTCAGGACGCGAGGGAGAGGCTGGTTTGGAGACTACCTGCGAAGCGTGATCGTCTCGCTTCAAAGGAGGGGGATCAGGCCGCGAAGCGAGGGCGGCGAGATAATAATAGATAGTAGCGTGCCCATCGCCAGCGGCCTCGCGAGTAGCGCGGCTTTAGAGGTGGCCTTCTGCACATTCCTCAACCACTACTGGGGGCTCCAGCTCTCACCGCCCGAGATAGCTGAGGCCTGCTTCGTCGCTGAGAACTCCGTCATGGGGATACCGTGCGGCAGGCTCGATCAGTATAGCGCCGCGATAGGAGGTGCAATCCTGCTATACCCCTTCCCACCCGTCAAGTACGAGAGCCTCCCCCTAGTAAGATGCGTCTTCGTAGCGGTCGACTCGGGTATCAGGCACAGCGTCAAGGAAATCCACCCCGTGCGGCAGAGGGAGATAAACGTGGGCCTCGAACAGATACTCGAGAAGGATATTCCCCCAGAGCTGAGGGCGCGGCTCGCCAAGCACTACGCCTCAGTCGCCTGGGACCAGATAAAATATGGGGAGCTCGAGCCAATCCTGAGAGAGGTCGAGGAAAAGCCGGCTAAAAGGATAGCCTACACGCTCCTCGCCAACGAGTCGACCTCGCGGATTGTCGAGGCTCTAAGGACGGGGCTTGCCACCCTAGACCTCCTCGCCCACGTGATAAATGAACAGCACGAGCTGCTGCGCGACCTCTACGACGTCAGCACGCCGGAGATGGAGAGGATAAGAGAAGCAATGCTGACTAACGGGGCCCTAGGTGTAAAGATTAGTGGCGCAGGGCTTGGAGGATGCCTCATCGGCATATGTAGAGACGAGAGAGATGCATGGCGCGCCCTCGAGGCCGCCAAGGCTGCAGGAGCAACGAGAGGGTGGACGCTAAGTATAGATAAAGGATGCTCGTTGGACCACGTAGCATGAGTTATAACGAGATCCGATGGCACCCGCTGCTCGGCACATGGGTGATAGTGGCCAGCGGAAGGGCCACGAGGCCCTGGAGAGACGTCTCTTGCCCCTTCTGCCCAGGCGCCCCCGAGACCGGATACGGGTGGGACGTACTATCTCTCGAGAACAGGTATCCATCCCTCTCCCGTTCGCCCAGAGCCTCCTCCGCGAGGGCCGGGTATTCGAAGTCTGAGCCCGGCTACGGCGTGTGTAAGGTAGTGATCGAGACGCCCGAACATGAAGGTGACCTAGACGCCGTCCCATATCAGAACCTTGTAAAATATGTCCAAGTTCTCGCCAAGGAGACTGAGGAGCTTTACCGCGACGAGAGGATCAAATACGTCGCGGCCTTCCGCAACAAGGGAGAACTTATAGGAGTCTCTCTCCACCACCCGCACTCACAAATATACGCCCTGCCATTCATACCTCTAAAAATAATGATCGAGATGAGCGAGATGAAGAGATACCGCGACACAACCTCGCGCTGCCTGATATGCGACATCTCCGCAGAAGAGGGCGCAGGTGGTGCGAGGACCCTCTACGATAACGACGATTTCACGCTATTGCTCCCTGCCTTTGCCCAGTGGCCCTATGAGTGCCACTTATACCCGGCTAGGCATATACAGCTCCTAAGCCAGCTGACGCAGAGAGAGGCGGAGAGGCTGGCAGACATGCTTAAGGTTGCCGTAGCCATGTACAACTCGCTCTACGGGTTCAGCCTCCCCTACATGATGGTGACGCACCAGGCACCAAACATCCAAGACAACGAGCACTATCATCTCCACATCGAGTTCTACCCAGTGCACAGAGCCCCCGACAAGCTTAAGTTCGCGGCCGGCATAGAGTGGGGGTACTGGGCATTCACATACGACGAGCTGCCCGAAAACCGGGTTAGGGAGCTAAGGGAGGCTCTCCAACGCGGAGCAACCACCCTCCGTAAAAACGGCTACTCGCCAATGGGAAGGCCTGCAGCCCCATAAACGCGTAGCAAGCCTCGGCGCGCTATCCTCTCCAAGTATAAAGACACCTTCTCAAGAATGGAAAAGGGTTGTTGTCGAAACCGAGCTTGAGCACTATCCTGCTGACGAGTCCGGCGCTCCTGACCTATAGGGGTGCGCGGATGACCTCGATGGTGCCGTAGCTAGGCTTCGCCCTCTTACTCGCCTGAAAATTGTAATCGGCGAGCAGCACCGTCAGGATCGCGGGAGGGAGTATGCCTGCTATAAAGATCGGATCGGAGTGGCTTTAGTATAGCGCTTAGCCGTTCGCCGAACTCGCCTGTAATGGAATCTAGAGTAGGTTCAGGAGGGGTTCTATCGGTGTCCTGAGGCTGTAGATGGCGGGGCAGCGCTCCTTCGCTTCCTCGACCAGCTTGACGGTCTCGCTCCGATCGATGTCGGCTTCGATTTGGAGGTCGAACCTGACGCTCCTCACGATGGGGTTATCGCCGAGTCCTAGCGGCTTCCTGAAGTCCAGCTCGCAGTAGGCCTTCACATCGACCCTGTTGAGCCTGATGCTCCTCTCAGACGCCACGCCGACCAGCGTCGCCAGAAAGCAGGAGGCCATGCCCACGAGGCAGTAGTGCATCGGCCCCGGCCTGTTCCCACCGCCACCCATGAAGCCCGGCGAGTCGACCTCGAGGCTGAAGGTGCCCTTCTCGGTCCTGCAAGTCGCCACGAACTGGTACTCGACCGCCCCGGAGCTCCGGCCATCCGTCACCCAGTGGCCCTCGACTTGGACCGTCCTGACCGCCTTATTCGGGTCCGCCTTAATCTCCTCGACGGTCTTGCTAACCTTCTCGAGGTCGACGCTGTTGAGCCTCACGACCCAGACGGCGTCGCTGCGAGTAATATACGTTGTCCTATGAATCAGGGGTAGTGTCCAAATAGCGGGTTTATATAGCTGAGGGCCTCCTGAAATAACCTCGCGAGTAGAAATAGACGTCGTAGGACAGTATTTAAAGCCTTATTTGGACA
>JAVVGN010000024.1:0-23822 GCA_032249095.1 Candidatus Caldarchaeales archaeon | reverse complement strand
ACAATAGCATCAATAATCATACACCTAAGATACGGAATTTAGAGATGAGTTCAAAAGGAGAAATCTAAACTAAAGCACCTATTAGACCTAGAGCACGAAAACATGCCAATACAACTAGACCTATGGGGAAACGAGATAATATTCAGGGGAAAAGGACAAACAACACTATACGGATACCCTAAACACGATAAATAGACTCATCTAATTATTGTGGAGCCTCCCCCTGGGCTCGGTGCCTTCCCCTCTTGCTTGACGTGGTTATTGCGGGCTTCGTTGTGGTGGACGAGGTCGTCTCGCCTGAGGGCAGATGGGTCTCGGCCGGCGGAGTACCCACTTATGCGGGCCTATCGGTCGCCTCGCTTGGGCACAGGGCGTTGGCGGTCTCGAACGTCGGGCCGGACGGCGTCTGGCTTCTCGAGAGGCTCGCGGCGCTCGGCATCGACGCCTCGCGGGTCAGGGTCTTGGAGGGGCAGCCCACGACCCGCTTCAGGATCGAGAGGACAGACGGGGGGCGGAGGATGTGGATAAAGGCCAGGTGCGTCGAGATCGCGCCAGAGCAGCTGGAGCTCGACGCCTCCGCGGCTTACCTCGGGCCGGTGGCGTGGGAGATAGGGGGGAGATGCGTCTCCGCGGCCCTCAGAAGGGCTGGGGCCGTCGCGATCGATCCTCAGGGCCTGATGAGGGAGGTGGACCAGGAAGGCCTCGTGAGGCTCAGGCCCTTTCCTCTTGAGGGGCTCCGTGGAGCAAGGCTTCTTAGGCTCTCGGAGGAGGAGTGCATTGTCCTAGGCTTCAACAGTGCCCGCGAGGCCGCCCTCAGACTCTCGGAGCGGCTTGGATGCGACGTCTTGGCCTCCTCCATCGACGGTATCTGGGTCTGCGGGGGCGGTGAGAGGCTCTGGTGCCGCGTGAGGGTTGGCCGGGCCGTCGACACCGTCGGCGCCGGTGACGTGTCCGGCGGCGCCTACTTGGTGGGGCTCCTGGAGTCGGGCGATAGGGCCTACTCCCTAGCACTAGCCCTCGCGGCGGTCTCGGAGAGGGTCAGACTCCGCGGCCCCCAGCCCCTCGACGGAGGTAAGGTTAGGAGGCTGGCTGAGGAGATCCTGGCCACGGTGGAGAAGTGGTAGGCCGGCGATCACTTTCCGCGAGGGGTCTCAAGCTATTTCTATGCCTCGGCGCCGCATACTAGCTGTGAGTCCCGCGTCTAGTAGGGGCGAGGGGAGGGAGGGGCGTGGAGGCGACGAGGTGGACGTCTACAGCCTCGACGACCTCAAGGGCGTCGGGGAGGCGACGAAGGAGAAGCTTGCCTCGATAGGGATCTACAGCCTGCTCGACCTTGCCGCCGCCTCTCCGAGGGAGCTGGTGGAGGCGGGGATAGACCCGAAGAAGGCTGAGGAGCTGTGCCTCCAGTCGCGGCTCCTCCTAGTGAGCAGCGGCTTCTTGGATTCCGAGCTGTTGACGGGGAAGGAGGTCTTGGAGAGGAGGAGGACGCTCGAGAGGATCACGACGGGCTGCTCCTCCCTCGACAAGCTCCTTATGGGCGGGGTGGAGACGCAGGCTGTCACGGAGCTCGTGGGCGAGTACGGCTGCGGGAAGACCCAGATATGCCACACTCTCTGCGTGACGGTCCAGCTCCCGAGGGAGAAGGGAGGCCTCGCCGCAGGCGCGATATACGTTGACACGGAGTCCACCTTCAGGCCCGAGAGGATATACGAGATAGCGAAGGCCAGGGGCCTGAACCCCGACAAGATATTGGAGAACGTGGTGGTGGCTGAGGTCTATAACTCGAGCCACCTCCAGCTCGTCGTGAGGGAGCTCGGCAGCTACGTCGAGAAGTATAGGGCGAGGCTCGTGGTGGTGGACTCCGTGATCTCCCACTTCAGGGCGGACTATGTTGGCCGGGAGAACCTCTCGGAGAGGCAGCAGAGGCTCAACGCCACGCTCCACAGGCTTCTCAGGATAGCCGAGATCAGGAATGTGGCCGTCGTCGTCACGAACCAGGTCCTCGGCGACCCTGGAGCCTTCTTCGGGAGCCCCATCAAGCCGAGCGGTGGGCACGTCCTAGCCCATAGCACGACCTACAGGGTATTCCTGAGGAGGGGGCCCGAGGACACGCGGGTCGCCAAGATAGTTGACAGCCCCTACCACCCGTCGGACGTGGAGGCGCGCTTCAGGATCACCGAGAGGGGCGTGGAGGACGCGGACTCGAAGAAGTAGCTCTCCCGTGGGCCGGGGAAGCGGGGGCTTGGTGAGGCTTGATCGAGAGGGCCTCAGAGCTCCTGAGGCGCTACGGCGCGGGCCTTGGGACCGGGGTGGAGGAGCTGGACCGGCTCGTGGGGGGCCTGAGGCCAGGAGCGCTCCACATCCTCTACGGAGAACCCGCCATCGCCTCCCCAATCCTCTACAGGGCGATGGTCGAGGCCCACTGGAGGGGTCCCGTCGCCTATATGAACAACACGGACTACTATGGGGAGAAGACGCTGGTGGACGTGGAGACGCTCTCGGCGGCCTCGGAGGCGGCCGGAGCGGAGCCGCTGGAGGTCCTAGAGTCGATATACTGTGTCGCGGCCTTCAACGCGGAGAGGCAGGTCAGGGCGGCTGGGAGGCTTGCGGAGGAGGTGAGGAGGAGGGGGGCGAGCCTCGTGGCGGTCCACAACGCCTCCGCCTTCTACCCTGGTGGCAAGGGATCAGCCCAGGCGCTCTCCTCAGCCCTCTCTATCCTCTTGGAGGCGGCCTCGGAGGCGTGTGCGCCCGTCCTCGCGACCTCCCTCTCACGCGGCTCCGGCGCCTCAGCCGAGCCCCTACTACCGCTCCACGTAATCCACCGCTCCTCAGTCCTGGTCCTCCTCAGCTTCAGAGGCTCCCTCGCGGCGGCGAGGCTCGTCAAGCATCCCTCGATGCCCGCGCCCCGCTCCGCCCTGCTCCTCTCGCTCTGGTGGGCCGGCATGGGTAGGATTACCCCGCCCTTTAGACAGGTCTACAGGAGGGCCCTTGAGAGGATCCGTCGGGTCTACAGGCCCCTGCTTAGGGATGAGAGGCATAGGAAGGCCCTAGACGGCCTCGTCAGAGAGGTCTGGGGGGCCGAGCATGCGGCGATAGGCAGCCTCGGAGAGATAACGGTCCTCGACTCGATGAACCTGGCCGCAAGCATACACAACAAGGCGGAGATCGAGGAGCTGAAGAAGCGGCTGGGAGAGCTTGAGGAGAGGCTGAGGAGCCTTGAGGAGAAGGCGAGGGCCAGCGAGGATTGAGGGCTGGATCCTAGACGCTTACGTCCTCGACGGAGAGGCCGTCGTCTGGGTCAAGACGAGGAGTGGCCGCCTCATCAGGCTGACGGACGAGTATAGGCCCAAGATCTATGTGGAGCCGAGGGACGGAGAGGCGAGGGCCGAGCTTGAGGCCCTCCTCGAGCAGTCGTCCCACGTCAGGAGGGTCTCGGTGGAGGAGTGGAGCGTCTCGATAAGCCGCCCGGAGCCCAGGGCCCTACTAGCGGTCGAGGCGTGGGGCGCCTCCTCCCTCCGCCGGGTGGTCAGGCTGGCCAGGTCCAGCGGCCTCGCCGCGGAGGTCTACGGACTGATGCCCCACGTGCAGCGCTACCTCTTCACGGGCCTCGGGGTGGAGCCTACGAGGCTGGTCAGGGCCGAGGCCTCCGGCGGAGCCCTAGAGCGTGTCGAGGCGCTGAACGACGAATCGACGCTGGAGCCCCCGCCCTTCACGCTCTTCAGATGCTTCTTCAGGACGCTGGGCGGCGAGATCCGGGGCCTAGAGGCCGCTATGGGCGGCAGGGCTTGGAGGATGGAGGGGCGGGAGCAGAGGATCCTAGAGTTCTTCGCCGAGCTCATCACAAGCCTTGACCCAGACCTCATCCACATCCCGGGACTCGACGCTGGCCTAGGGAGGAGGCTCAGGGCCTCTCTCCGGGAGATGGGGCTTGAGGGTTGTCTCGCGAGGTGCGGCGACCCGCCGAGGCCCGGCCAGGGCTCCTACGGTGGGAGGGTCTTCCTAGGAGACGTCTTCTACGGCTGCGGGCCCGACGAGTATGGCCTCGCTGGGCTGGTGGAGAGGGCCAGGTTCTCCTTCACGACTCTCGGCCTCGCTACGAGGTGGACCAGCAACAGCTGCATCGACTCGCGAAACATCTTCGAGCTCCTGAGGAGGCGGGTCCTGCCCCCGAGGCTCGAGTACATGGAGAGAGTCCGAGGGGCCCTCGAGCTCCTCGACAGCGACAGGGGAGGAATAACATTCACACCTAGGCCCGGCCTCCACGAAAACGTCGCGGCCCTCGACTTCGACTCCCAATACCCCAGCATAATACTCAGCCGAGGGATAAGCTACGAGAGCCCCGAGGGCGGCGGAAGCCTCATGCCTACCGTCCTGAGGCCCTGGCTCGAGAGGAGGCTGTGGCTTAAGAGGCTTAGGAGGAGGCTCCGGCCCGGAAGCCCCGAGGAGCTCTACTGCTCCGAGAGGGTCGAGGCCCTCAAGCTTATCCTCTGCACCCAGTACGGGATAAGCGGCTGCTGCTGGAACAGGTTCGGCAACACCCAAGCCTTCGAGGAGATCAACAGGGCCTCGAGGGAGGCGATGCTCGTGGCGAAGCGAGTCTCCGAAGAGGAGGGCTACGAGGTCGTCTACGGCGACGTGGACTCCCTCTTCGTGAAGAGGCGCGGAGCCGTACGGAGTGACTATGAGGGCCTCGCCTCCAAGATAAGAGAGGCGACGGGGCTCTCCATCTCTCTCGACAGGCACTTCAGGCTGATCGCCTTCCCACCCCTTAGGACGGACCCTGCAACGCAGGCACTGAAGAGATACTTCGGAGTCACCTTCGACGGCGAGGTCGAGGCTCGCGGAATAGAGATGAGGAGGAGCGACACGCCGCCCCTAGTGAGGGAGTTCCAGAGAAGGCTGATCCTCGAGGTCCTCGGAGAAGGCTCTGCTGAGCAGGTCTATTCCTCGGGCCTGGCGAGGGGGCTGGCGCTCCTGAGGCGGTACGAGGAGCTGGTGAGGGGGCGGCTGGACCCGTCGCTCCTCGAGGTGAGGAGGACGCTTGGGAAGGAGCCCCACGAGTATCGGAGCCGGGCAGCCCAGGCGACGGCCGCCGCGCAGCTCAGGGCCATGGGATTCGAGGTCTCGAGGGGAGACACCGTCGGCTACGTCTACACCGCCCGCGGCCACCCCAACCCCATCCTCAGGGTCAGGGCAACACCCCTCCACCGCGGCGGACACGACGCCAACTACTATACAGAATGGCTGAGACGCGCAGCCGAGACGATCTTCAACGCGCTCGGCGCTACGCTCGATAAACAAGAGCCCGGGCCCCGCCTCGACGATTGGCTCAGCGGCGCGTCCTAAGGGATTGTATAATCTAGGCGAGAGAAAACATATATATCGTTTAATATTCGTTGAACATATGAAGAAGAAGGAACACGTGTATAGGAAGATTCTTTACGAGTTTTATGAGAGGGGGGAGTATAGGCTCAGAGTGCGAGGGATCGCGTAACGCTGCGGCGTCTCGCCTGGCCTAGTTAGCCACGCCCTTAAGCCTTTACAGAAGATGGGGCTGTAAAGATGTATAGTCGGTGGTTCAAGGTCCTAGATGCGAAGAAGATACTTCTGTATTGGTGCAACGACCGGAATCTATGGAACGACGTTGTGTATCGTGTAAGGCTAGACCTCCCTGTCGAGGAGATCGAGGGCCTCGTCCCGGCGAGGTCCCTCTTCACGGCCTATACAGGCTTTAAACACAGGCCCGGATACGTACCAGCAGATTACGGAGAAGTAATAGTTTATGGTGATAGGCAACGGTTTGTGGAAAGGTTCGGAGACTATCAGCACACAAAACATCCAAACCTTCTAGTTCTCAGTATAGACGATCATCTCCGCTAATTCAGGGAAACCCCGCTCGCACAAATCTACGTAGACCTGTGGAATCTCGAGACGTGGTATGCTCGAAGATTCGTAGAGGAGCTGGACAGACGCCTAGAGGAGTATCCTCGTGGTGGGGAAAACCATGGAGTTCTGGCATAGCGGGCTAGTCGAGAGTAGTTGGAACACGCTTCAGCAGCTCAAGAATGGGAAGTATATCTCTACACGAGGGCCTTGAAGTCTAAGGATATAGGCATCATAGTCGATTATGGTGTCTTAGAGGCGCTGGGGAGAGAGTTCCCACTAAAGAAAAATGTACGGTTAAGGAAATACGAGCTGCTGCTCGGCGGTGTGGAGATAGACATCTACGTGCCTTTTTTCTAGGCTGGGGATACCCGTGGAGGATGACGCAGCTCACGTAACTATTCTTGAGGGGTTTATGGTTCCGAAGCCTGAGATCCTCCCGATCCCCAAACAGGCAGCGGAATTAGATAGGGCGGGCACCGTCAAGGGGTTTAAAGATCGGTTAGACATACTTGCCCTCCTCATGCATGTTGATATCGATTGGGATAACTACAAGGCCTTAGTTAAGAAATACTCGCTAAACAACTATCGAGATAGGCTCGTGGAAATTATGGAGGCTGCTGGAAGAGAGTTCGAGGAGCTGGGAATCAGGAATCCCCGCCGTGTCAAGCAGATCAAGGGGAGGATCCTTGCAGAGTTCTCGTCCTGACTCGACGTCTAGAGGCTCCGCGCGTCCCTCGTGATGAAGTGTTGTAGGACCTGCATGGCCCCCGGCCCGGCGGCTCTAGAGCCCGAGGCCTCCGGTGAGACGCCAGATGAGGAGGACTAGGATGAGGAGGCCGGCGATGACCGAGAGGACGGCTGCGACGTAGGCGCTCTTCACGAAACTCACCCCGCTTCGAGAGGCTAAGCGAAGAGGACCCCCACGATGGAGTAGACGCTTAGGACTAGGAAGGCCACGGCTCCGCCGAGCCCTAGCAGCGCGAGCGATGAGAGGCTCCTGGCCTCGTAGGCGAGGTGCTGGAAGAAGAGCGCGATAAGAACCGCCTTCCCGCCTGCTAGGCTTATGATGCTGAGGTCTACCACGATTCTCGGGAGGGGTTGGCCGAAGATCAGCAGCTCTAGCACAGTCATGGCCACCAGCGCGACGAAGACCGCGACGTATGTTGCGATCCTAGGGGCCATCCTGCATCAGCTCGGCCTACCCAGGCGCTTCAGCCCTTATTTAAGTATGTAGTGGTTTGTGCCTTGTGGATTAATTCCTGGGCTCTTTCGTCTCTCGCAGAGAGGCATGGCGGCCAACGGTCCCTAGATCAGGTAGAAGAGGGGGAAGATGAAGACCCAGACGATGTCGACGAAGTGCCAGTAGTATCCGAAGTACTCGAGTGTCTCGTGTCCCTCCCTGGCGTAGGCCCCCTTCAGCGCCCTAGAGATGAGGTATGCGAGGGCTACTAGGCCTGCCGTGACGTGGGCTCCGTGGATTCCGGTGGTTAGGAAGAAGCTGGTCGAGACTATGCTGGTCGAGAAGTTTACGCCATGGCTGAAGAGCTCCGCCCACTCCCCATACTTGTTGAGTAGGAACGCTACTCCCAGGGCCATGGTCGCGCCTAGGAAGCCTAGCGTGCCGGCCCTGCTCCCCATCCTCGAGGCCGCTATCGCGAGGACGAGGGTGAAGCTGCTAGTGAGCAGTATGAACGTGTTGACCGCTCCGTGCCATATGTCGAAGAGCGTACCAGGCGCAGGCCAGCTCGGTGTTGCGCTTCTAACGTAGATGTAGGCGGAGAGGAGGACCCCGAACAGCACTATCTCCGACGCGAGGAAGGTCCACCAGGCAAGCTTCATCCTGTCCACCCTCTCGAAGGGCCAGCGCTCCCCGAGTGGCGGCTCGTAGCTGACGAAGCGCTCGCGGGCGAAGCCGAGTACCGATGCAGCGAGGAGGACGAGGCCTCCCAGGCTTATCGCGATGTGTGTCGTCAGGCCTAGCAGAACCACCATGGAAGCGAGGCTCAGCATGAAGGGCCAGGGGCTTAGGTGGGTCTCGTGCGCGTGGTGGCCTGCACCGTTGGCGGCCAGGAAGGTGAATCTCCCATCAACAAGCGCTGGCGTGCCGTCGAAGTTGTGGGGCGGTGGGGGAGACCTGGTCAGCCACTCGAGGGTCGGGGCGTTCCACGGGTTGTCGCCTGCCGGCTCTCCGTGTCTGAGGCTGTAGAGCAGGTTCCAGAACATGACTAGGAAGGAGCCCCCGAAGATGAAGCCGCCGAGCGTGGCCAGCTGGTTCAGCGGTGCTAGGTGCTCTGCGTAGACAGGGACCCTCCGAGGCATCTCCCACGCCAGGAACATGGGGAAGTAGAGGAGGTTGAACCCTGTGACCGCGAGTACAAAGTGTATCCTGCCGAGAGTCTCGCTGAACATCCTCCCAGTCATCTTGGGGTACCAGTAGTAGATCCCCGCGATCAGGCCCACTAGTGCGCCTCCCGCCATAGTGTAGTGGAAGTGGGCGACGACGAAGTAGGTTCCCCTCAGGACGTAGTCGAGCGCTATGGATCCGAGGAAGACTCCTGTTATCCCGCCTATGATGAAGATGGCTATGGATCCGAGGGTGAAGAGCATGGGTGTCCTCAGATGGATCTTGGACTTGGAGAGCGTGTAGATGAAGGAGAGGATGATGGCGTCGAAGGGGAGGGAGATGGCGATAGTCGTGACCGTGAAGGCCCTCCTGACGTCTGGGTGGATGCCGGTGAGGAACATGTGGTGGCCCCATACGAGGAAGCTTAGCGCGGCTACGATCACCATAGCGGCCAGGATGTAGCGCCTCCCGAAGAGGGGTCTCCTCGAGAAGGTGACGAGGATGTCTGCCATGACTCCGAGGGCTGGGAAGAGAACAATATAGACCTCGGGGTGGCCGAAGAACCAGAATATGTGGTCCCAGAGGATGGCTCCGCCCTGATTGGAGGTGAAGTAGACCGTGCCCAGAATCCTGTCTGAGGCCAGCATGATGATCCCTGCGAGGAGGGCTGGGAAGGCGTAAAGCATCATCAGTACAGTCAACAGTATCGTCATGGTGAACATGGGTAGGGCCGTGAGCCTGACGCCCTGGGCCCTAGACCTGAAGATCGTGACGACGAAGTTTATCGTGGAGACGGTTACGGAGGCGGTGAGTAGGGCGAGCCCTAGGCCCCCTGTGTTGACGCCGACGTAGGGCGTGAAGCCCGCCGCTAGGGGCTGGTAGAGTGTCCACCCAACATCTAGGGTCCTCTCCTGGAAGAAGGAGATGACCACTAGGATGCCGGCGAAGAGGTATAGCCAGTAGCTGAGGGCGTTTAGCCGCGGGAAGGCGAGGTCCCTTGCACCTATCTGGAGGGGCACAACATAGTTAGCAAGCGCGAAGGCCAGGGGAGAGACGACGAAGAGCACCATCATGAGGCCGTGTATCGTTATGGCTTGGTTGTAGGCCTGTGGCGGGAGGACGTTGAGTGAGGGGTTGGCGAGCTGGAGCCTAAAGAGAAGGGACAGGGCCCCCCCAACCAAGAGGAAGTAGATCGCCGTCACTAGGTAGAGTATTCCTATGTCTTTGTGGTTGGTTGTGAAGAGCCACCGCTTGATGGACGATGCAGGGGGAAGCGTATGTGCCTCCATGCTAGCTCACCTGGAGGGAGGAGTACCACTCGTTAAACTCTTCAGGCTCCATCACGATCAGGCGGCCGGTCATCACCCCATGCCCGTCGCCGCACAGCTCGTAGCATCTTATGATGTACTCGCCTAGGGCGTCGACCCGCGTCCAGATTATGTTGATTTTTCCGGGGATTGCGTCGGTCTTTAGCCTTAGGTCTATTATGCCCATGTTGTGGAAGACGTCGCTGCTCGTGACGTAGAACTTCACAGGCACGCCTCTCGGAATCCTGAGCTCCCCAACAGCCTCGTAGCCATTCGGGTAGTAGAACCTCCAGCCCCACTGGAACGCTACGACCTTAACCTCGAAGGCGTCCTGGGGCGGCTTGTCGAGGATGTCGAGCGAGATAAACGTCATCGAGATAAGCGTGATTACTATCGCGGCGCTGAGAGCGACCGAGAGGAGGAGCTTCCTTGCCCTCGCCTGCTCCCTTGGGGCCTCTCCCGGCTTTGGGGCGTCCTCGGGCTCGGGCCTATCGGGCCTAGCCCTGTTCCGATAGACCTGATAGCTCAGGTACGAGATGACAATTACACCCACGAGGATTCCGAGGCTGGAGAAGAGGGCCCAGAGCCTGTTAAAAACTTCAACCGTGCTAGCAACCATGCCCCGTGCTCAAAACTAATATGCGAAAAGGGTAGGGTATAAACCGATTTTCGAGCAAAAGTTCTGTGTTGACAACCCGTTAAGGGAGGGTTTAGACCGCGCTTATCCGAGAATATCTGGGGCCTCAGGCCGTGTTGGCTGCGTGTGTCTGCGTCTGGGGGATTGCCCTGGCCTGGGAGGCGCTGTGGAGCCAGCTCTCTATAAGCACGCACTCGGTGGGCGAGTAGTTTCCGCCAGGGCCGCAGAAGTCGCTGTAGGGGCATGCGGGGCAGGGGGCGTCCTTGATTACCGAAAGGCCGAGGGGCTTGACTAGGGAGACGAGCCTCATCGTCCACCGATCATTGGCGAACTCCCTGACCCTCTTCACGAGGCCCTTCTTCTCCAGCTTTATTGCGACCCTTGACCCGTCCCTACTCGTCACGCCAAGCATTCGCCAGAGCTCCGACTGGAGGAGCCCGCTATCTCCGTGCTGTATAAGGAGCTTGAGAGCCTTTTCTTCGAGCTTTCCCAGCCTCAGAGAATCACGATTCAAGTTTTAGGCTCAAAATATTATAATGTAGCGCCTGCTTTAAAAAGCTTCCACTAGGGCCGCGGGATAGTGTCTGGATAAGGGGTTTATATAGCTAAAGGGGTCGTGTAAACCACTAAATCTGGAAAACATCTATCCTTGAGGGTATTCAAAGTCTTATCCGGAGACTATCGGGCCGCGGATAATGTCCGGATAGATACTGACAAGTTTTACTTAAGCCTTTTGGATCGGTCTCTGGCCATGATGCACGTCATCGATGCGGTACTGGACTCGTTCGCCGATCTCTTTCGATCCCACAGGTACCCTCCTATTGAGAGGCTCTATTCCGTCTTTCTCTTCGCAGTAGGTCTTAGCTTGAGGGATCTATCCGAGAGGCTATATCTCACAGGCGCGTCTAGGGAATCGGTCAGGATGTGGGTTCACAGGTTCCCTTCCTCCTTCAGGCCTTCCAGAATGGTGAGGAGGCTTGTCGCTGTAGATGAGGCTGTCCTGAAGGTGAGTGGCCAGACCTGTTATCTTTGGGCCGAAATAGACGTTGATACTAACGAGCTATTGGCCGTATACGCGTCGAGGGTATTCCAAGCGCAATCAAGTTCCTAAGGAAGGTATTGGATTCATGTGAGGGTAAGCCAGTCATAGTTGTGGACAGGGGACCATGGTATAGATGGGCATTTGAGAGGCTTGGCCTAGAGTATAGGCATGAGAGGCTCGGCATGAGGAACAGGGTAGAGAGGCTCTTCAGATACCTAAAGGATAGAACTGTAGTATTCCACCATAAGATGAGCGCGAGAAACCACATACAGGAAATAAACAACCTAAAGCTATTCCTAAACCTATTCACACTATACTATCAGCCCGCGAGGACAGGGAGGTGAGCAAAAATGCTTATTTGGACACTATCCGCAGGCCTTACCTTCCTAAACTTTATTTTGAAACATGCAATCCTCATACTTGGTTTTTTGGTATGGCCGACATGGTGCTCCTTCAGGTCAGGATCAGCTCGGCCCTCGTGAGGAGGATTGACGAGCTGTGCCAAGAGGGGCTCTTCAGAAACCGGAGCGAGGCCGTCAGCGACGCGATAAGGATGCTTCTCGCGCGGTATTCCCATACCTCACCCGAGGCGAGGGCCACGGCCCTATACCTTGGGGGCAGGCTCGGAAGGGCTGGAAACCCCGAGGACATAGTCTTCCGGGCTGAGGAGAGGGGCGCGGGAGTGTTGGAAGAGTGAGTTGCTGGGCTTGATAACGCTGGGTCCAGACGTTCTGGCCATCACCACCTATCTCTGAGGGGCGATCCCCACTGGAGGGATAACGAGGAAGACCTTGCCAAGCTTTGGGGGACGCCTAAAGCCCTCTCCATTATATGCTCCTAGACCTACTCGGCATGGTCTCGAGACGCGTCGGCGAGAGGAGCGGCCGCGACCTCTACCTCAGCTACCTAAGGAGCGAGGAGCACACAATCCTTTTCCCGCCCCACCACGACTCTTGGGAGGAGCACGTCGACAAGGTCATGAGATTCTTGGCCCGCGGCCTAAACTATAGGGACGCCCTCGAGGCCATGGTTATAGAGTCGACGCCCGAGGTCGAGCTCTACCTCAGCTGGAAGAGCAGACTCGTCGGCCGCGTCGCAGTTAAGGTCCAGACGCCCTCCGACTATGTGTCAGGTGCAAGGAGGTAGGCAGCCGCCGCAAAGCTCTCTTGAGTTAGAGAGACAAATGTATATTTATAAAGGCCATCCTTCACACAGGGGTTTGGTGATAATTGGTTAGGGCGCTGTACCTCGCTGTTGTTGTGGTAGTCGCGGCCTCGCTGACCGCCGTCGGCGTCCTCGTATACACAACCCTCGCGGCTCCAAAGATCGAGGTTCACTCCCCCTTCCTGAGGCGCGGCACCGCGTCCTCAGGCGTGTTCTTTATAGCGCATAACCACGGCCTGCTTGAGAGTTGCATCGTGGCGGCTGAGATGGTGGATGTACCGGGTTTCCGCGTCGAGCTCCACAAGACTGAGGTCCGTGAGGGGAAGGTGGCCATGGTCCCTGTGAGCAAGATCTGCGTCCCCGGCGGAGGTGAGGTGAAGGCGCTGGGCATCGAGGGCGACGGCTATCACCTCATGATCCTCGGCAAGCTCCCAGACGATATCAAGAAGGTCAGGATACGGCTCTATCTCGAGAATGGTAGCAGTCTAGAGTTTGAGGCGGCGGAGCAGGAGCTGGAAGTACCCGGGGCGGACCACCATGGGGAGCACATGGGTGGCCAATAGAGGCGCCCAGAAATAGGACGAGGGGGCCGGAAGCGTAAGGACGCCTATAGTTTAGGTAATTATTTTCATGGCCCCAGCGCACTTTTATGGCTCGTCGAGGGAGGAATGTTGAGTGTAAGAAGAGGATCGTCGTCATCGATGAGAGGGGCAGGAAGAGGGTTATACCCGGCGGGTATACGGGCTCTATTAGTAGGCTGGCTGAGGAAGTGGGGGAGGACTGGGGAGAGTAGAGTAGTTAGGTGAAAGAGGCTTCATGA
Organism: Candidatus Caldarchaeales archaeon; assembly: GCA_032249095.1. Lineage (GTDB taxonomy): Archaea > Thermoproteota > Nitrososphaeria_A > Caldarchaeales > Calditenuaceae > HRBIN02. The sequence continues at coordinate 10,622 of JAVVGN010000024.1, read as the reverse complement.
GTATGGGAAAGAGGGGGGAGGGTTGGGCTTCTCCAGCCAGACGTTAGAGAGACCCAGAGGGCTGGAAGGGAGATGGAGGAGGCCACGCCCCAGCCTGTCGGCGTAGCGTTGAAGTACTTTGTGGGCCTCGGCTGCTAACGGGCTCGCCGTTACAGTACGCGTATGCTTTACCATTTTCTTTATCCCAGCCATCTCCACCCAAAGCTCCGCCAGAGCCCTAACCTCAAGCTCCAACGACGAAGCATAGAGCGGCTGGAATAAGTCAGGAGCTTCCTCGGATAACTATCAGCAACCACAACCCTCGGCCTCAACTTCCCAAACATCTCTAGGAAGTCGTTGAAGACCACCACCTCCTGACCATCCTCTGGGAGAGCATAGAGCCTCCCACGTCCGAAGTCTACGAAGACCCTACCTACCACTTATCCACCTCCTTATTCTGTGTCTTTATCTCTTATGGCCTTGCAACTATGTGGAGCCTCTCCACCTGCTCCCTCTCTAGGACTATCGAGTTGAGTGGTGTTGGGTGGTAGATTCTAGGCGGTGTTTCTCCCGCCGTGGCCTCGTATATCAGACACCTAAGCGTCTCGATGGAGGGTATCATCCAAGTCCTCAGCCTTCCATCCCACTCGTTCTGAACAACCATGACTCCACCGGGTGTCGGAGTGATGTTCAGAATCCTCCCCCACCGCTACCTCGATCCCCAATCAGTCACCACCAACCCCATCCCCATCACACGCTCAGATAGGAACCCCCCACCGGCCCCACATATAAGGAGTAGTGGCCCCAATAACCAGGCCATCACCAACCCCAGACTAACTATGCTCAAGCAGAACCAAAGGAATAGAGAGGGAGATAAGCCTCATCAAGAAGGAGAAATCTAAACCAAGACACACACTAGGCATAAAACACGGAAACATACCAACACAGCTAGACCCATGGGGAAACGAGGTAATATTCAGAGGGAGAGACAGACAACAATATACGGATACCCAAGACCAGACTAACAAATGACCAAAATCTCTTTATTAATCCCCTTCGCGCGTAGTGTTATAAAAGATTGCGACCTAACTCAGCACAGGTGCGCAGAGTAGATTAGTGGGGCGCAGGTATTAGGGGTTGGTGCTGAGGCCTCTGGAGAGGGAGCTGCTGGCCCACTATTACGCCGGTCAGGAGGGACGGAGACCCATGCTCGTCATCGAGGCGGGCGGGGCCGGCGCGGTCGAGGCGAGGCTCCTCGAGGAGGATGGGGCGCATAGCCACACCCTGATGCTCTACGCGGGAAGGATGCCTCTCAGGGCCGGGTCCCTGGTAGGCGCTGTTGTGAGAGTTGGCGGGCTAGACGTGGAGTCGGGACTCATGCTCTTCGAGATCAACAGGGCTCTCGTGGAGAGCGGGCTCCTGCTCCTGACGACTCACCAGCCAGTCGAGGCGAAGACTCTGCTTAGATACGGCTTCGCCCTCGTGTCGGAGCGCGAGGAGGCCGGGGGCCCGTTGACAACCCTCTCGAGAAAGGTCTGGAGGAAGTATCTGGGCGACTCGTGCCCCAGATGCGGAAGCACACTAGTCCTACCCCTGATACCTCCCGACGCCAACGTCAGGAAGGTCTGGACCGTCTACTGCGCCTCATGCTCCTACAACTGGAGTGTCGACGAGCCGATAACCGAGTGGTTCTAGCGGGAAGGACTAGTAGGCCCTCCGAGGGGTCTCCAAGCTCCATACAGCGGCCCATCTCGTAGAGCAACGCGACAAGGGAGCAGGTCGCCGCATCCACCATGTCGAGACTCGCGCCCCTCGGCAGTCTGAGTCCAAGCCTCCTCAGCCCCCTCGAGACGCCCTCGGCCGACCTCTCGCCACCGGGCCAGATCGAGAGGAGCCTCTGGGCGCCGCTTGGAAACGTCTCGACAACCCTCAGCCCCAGCCTCCTCAGCCTAGAGGCTAGGCTGGAACCCCTCTCGGCCAACCGCCTCATAGGTCCAAGCGTCGGCGGAAGAATCCTGATCCCAAGCCGTCTCGCCTCCCTCTCACAGAGCCTAGAGTGGGCGCCATACCTCCCGGACGGGAGAGACAGCGGGGCGTCGATCGCGACGCATCGAGGAGAGTATCGCAGGACCCGCTCAACGATCTCCCCATCGCCACGCAGCTCGCAGAACTCGAGGCGCCACCCCGGATAAAGGGCGCAGAGGGCCGACGGCCTATCCTCAGATGCGGCTAGGTCGATACCTAAGTAGACTTCACTAACCCCCCTGTCGGGTGAACCGCCAGATCTGCTCACTCCTTCCCCACCCCCAAGTACAGGCTCAGGCTTAACCTATGAATCTGCGAAAGAACTTTGGAGTATGCGTATAGTTTATGATTCTACATCTGTCCTCGGGTATCCGTACAGTGTTGTCTGTCCTTTTCCCCTGAATATTACCTCGTTTCCCCATAGGTCTAGCTGTATGGGGATGTTTCCTTGTTCTATGCCTAGCATGTGTCTTAGTTTAGATTTCTCCTTCTTTATTACGCCTATCTCCTTCTCTAAGCCCTTAATGTTTGTTGGTGTGTGGTAGATTTCTCTTGGCAGTATTAGTCCCTTTGAGGTCTTTATTTATCTTGGCAGTAGTTCTCTTGAGCATAGTGAGTCTAGGTTAGAGGTGGCCCGGCTGTTGGGGCCACTACTCTTTATATGCGGGGCCGGTGGGTTGGAGTGGGATGGTGGAGAGTTTCAACATTGTTGCGGGGACATACGAGATAAAGACACTGAACGAGGAGGTACCTACCACGAGAGCTTCGGATCAGGCTGTACGGTGGTGTCGTTGCCCTTCGTAGAGGCGGGCTGACGTATAGAGGGATTATCGGGGAGGTCTGGCGAAGATACGGAGTCAGACTTTTCAAGTCTCACATAAGCTACTGGTTGCGTGGGATACATAGCCCATACAACGGAAGAAGGATACCCTCGCTAGAACTATTGAACCCCTCTGAGGAGTTGGCGTACGTGATAGGTGTGAAGGTTGGCGATGGATATGTTGGGAAGAAAAGCCGCGTCCGCAAAGGCTACAACGACGTCATGATAGGCCTTGAGGCTAAAGATAGGGAGTTCGTCGAGGAGTTCGCTAGGTGTCTTGCAAAGGTTCTGGGCAGGAGAGAAATAAGGCCGAGGTACAGGAGATCTTCAGGAAGGTATGTCGTTGAAGTTGAGTCGAAGACGCTCTACGAGCTTCTGAAAAAGCCGGTAGACCTCCACAGACTGAAGAAATATATTGAGCATTGCGAGAAGTGCGTTGCGGCTTTCATCAGGGGCTTCGCAGACTCAGAAGGAAGTGTTGACAAGAATGGAAACATAACTATCTACAACACCGACCTAAGACTACCCACATATATCAATGATCTTCTTAGGAGACTGGGTATAGAGTCAACGGGGCCAATGCTCAAAGCCCGACGAGGAACTATATTCTATGATCCTAGGATGGGGAAGCAATACACGCATAACAAGGATGCATATGTGATCTATATTCGAGCCAGCAGTAATACAAACTTCTACAGATACGTGGGCTTCGCCATGACTAGGAAGCAGGCGCGGCTAGAAAACTACGTCAAGAGAAACACCGGTGCACCCACCCTCCCCCAACCATTTTCCCCACTCAACATACTCAAAATAATAACTAATATTGGGGCCGGCCGGATTTGAACCGGCGACCTCCCGGGCCCGAGCCGGGCATCTTAGACCATGCTCGACCACGGCCCCCAAAAAAAGGCTCGAAGATGCGTGGAGATAAACCTATACGACTATCGCTGTCTCAGTCCTCTCTACGCCCTCGATCATGTGTATCTTGGAGACCACGGTCTCGGCGAGGCTCTTCAAGTCAGGGGCCTCAAGCAGCGCTATTATGTCGTAGCGCCCCGTGACGAGGCAGGCCATCTTGCAGCCAACGAGCTTCCCAAGATCCTCCGCAACTCTAGAGGCGGCGCCGGCCCGAACTCTTATTAGGACAAACGCCTGGACCACGGAAGGTATCGGGAGCCCAACGCATATAAAGCTTATCTGAAAGGTTCTTTCACAACCCCTAGCCGGCGCGAGTGAAGTGTAGAGGCGGGACGAGTGAAGCTGTTAAGGGGCGAGAATATACTCTGAGAATCTTCTAGGCCTACGCTTAGCTGTCCAAAATAAGGGTGTCTAGATGGTTAGGGTAATGCGGCGGCGTCGCGGAGGGCATCTCATTGATGCCAAAATCTGGTAAAATGACTCATTAAACGGCAGTCCCTGTGAGGTGGCTCGACCGCGGCTCTACAGGGGTAGAGCGGTGTGTGAAGGATTTTTGGAGCGAGTTTCCACAGGCTCCACAGGAAAGGGAGGGGTTGATTGTAGATGTCGGCTCAACTGTGAAGAAGCCTAATTCTCGTAAAACAGGGATGGATGGGCTGGAAAAGCCCCTCTGGCCAAACCTGCGCGCCCAGTCTATCCACCCCTAGCTGGAAAGGCTGAGCCGAGACTACACCCCCACCCCAAGACTTCTCGTGGAAAAACAGGAATCAACACAAACAGACGCGAAAAATGGAAAAATGTTAAAATTCTTCTAGCATTGCTAAAAGTTTCTTCGCGTCGCGTGTTTAACTCTGATGAACGCTTCTCGTGTGGTCGTGGACGGTTTTCAGTTGAAGCAGAGGGGTGACCCTCTCGAAGACCTTCTCTCGAGGGTCTCGACAGGCTCGAAAATATTTAGGGACAGAGAGGTCATGAGGGCTGACTATATCCCGGGGAACCTGCCGCACCGCTGGGAGCATATCAGGAGGCTGGGCGAGATACTCTCGCCGGGGCTGAAGCTCTACAGGCCCAGCAACGTCTTCGTCTACGGTAAGACGGGGACCGGCAAGACCGCCGTGGTGAAGCACGTCTTTAGGAGGTTTGAGGAGGAGGCGGCTAGCCTCGGAATCCCCCTCAAGATGGTTTACGTTAACTGTAGGATGGTGGGGACGGAGTACCGCGTCCTCTCCGAGCTCTGCGAGTCTGTCGGCGTCCACATCCCATTCACAGGCCTCTCGAAGGGAGAGGTCTTCAACAGGTTCAGGAAAGGCCTCCTGTCGAGCACGAAGCTCCTTATCGTCTGTCTCGACGAGATCGACGTCCTAGTCAGGGGGTTTGGGGACGCGCTGCTATACGAGCTGACGAGGATAAACGAGGGGGCGCAGGCCGGCGGCCTCTCGATAGTGGGGGTCTCGAACGACCTCATGTTCAAGGAGATGCTTGACCCACGGGTTCTGAGCAGCCTAAGCGAGGAGGAGATCGTCTTCCACCCCTACACCGCGATAGAGCTAGTCGACATCCTCGGCGAGAGAGCGAGGCTTGCGTTCCACGAGGGGGTCGTCCCCCACTCAACCATCAGCCTCTGCGCCGCCCTCGCGGCCTCGGAGCACGGCGACGCTAGGCGGGCTATCGACCTGCTGAGGGTTGCGGCGGAGATCGCTGAGAGGAACGACGACCCCGTGGTTGAGGAGGCCCATGTGAGGATGGCTCTAGGCGTCATAGAGCAGGGGAGGGTCTTCGAGGCCCTCTCAACGCTCCCCCTCCATGGGAGGGTCATCCTACTCGCGGTCTACCATGCCTCCCTGAAGTCGCCCTCCAAGATAACCTCTGGGATGATTTACCAGGTATATCGCTCCCTCTGCTCGGCGCTGGGCCTCGAGCCCCTCACCGACAGGAGGGTCAGCACACTGATCTCCGAGCTAGACATGCTCGGCGTTCTCTCGAGCAGCGTTGTCAGCTTCGGGAGATATGGGAGGACTAGGAGGATCTCGCTGAAGATTCCGGCTGACGAGGTTAGGGCCGCCTTAGAGAGGGACGAGCTCCTTGCACCCCTGCTAGACCAAAACAGGGGTGCTAGACCAAAAAGTGATAGCGTGGCTTGGCAGGGTAGGGTGGAAAGTGAGTGAGGCTGCGAGGAGGCTTGCGGCGAGGGCTCTGGAGAGAGGCTACCAGTTATCTGCGGAGGCCCTCGAGATTATTTTAGGATCTGGCAGGCCCCTCGAGCTTCTCGACGAGGTACTATCTTGGCTCGAGGCGAGCGGTGTAAGGGGCTCGATAATCGATAGGGCGTTGATCGAGAGCTATGTGAAGAGCCAGAGGAGGGTGGAGGAGGATGTCGTTGAGGAGGCCCCCGCCGTTGTCGCCGAGTCCCCGAGCTACGAGGGCCTCCAGATAGAGGGGACGGCCGAGGAGCAGAGGACATATCTTCTCGTCAGGTACCAAGTCTTGAGATCCATCTACGAGCGGCGAGGAATACAGCTCCAGCCGGCCAGGGAGCTGTCTCGCTCGCAGGGTGAGGGATATGTCGTGGGCATGGTGCTGAGGGTCTCGAGGAAAGACTCCTACATGATTGTCGAGATGGAGGACCCGGTCGAGACGTGGAGCGTCCTAGTTCCGCTGCGCGATAGGGGGTTGGCGGAGAAGGCCGAGTATGTTCTGCCGGACATGGTGGTGGTTTTCAGGGCTCACTCGAGGAGGGGCCTACTCGTTGCGAGCGATGTCATTCTTCCCGACCTGGCGGCGAGGCGTAGCGCTTGGAGAGGCCCGGACCTCAACATCTGCATAGTATCCGACATCCATATAGGGAGCGTGAGGCACGCCGAGGAAAGCTTCAGGTCGTTCCTCGACTGGTTGGGGAGCGGAGAGAGCGAGGCCGAGAAGACTAGGATCCTGATAATAAACGGCGACTTGGTGGACGGGATATACGTCTACCCGGGCCAGGCGCAGGACCTAGCCCTCAAGTCCTACAGCGAGCAATACCTCGCGGCTGCGAAGGCCCTCGCCTCTATACCGGGCAGAGTCAAGGTGGTCTACGTCCCCGGGAACCACGAGCCGTGTAGGAGGGCCCTACCACAGCCCCCTATCCAGACGAGCTACAGGAAGATGCTGAGCCAGCAGAGGCCGATTCTTTTCGTCGGTAACCCCGCATGGTTAAGGATTGGCGGGCTTAGAGTCCTGGCCTTCCACGGCCAGACGCTGGACGACGTGATACAGGCTGGGACCCGGTATAGCTATTCGACCCTCCACGAGATGTCTGGAGACCTGATGGAGTTTATCCTGAAGGCGAGGCATCTCGCGCCCATACTGGGTGTCGCCACACCCATCATGCCCCTCAAGACTGACTACCTAGCCATCGCCGAGCCGCCCGACATCCTCTGCATGGGCCACACACACGTGGCGGCCTACAAGTCCTACAAGGGCGTGACACTCCTGAACAGCGGGTCTTGGCAGAACCAGACCAGGATACAGGAGAGTTTGGGGCTCGAGCCGAGCGTCGGGACCGCGGCCCTGATAAACCTCAACACCCTCTCAACGAGGTTTATCTCCTTCTGAGCCGGGGGAGTCGAGATATATGAGGTATAAATGATAGATAGGTGGGAGTCCCCGTCGGATGGCTGGGAACTCGGGGAGGCGCCTTAAGAGGGAGGTCGGATGGTTCGGCGCCTTCTCGATGGGCTTCGGCGACGTCGGGGCCGACATCTTTATCGCGCTGGGCGTGACTGCCCTCTACGCTGGAGGAGGGGTCTTCCTCGCATTCCTCATAACAGCGATAGCCTATTTGGCCGTGAGCCTCTCCTACGCCGAGCTGGCCCCGACCTACCCCTACGCCGGAGGTGTATACGTGTACGCGCTACGCGCCTGGAACACGCTAGCCAGCTTCATAGCGGGCTGGGCGATTATACTCGACTACGTACTCTGCACAGCCCTCTTCGCGACGACGGCCTCGGGATACTTCAAGTATGTCTTCACGGAGCTCGAGGGCCTCGAGTTCTCCCTGGGTCCCGTGAGCATAAGCAGCCTCGCCCTCATAGCCGCGGCAATAGTCCTCCTCCTGATTGCCGTGAACTATGTGGGGATAAAGTACTCCGCCGGGCTCCTAGTGGGGATAGTGGCCGTCGGGATAGCCGTCCAGTCCCTCATCTTGGCGGTGGGTTTCCTCACGTCCTTCGACCCCTCGCGATTCCTTTCCCAGCTCCGGGAGCTTGGGAACACTCAGGTCTTGGGGGAGGTGGGTTACATTCCGGGTATAAGCGTCGAGACCAACAACTTTCTCTACGCCCTCACGATAGCCATGGCCTCGTACATCGGTGTCGAGTCGATCGCACAGGCCGCGGAGGAGGTCAGGAAGCCCTACAGGTGGATACCTAGGGCGGCGGTCCTCTGTGCCTTCTCTGTCCCCACCTTCGTCCTCCTGTTTAGCGCGCTGGGGCTGGGCGTGACAGGGTGGCAGGTCCTCGCCGACTCTATCGAGAACCCGGTCGCCGCCCTTGTCTCCCGCTTCCCGGTGCTCGGGGCCGAACTCTCTCTCCTCGTGGCTCTCACGGCTATAGTGCTGGCGACGGCCTCCTCGAACACCGGACTCATAGGTATATCCCGCCTTGCCGCCAGCATGGGCAGGCTCGGCCTCCTACCAGGCTGGCTCTACTCGATACATCCGAGGTTCAGGACCCCCACTAGGACCATAATCATCTTCGGCCTCGTAGCGCTCCTACTCACCCTACCGGGCAACATACCGCTCCTCGCAAGCCTCTACAACTTCGGGGCCTCCCTAAGCTACATAATACTCCTGCTGGCCCTCCTGAAGCTGAGGAACAGCGAGCCACACGTCTACAGGCCGTGGCGTATGAGGCCCAGCGTCAGGCTCATGCTCCGGGGTAAGCCGTATGAGGTCCCGGTTCTGGCGCTGGTGGGTCTCATTCTGATCGGGACGATCTTCACGCTCTTCATGCTCCTCCACCCCTACGGGAGGGTTTTGGGCGTGCTTTGGATGCTCTCGGGGCTGGCGGGGTACTACCTCTACAAGAGGCTCGTAGCGAGGGCGCCGGTGGTGAGTAGGGAGGAGAGGGCGGCCGTGATCCCGGCGGGCTACAGGATGAGACTAACCGTCCTGGTGAGGCCCTACGAGGATCCGGAGACGGTTGTGCAGAGCCTAAAGCACTACTTCGACAGGCGCTTCTCGATCAAGCTGCTCTCCATCATAGACCCCGAGCTTGAGCCGGAATACGAGAGGGCCGCTAGGGAGGCTGAGGCCTCGCTCAACAGGGTCTCCGAGAGTCTCGCCTCGAGTGGCTACGACGTGAGCGTAGAGGTGAGGGTCGGGCAGCTCGAGCAGCTCGTGGAGCTGGAGACGAGCCGGGGCGACTCTGACTTCATAGTCCTCCTCGTGAAGCGGTTTTTGAAGGGCGCGATAGAGAAGGTGTCCCTCGCCGACGAGAGGTTCCGGTCAGTCCTCTCGAGGCACCCGGCCAAAGCGATACTTATCCGGAAGGTGGGGCCTGAGGAGTAGCCCCTGGGTGCGTGGCTATAGCTACTCCCACGTCACCTCACCGTTGATCTTATAGGTGTGGAGAACTATGGTTGTGACGGCGGCCCTCACACCCTCTATCCTCAGTATCTTGTCCGAGACGAGCCTCCGCAGCGACTCCACGTCAGGGACTAGGACCGATGCTACTATGTCGAACTCTCCCGTCACCTCGTAGACATCGAGCGTCTCGGGAAGCCTCGCTAGCTGCTCGCCGACGCTCTCCAGCTTCCTGCTCTCCGCCAAGACCTGTATGAGCGCTCTGACCCCTCCGGCAGCCCCCAGCAACCCAAGAAAGCTTGAGGAGGCAGCCAGATAATATGTATGAACCTTGGTTGAACGGATAGCGTCCGGATAAGGTATTGACGCACCCAGCAATTTGACAAAGTCATAAATATTACGCGCCCAAGTTTTTGGGAGATAGCTTCGGCCCAGCTAACAGACGCGAAGATACTGGGGGGAAGTGGCTCGATACTTATGATTCTGCTGCCCATCCCTTACGCCGGCCTAGCCCTCTATATCGCGGGGGTTGTTCTGGTGATCATCGCTGTTAGGAGAATAGCCTCAGCTCTCGGCGACCAGAAGATCTTCAACTACGCGGTGGTCTCCGTGATACTCATCGTCGTGGGGCTTGCGGCGGGCGTAGCCGTAGTGGTCCTGACGGGGCTCGCAAGCATCATTCAACTTCTGAACATTACTCCGACCCCAGACGGAATCATTATTGTGCAGAACGAGTGGGATGGCGGGCTGAGGACATGGATGATACCCTCCGTCGCGACGCTGAGATGGCTAATATACGAGGCCACGGCGGGAGAAACGCCGCCGAGAATCTACCATCTACCACCTCTCAACTCGATAGTCCTAGAGAGGGTGCAGATGGAGAGGTTCCACATAGTTGCGAGGCCATACGAGGTCAAGGCGGATGAGTGTTGAGTAGGTGCCTGCCACGTGAACTCCGAATAAAGTTGTATGATGATGCTGTTGCCCTTCGGAGAGGCGGGCTGACATATAAAGGGATTATCGAGGAGATCTATCGAAGATACGGAGTCAGACTTTTCAAGTCTCACATAAGCTACTGGCTACGTGGAGTGCATAGCCCATACAACGGAAGAAGGATACCCTCGCTAGAACTATTGAACCCCTCTGAGGAGTTGGCGTACGTGATAGGTGTGAAGGTCGGTGACGGATACACTTATAGAAGAAGACGCACCATCAAAGGCTACAACGATGTCTGGATAGGCCTTAAGGCTAAAGATAAGGAGTTCGTCGAGGAGTTCGCTAGGTGTCTTGCAAAGGTTCTGGGCAGGAAACAAATAAGGC